>JAUYSB010000036.1 GCA_030696525.1 Hydrogenophaga sp. | reverse complement strand
AAGTCCATCAAGCCCAAGGACATCGCCATCTTCACCCGCCAGCTGGCCACCATGATGAAGGCCGGCGTGCCACTGCTGCAGGCCTTCGACATCGTGGGCCGCGGCAACCCCAACATCAGCGTCACCCGCCTGCTCAACGACATCCGCACCGACGTGGAAACCGGCACCTCGCTGAGCTCGGCCTTCCGCAAGCACCCGCTGTACTTCAACAACCTGTACTGCAACCTGGTGGAAGCGGGCGAGGCGGCCGGTATTCTGGAAGAGTTGCTGGACCGGCTGGCCACCTACATGGAAAAGACCGAGGCGATCAAGTCCAAGATCAAGTCGGCCCTGATGTACCCGATCGCGGTGATCGTGGTGGCCTTTGTCGTGGTCACGGTGATCATGATCTTCGTGATCCCGGCCTTCAAGCAGGTGTTCTCGTCCTTCGGTGCCGACCTGCCCGCGCCCACGCTGTTCGTGATCGCGATGAGCGAGTTTTTTGTCGCCTACTGGTGGCTGATTTTTGGCGTCATCGGCGGTGGCTTCTACTTCTTCTTCCAGGCCTGGCGACGCAACGAGAAGATGCAGCATTTCATGGACAGGCTGATGCTGCGCATCCCCATCTTCGGCGCCTTGATCGAAAAATCGGTGGTCGCGCGCTGGACGCGCACCCTCTCCACCATGTTCGCGGCCGGTGTGCCACTGGTGGAGGCCCTCGATTCGGTGGGCGGCGCCTCCGGCAACGCCGTCTACGCCGTGGCAACCGAAAAGATCCAGCAGGAGGTGTCCACCGGCACCAGCCTGACGGCGGCCATGACCAACGCCAACATCTTCCCGTCCATGGTCATACAGATGTGCGCCATCGGTGAAGAATCCGGCTCCATCGACCACATGCTGGGCAAGGCGGCCGACTTCTACGAGGCCGAGGTGGACGACATGGTGGCCGGCCTGTCCAGCCTGATGGAGCCCATCATCATCGTGATCCTGGGCACCATCATCGGCGGCATCGTGGTCTCCATGTACCTGCCCATCTTCAAACTCGGTCAGGTGGTGTGACGGTGGACATCGGTTTGGCTGGCCCGCTGCTCGCGGGCATTCTGGGCCTGCTCATCGGCAGTTTTCTCAACGTGGTCATCCACCGCCTGCCCAAGATGATGGAGCGGCGCTGGGCGGCGGAGTGTGCCGAGCTGTCGGGGCAAACGCCCTCTGAAGCGGGCAAACCCTTCAACCTGGTCACACCGTGTTCGCACTGCCCCAGCTGCCACGCGCCCATACGCTGGTACCAGAACGTCCCGGTGCTGAGCTGGCTGGCCCTGCGTGCACGCTGCGCCGAATGTGGCACAGGCATCGGCTGGCGCTATCCCGCCATCGAGTTGCTGACGGGCGCGCTGTTCGTGTTCTGTTTTGACCGCCACGGCATGAGCCTGAGCACCTTGGCCTGGTGGGGGTTTGCCGCCGCGCTGCTGGCACTGGCGGCCATCGACTGGGACACCACCCTGCTGCCCGACGACATCACCCTGCCCTTGTTGTGGGCCGGCCTGATTGCCGCCGCGCTGCAATGGACAACGGTGCCGCTGACCGACGCGCTGTGGGGCGCGGTGGCCGGCTACCTGTCGCTGTGGAGCATCTACTGGCTGTTCAAGCTGGTCACCGGCAAAGAGGGCATGGGCTACGGTGACTTCAAACTGCTGGCCGCGCTGGGCGCCTGGTTCGGCTGGCAGGCGCTGGTGCCCATGGTGCTGATGGCGTCTGTCATTGGCGCGGTGGTCGGCATTGGCATGAAGCTGTTCGACAACCTGCGCGAAGGCGGCTACGTGCCTTTTGGACCTTTTCTGGCCGGGGCGGGTTTTGCCGCCCTGATCTTTGGTCCATCAGCCATTCTGGACGTGGTAGGCCTGTGAATGTGGCGCCCGCCTTGCGCCTGGGCCTCACCGGCGGCATAGGCAGCGGCAAAAGCACCGTGGCCCAGCTGCTGGCGGGCCTGGGCGCGCAGGTGCTGGACGCCGACGCCATGTCGCGCGCCAGCACGGCGGCAGGAGGCAGCGCCATGCCCGAGATCCGACGCGTGTTCGGCGACGCCTTTGTGGCGGCCGACGGCAGCCTCAACCGCGATCAGATGCGCGAGCGGGTGTTCAGCGACCCAACTGCCAAACAGGCGCTGGAAGCCATCGTCCACCCCTGCGTGCAACAGGCCATGGCCAACGCCTTGCAACACAGCACAGCGCGCTGTGTGGTGTTCGACGTGCCCCTGCTGGTCGAGTCGACCCACTGGCGCGCCCGGGTGGACGCGGTGCTGGTGGTTGACTGCGACAGCGAGACCCAGGTGCAGCGGGTGGTGGCCCGCAATGGCTGGGCGCGCGAGGCGGTGGACGCCGTGATCCGCCAGCAGGCATCACGCCAACAACGGCTGGCCGCCGCCGATGCCGTGGTGTTCAACGGCGCCGGCAACACCCTGCTGCAATTGGAGCGCGATGTGCGGGCGTTGGCCACGTCATTCGGGCTATGATGCCCGCTGTCCGCCCACCTGCCAGCCCGCCCGCGCCGTGATCCTGTACGAGTACCCCTTCAACGAACGCATTCGGACCTACCTTCGTCTGGAAGACCTGTTCCGACGCCTCGGTGAACTGGTGCCCCGCACCCACGCGCTGGACCACCACTTCGCCATCCAGACCATCTTTGAAGTCATGGACGTGGCGGCCCGTGCCGACATGAAGACGGACGTGCTCAAGGACCTGGAAAAACACAAGCAGCAGCTCAACAGCTACCGCGGCAACCCGGCCATCTCGGAAGCCGCACTCGACCAGATCGTGGGCCAGCTCGACGGCTGCTTCAGCGCCCTGAATGCCGTCTCGGGCAAGATCGGCCAGGCCCTGACCGACAACGACTGGCTCATGGCCATCCGCAGCCGCATCGGCATCCCGGGCGGCACCTGCGAATTCGACCTGCCGGCCTACTTCGACTGGCAACACCAGGCGCCCGAACGCCGCCAGCGCGACCTGAGCGAATGGGTGGGCCACCTGGCGCCGCTGGCCGAGGCCATCCACTGGCTGCTCAAGCTGCTGCGCGATGCGGGGTCGCCCCAAAAAGTGGTGGCCGTGGCCGGCCAGTTCCAGCAGAACCTGCCCCAGGGCCGAAGCTTCCAGCTGCTGCGCGTGTTCATTGATGGCACCCAAGGTCTGGTGCCCGAAATCAGCGGCAACCGCCTGATGTTTTCGGTGCGCATGATGCGCCTGGGCGAAGACCACCGGCTGCACGGCGCCACCGACGTGGACATGAACTTCGAGTTGAGCCTCTGCGCATGAGCGACACCGTGGTGAAGCCGCGCCTGGTGCGCTGCCCCGCCTGTGGTGGCGACAGCGTCTACGCACCCAGCAACCCCTACCGGCCGTTTTGTTGCGAACGCTGCAAGCACATGGATTTCGGCGCCTGGGCGGCAGAGCACTTTCGCATGCCGGCCGAGGCGCCGCCGGACGAGCAGCCTTTCGGTGACCCTAAGCTGCAGTAGCGCCTGAACTTTCGGCGGCCAACCAGTCCAGCACCGGGTAGGCGCCGGGCAACACCGGCGACACGGTGAGCGGAAACGTCTGCCACGCCATCTGCTGGCCTTCGCGCATTTCAAAGTCGCCCGTCCAATCGAACACCTTGCACCAGTGCAGGCGCACCAGCGCATGCGGGTAGTCGTGTTCGGTGACTTTCCACTCGTGGGCCTGGCCAATCGTCACGCCCAGTTCCTCGGTCAGTTCGCGGCGCAAGGCCTCGGTCACCGATTCGCCGGCCTCGATCTTGCCACCCGGAAATTCCCAGTAGCCGGCATAGGCCTTGCCCTCGGGACGGGTGGACAGCAGCAGCGCGCCATCCGGGCGGATGAGGATGCCGACGGCCACTTCGGTGTGCTTGCGGGCGTCGCTCATGTGGCGTGTTTGCCGGCGTAGTCGCGCGCAAACTGGTAGGCCACACGGCCGCTGCGTGAGCCGCGCTCCAGCGCCCAGACCAGCGCCTCGGGGCGGGCGGCTTCAATGGCCGACGCCGGCACGTTGAACGACGACAGCCACTGCGCCACGATGGCCAGGTACTCGTCCTGGCTGAAGGGATAAAAACTGACCCACAGGCCAAAACGCTCGGACAGCGAAATCTTCTCTTCCACCACCTCACCCGGGTGCACCTCACCGTCGGCGGTGTGGGTGTAGCTCAGGTTTTCCTTCATGTACTCGGGCAGCAGGTGGCGCCGGTTGCTGGTCGCGTAGATCAGCACATTGGGCGAGGCCGCCGACACCGAACCGTCGAGGATGGACTTGAGCGCCTTGTAGCCGGGCTCGCCGTCTTCGAAGCTCAGGTCGTCGCAAAAGACGATGAATTTTTCGGGCCGACCGGCCACCACGTCCACGATGTCGGGCAGGTCGGTGAGGTCGGCCTTGTCCACCTCGATCAGGCGCAGGCCCTGCGGCGCGTATTCGTTGAGGCAGGCCTTGATAAGCGAGCTTTTGCCGGTGCCGCGCGCGCCGGTCAGCAGCACG
Organism: Hydrogenophaga sp.; assembly: GCA_030696525.1. Lineage (GTDB taxonomy): Bacteria > Pseudomonadota > Gammaproteobacteria > Burkholderiales > Burkholderiaceae_C > Hydrogenophaga. The sequence continues at coordinate 9,760 of JAUYSB010000036.1, read as the reverse complement.
TTGTTGGCCGGCTGGCCTTTCACGAACTGCTCGGTGTTGCGCTGGATCTTGTCCTTTTGCGGGTCGATTTCTTTCAGCGAGGCCAGGCGCATGTCGGCCACATGGCGCACCGGCTCCAGGCTGCCGTGGCCGCTGCTGCGCTTGCGGTAGCGGTAGGCGATGGAGGCCGACCAGTCGGGCGCGCCCAGGGGCTGGGGCAGCACCGATTCGATGCGCGAAATCAACTGCTCGGCACGCTGGAGCAGGCGCTCGAATTGTTCGTTCATGCGCAGCTCAGCTTCTGTAATCGGCGTTGATGGTCACGTAGTCGTGGCTGAAATCGCAGGTCCACACCGTGTCGGTCACCGTGCCCCGGCCCAGGCCGATGCGTATGGTGATTTCGCTTTGTTTCATCACGCGCGCACCGTCTTCCTCGCGGTAGCTCGGGTTGCGCCCGCCTTGTGTGACCACGTGCACGTCGTCCAGGTGCAGTTCGATCTTGCCCTGATCCAGGTCGGCAATGCCGGCGTAACCCACGGCGGCCAGGATGCGGCCCAGGTTGGGGTCACTGGCAAAAAATGCGGTTTTGACCAGGGGCGAATGCGCCACCGCGTAGGCCACCTTGAGGCATTCGTCGGTGCTGTGGCCGCCTTCCACGCGCACGGCAATGAACTTGGTCGCGCCTTCGCCATCGCGCACGATGGCATGCGCCAGGGTGCGGGCCACGTCCAGCAGCGCGGCGCGCAAGGCCTGGCCGTCGGCGCTGGCCAGATCGGTGATCTCGGCATGCGCCGCCTGGCGCGTGGCCATCAGCACAAAGGAGTCGTTGGTGGAGGTGTCGCCGTCCACCGTCACGCGGTTGAAGGAGCCATCGGCCAGCTCGCGCGCCAGGCCTTGCAACAGCACGGGTGCGATGTTCGCATCGGTGGCCACAAAACCCAGCATGGTGGCCATGTTGGGGCGGATCATGCCCGCGCCTTTGGCGATGCCGGTGATGGTCACCGCCTGCCCGCCCAGCGTGATGCGGCGGCTCGCGGCCTTGGCCACGGTGTCGGTGGTCATGATGCCTTCGGCCGCCTTGAGCCAGTGCGCGGCTTGTGCATCGGCAATGGCGGCGGGCAGGCCGGCCAACACGCGGTCCACCGGCAGCGGCTCCATGATCACGCCGGTGGAAAAGGGCAGCACCTGCGTGGGCGCGATTTGCAGCGCCTGGGCCAGGCCGATGCAGGTGGCACGCGCGTTGACCAGACCGGGCTCGCCGGTGCCGGCGTTGGCGTTGCCGGTGTTGATGACCATGGCACGGATGCCGTTGCCAGCGGCCAGATGCTCGCGGCAAATCTGCACCGGCGCGGCGCAGTAGCGGTTCTGGGTGAAGACACCGGCCACCGCCGTGCCTTCGTCCAGCAGGAACACCGTCACGTCCTTGCGGTTGGCCTTGCGCACGCCCGCTTCGGTCACGCCGATGCGCACGCCCGGCACCGCATACACATCCGCCGCGTTCGGCGCCGTCCAGTTCACAGCCATCTTTTGCTCCTCAGCTCAGCTTGCCGTGGCACAGCTTGAATTTTTTGCCGCTGCCACAGGGGCAAGGGTCGTTGCGGCCCACACGCGGCATGGCGGCGGTGGTGGCGTCCACCACCGTCTCGGCTTCGCCGGTTTCGGTGGGCGCGGTGTAGGTCACGTTGCTCACCCGTTCGGCGCTGGCCTCGAGTGCCTGCGCCGCCTGCGCCATCTGCTCGTCGGACGGGATGCGCACGTTCATCAGCGTGCGGGTGACGTCGTTCTTCACCGTGTCCAGCAACTGGCCGAAGAGCACAAAGGCTTCGCGTTTGTATTCCTGTTTGGGTTGCTTTTGTGCGTAGCCGCGCAGGTGTATGCCCTGGCGCAGATAGTCCAGCGCGCTCAGGTGCTCGCGCCAGTGCGAGTCGATGTTCTGCAGCAGCACCATGCGCTCGAACTGGGTGAAGCTGTCGGCACCCACCTGCTCCACCTTGGCGTTGAAGGCCTCGTGCGCGGCGGCCACCACACGTTCAACGAGGTCCTCGTCGGTCACGGCTTCGGCCTGAGCAACGAAATTGATCAACTCGACGCTGACACCCCATTCGTCGCGCAGCACCTGCTCCAGACCGGGCAGGTCCCACTGCTCTTCCACGCTGGCTTCGGGCACGTAGGCGCGCACCACGTCGGTGATGGCGCCTTCGCGCAGACCGGCGATCTGGCTGCTCAGGTCTTGGGCGTCCAGGATGTCGTTGCGCTGCTGGTAGATCACCTTGCGCTGGTCGTTGCTGACGTCGTCGTATTCGAGCAGCTGTTTGCGGATGTCGAAGTTGCGCGCCTCGACCTTGCGCTGCGCGCTCTCGATGCTGCGGGTGACGATGCCGGCCTCGATGGCCTCGCCCTCGGGCATCTTGAGGCGGTCCATGATGGCGCGCACGCGGTCGCCCGCGAAGATGCGCATCAGCGAATCGTCCAGGCTCAGGTAGAAACGCGAAGAACCCGGGTCGCCCTGGCGGCCCGAACGGCCACGCAGCTGGTTGTCGATGCGGCGGCTTTCGTGGCGCTCGGTGGCGATGATGCGCAGGCCCCCCAGCGCCTTGACCTGGTCATGGTCGGCCTGCCATTGCGCGCGCATGGCTTCGATGCGCTGGGCCTTGGCGGCTTCGTCCAGCGAGGCATCGGCCTCGATGGCGGCCGTCATCTTCTCCAGGTTGCCGCCCAGCACGATGTCGGTGCCGCGGCCCGCCAGGTTGGTGGCGATGGTGATGGCCTTGGGGCGCCCGGCCTGCACGATGATGTCGGCTTCACGCGCGTGCTGCTTGGCGTTGAGCACCTCGTGTGGCAGACCGACCTTCTTCAACAGCTCGGCGATGATTTCCGAGTTCTCGATCGAGGACGTGCCCACCAGCACCGGCTGGCCGCGCGCAAAACATTCCTGGATGTCGGCAATGGCCGCATCGTACTTTTCCTTGGTGGTCTTGTAGACACGGTCGAGCTCGTCTTTGCGCTGGCTGGGGCGGTTGGGCGGCAGCACCACGGTTTCCAGGCCGTAGATTTCCTGGAATTCGTAGGCCTCGGTGTCGGCCGTTCCGGTCATGCCGGCCAGCTTGCCATAAAGGCGGAAGTAGTTCTGGAAAGTGATGGAGGCCAGGGTCTGGTTCTCGGCCTGGATGCCCACGCCTTCCTTGGCTTCCACCGCCTGGTGCAGACCATCGCTCCAACGGCGGCCCGACATCAGGCGGCCGGTGAACTCGTCCACGATGACGATCTCGCCACCCTGGTTCACGTAGTGCTGGTCGCGGTGGTAGAGGTGGTGGGCCTTGAGCGCGGTCACCAGGTGGTGCATGAGCGCGATGTTGCTCGGGTCGTACAGCGAGGCACCCTCGGCCAGCAGACCGGCCTGGGTGAGGATGCGCTCGGCGTTTTCGTGACCCTGCTCGGTCATGTGAATGGCATGGCCTTTTTCGTCTACCGTGAAGTCGCCGGGCTTGATCACGCCTTCGCCGGTGCGCGGATCGGCCTCACCTTCCTGGCGGGTCAGCAGCGGCACGACCTGGTTGATGGCGATGTACAGCGCGGTGTGGTCTTCGGCCTGGCCGCTGATGATCAGCGGCGTGCGCGCCTCGTCGATCAGGATGGAGTCCACCTCGTCGACGATGGCGTAGTGCAGACCACGCTGCACGCGATCGGCCGTCTCGTAGACCATGTTGTCGCGCAGGTAGTCGAAGCCGTACTCGTTGTTGGTGCCGTAGGTGATGTCGGCAAGGTAGGCGGCCTGCTTGTCTTCGCGCGGCATCTGCGGCAGGTTGATGCCCACCGACAGACCGAGGAAGTTGTAGAGACGGCCCATCCACTGCGCGTCGCGGTTGGCCAGGTAGTCGTTGACCGTGACCACGTGCACACCCTTGCCGGTGAGCGCATTCAGGTAGACCGGCAGCGTGGCGGTGAGGGTCTTGCCTTCGCCGGTGCGCATCTCGGCCACCTTGCCGTGGTGCAAGGCGATGCCGCCCAGCAGCTGCACGTCGAAATGGCGCATCTTCATGATGCGTTTGCTGCCTTCGCGCACCACCGCAAAGGCCTCGGGCAGCACCGCATCAACCGACTCGCCCTGCGCCAAGCGCTGCTTGAATTCTTCGGTCTTGGCCTTCAGGGCCTCGTCGCTGAGCTGCTCGAACTGCGGCTCCAGGCGGTTGATCTGCTCCACCGCCTTGCGGTAGGTCTTGAGCAGGCGGTCGTTGCGGCTGCCAAAGATTTTGGTCAGGAAATTTGTGGCCATAGGTGTTTTTCACTCGCGCAACCGCGCTGAGGGCGGGCGCTGGGCGTGACGGTTCTGGGTGCTCTTGGGATCTGCCAAGCCGTTGAAAACAAGGGGAATGGGCGCTCTGCGCCCAACCGGACGATTCTACCTGCGCAGCCCCGCGCGCCTGAGGCAGCGCGGTGGCAGGTGGGTCAGCGGCGCGGGCCGCTGGCGATGCGCGTGCCGGGTCCGGCGCGGGCTTCCTGCGGCTGGGCAGCAAGCCTGCCGGCGTCGAGGAATTTGTGCGGGTCCTGGGGCACGCCGGCCACCAGCACCTCGAAATGCAGGTGGGCGCCTGTCGAGCGGCCGGAGCTGCCCACGTCGGCAACCTTCTGGCCGCGCCGCACCAGATCGCCCTGCTTGGCGCTCAGCCTGGAGGCGTGTGCGTAGCGTGTGACCAGGTCGTTGCCGTGGTCGATTTCCACCATGTGGCCATAGGCCGCGTGCCAGCCTGCAAACACCACCACACCACCCGCAGCCGCCACGATGGGCGTGCCGGTGTCGGCCGGGAAGTCGAGCCCGCTGTGCAGTGCCGACTGACCCGTGATCGGATCAACCCGCCAGCCAAAACCCGAGCCCAGGTCAACACCTTGCACCGGGTGCTGCGTGGGCAGCCGGCTGCTTTTCACCTTCTGCTCGAACAGGCGCGATTCGGTGAGGGTCAGCCAGTCCATCTGGCCCAGGGCCGCCGCGTCCAGCCGCTCCAGCGATTGCGACACCTCCTGTGCCGTCATCGAGCGCGGCGCGAGCAAAGCCCCGCCGGCTGCGCCACGCAGCTTGGGGTCCACCGGTGGCACGCCCGCCAGCCCGGCCACACGGTCGCCCAACGACTCCAGCTGCACAAGCCGGGCCTGCATCTGCCCCAGGCGTTTGGCCATGGCATCGAGGTTGTCGCGCATAACGGCGTCCTGCGACGCCATCTCGCTCTTGAGCAGCAGCTTGACCATGGGGCCGACCACCGGCCAGCCCTGGCGTGCGCCTTCCAGAAACACCCAGTGGTACAGGCCCAGCGAGGTCAGCACCAAGGCCACCGACAGGCTGAGCCCGGCCAGCACCAACTGCACCCCGGTCAGGTGCAGTGCGCGGCTTTTGGCAGCCCAGGCGTCGGTGATAATCAGATGCATACGTCTCCAGTTGCGGGCCCCACATGAACGCTTCGACCCGTACCCACCAGATGATGAGCCTGCAACAGGCCATCCATGGTGCGCCGACGCTGGCTCACTTGAGCGAGCTGGTGGCGCAGTCCCAGAAAAGGTTGGCCATCATTTTGCCATTGCTGCCGGTCGGCATGCGCAAAGCGGTGCGCTCCGGTCCGCTGGACGGCACCGACTGGTGCCTGCTGGTGGACAACACGGCGGCGGCGGCCAAGCTGCGCCAGATGATGCCGGCCATGAAACTGGCACTCGAACACAAAGGCCTGGCGGTCGGGCAGTTGCGCATCAAGGTGCAACAGGCCAGCTGGCGCTGAGCGCAACCGGCGGTGCATGAACAGGAAAATGGTGCCGCTTGTCGGAATCGAACTGACGACCTACCGCTTACAAGGCGGTTGCTCTACCAACTGAGCTAAAGCGGCGCGGGGCAGATTCTACTTGAGCCCTTACTTGATTCGCTTGAGTGCCGGTCGGCCTGAGCCGCTGGGTGGTGGCGTCGGCGGCGCATCGTCTTCAGCCGCCGCACCGTCGTCGCCCTTGACCAGCTGAAGGGCCTTGCCATCGTCGCCAGTAGGCGCTGCATCGACGCTGCGAGATGCGGTGCCGGCCGGTGCCTGCAACACGGCCGCCGACGGTGGCGGAAAGGCCATGCCCTGCCCGTTTTCACGGGCGTAGATGGCCACCACGTGGGTGACGGGCACGATGATGTCGCGCGGCGCACCACCGAAGCGCGCCTTGAACTCGACGTAATCGTTGCCGAGCTTGAGGCCACTGGTGGCATCAAAGCTCACGTTGAGCACGATCTCGTTGTTCTTGACGAACTCACGCGGCACCTGCACCGAGGCATCGACCTGCACCGCCAGGTAGGGCGCAAAGCCGTTGTCGGTGCACCATTCGTGCAGGGCACGGATGAGGTAGGGTCGCGTGGAGGGCGTGGAGTCGTCCTGGCTCATGGTCGTCAAGGCCTTGCGCGCCTTACTTGCGCATGACCTTTTCGGACGGCGTCAGCGCCTCGATGTAGGCTGGGCGCGAGAAGATGCGCTCGGCGTACTTGAGCAGCGGTGCGGCGTTCTTGCTGAGCTCGATTCCGTAGTAGTCCAGGCGCCACAGCAGCGGCGCGATGGCGACGTCGAGCATGGAGAAGTTGTCGCCCAGCATGTACTTGTTCTTCAGGAACACCGGTGCGAGCTGGGTCAGGCGATCACGGATGTGCGCCTTGGCCTTCTCGATGGCCTTGTCGTTGCCCTTGTTGCTGCGGGTTTCCAGCACCGAGACATGGGCGAACAGCTCTTTCTCGAAGTTGAGCAGGAACAGGCGCACGCGGGCGCGGTCCACCGGGTCACCGGGCATCAGCTGCGGGTGCGGGAAACGCTCGTCGATGTACTCGTTGATGATGTTCGACTCGTACAGGATGAGGTCGCGCTCGACCAGGATGGGCACCTGGCCGTAGGGGTTCATCACGCTGATGTCTTCCGGCTTGTTGTAGAGGTCCACATCGCGGATCTCGAAATCCATGCCTTTTTCGAACAAAACGAAACGGCAGCGGTGCGAGTAAGGGCAGGTGGTGCCCGAATACAAAACCATCATGATGGGGACTCCTCAAGTGAAAACAGTGGTTGCCAAAGAGCCGCAGCCCAAAGGCAAACCACTGTGGGTGACCGGGGCACGTGAGCACCCCGGGCAGGCGTTTATTTGATGTCTTTCCAGAACGCGGCGTTCAGGCGCCAGGCGATCAGGGTGAAGACGCCGAGGAACATCAGCACCCACACGCCCAGGCGCACGCGGCTGTTCTGGTCGGGTTCGGCCATCCACTGCATGAAACCGACCAAGTCGCCGACCGCGCGGTCGTATTCGGCCGGGCTCATGGTGCCGGGCTTGACCTGCTCCCAGCCGCGCAGCACCTGCACTTCATGGCCATGGCTCATGACCTTCTCGAACACCGGACGGCGCTCACCCTGCAGTTCCCACAAGACGTGGGGCATGCCCACGTTGGGGAAAGCCAGGTTGTTCCAGCCGGTGGGCTTGGCTTCGTCGCGGTAGTAGGTGCGCAGGTAGGTGTAGAGGTAGTCAGCGCCGCTGCCGGCGCCGCTGGCGCGCGAGCGCGCCACCAGGGTCAGGTCGGGCGGCTGGGCGCCGAACCAGTCCTTGGCCTGCTGCGGGTTGATCGAGGCGTTCATGGTGTCGCCCACCTTGTCGGTGGCAAACGCCAGGTTGTCGCGGATCTGGCGCTCGGTCAGGCCGATCTGCGTCAGGCGGTTGTAGCGCATGAACGAGGCCGAATGGCAGTTCAGGCAGTAGTTGACGAACAGCTTGGCACCGTTTTGCAGCGCGGCCATGTCGTTGGTCAGCTTGGGGGCTTTGTCCAGCGGAATGCCACCGCCGGCGGCCAGGGCGCCCGTTGCAGCGCCCAGCGCCAGCATCCAGCCAAGAATCAGCTTTTTCATGTTCTTGTTCTCCAAAGGTCTCAGTGCGGCTGGAAGGTGACGCGGGCAGGCACCGGCTTGGGCTCACCCAGACGGCTCCACCACGGCATGAGCAGGAAGAAGCCGAAGTAGAACAGGGTGCCCACTTGCGACACACGCTCACCCACCGGCGACGGCGGCAGCACGCCCAGGTAACCCAGGATCAGGAAGTTGATCACGAAGACGGTGTAGAGGTAGATGTGCCAGCTCGGGCGGTAGCGGATGGACTTGACCGGGCTGTTGTCCAGCCAGGGCAGGAAAAACAGGATGACCACGGCACCGCCCATGGCGACCACGCCCCAGAACTTGGCATCGATGGCCAGCATCGCGGCCACCAGCACCACGGCACCGACCACGATGCCACCCTTGACAGCGGCACTGGCCTTGGCCTTGAGCACGCCCAGCACAGCACCCAGCAGCACGCAGGCCACCAGCGGGTACATCATCTCGGTGGTGATGGCGCGCAGCATGGAGTAGAAGGGCGTGAAGTACCACACAGGCGCGATGTGCAGCGGCGTCACCAGCGGGTTCGCCGGTATGAAGTTGTTGAACTCCAGGAAGTAGCCACCGAACTCGGGCGCAAAGAACACGATGGCCGAGAACACGAACAGGAACATCGAGACGGCAAAGATGTCGTGCACGGTGTAGTAGGGGTGGAACGGCACGCCGTCCAGCGGCTTGCCCTTGGCGTCCTTGGGAGCGTTCGGACCCTTGATCTCGACGCCGTCGGGGTTGTTGGAACCGACATCGTGCAGGGCCAGCAGGTGGGCCACCACCAGGCCCAGCAGCACCAGCGGCACGGCAATGACGTGGAAGCTGAAGAAGCGGTTCAGCGTGGCATCACCCACCACGAAGTCGCCACGGATCAGCAAAGCCAGGTCAGGACCGATGAACGGGATGGCCGCGAACAGGTTCACGATCACCTGGGCGCCCCAGTAGGACATCTGGCCCCATGGCAGCAGGTAACCCATGAAAGCCTCGGCCATGAGGCACAGGAAGATGGCACAGCCGAAGATCCAGACCAGCTCGCGCGGTTTGCGGTAGCTGCCGTAGATGAGCCCACGGAACATGTGCAGGTACACCACCACAAAGAAGGCAGAAGCCCCCGTGGAGTGCATGTAGCGGATCAGCCAACCCCAGGGCACGTCTCGCATGATGTACTCGACAGACTCGAAGGCCTTGGCGGCGTCGGGCTTGTAGTGCATCACCAGGAAGATGCCGGTGACAATCTGGATCACCAGCACCAGCAGTGCCAGCGAGCCGAAGATGTACCAGAAGTTGAAGTTCTTCGGAGCGTAGTACTCCGACATGTGCACCTTGTAGGCGTCAAAGGCGGTAGGGAACCGGTTTTCAAACCAGTTCGTCACCTTGGCGCCGGCCGATGCATTGGGGGAGATTTCCTTGAATTCAGCCATGTCGATTTACCTCAGGCCTTCTTGTCTTCGCCGATGAGCAGCAGCGTGTCGGACAGGTACATGTGCGGCGGCACTTCCAGGTTGTCAGGCGCAGGCTTGTTCTTGAACACCCGGCCGGCCACGTCGAAAGTGGAACCGTGACAGGCGCACAGAAAGCCGCCGCGCCAGTCATCCGGCAACGAAGGCTGAGGCCCTGCCTGCAACTTGTCACCGGGCGAGCAGCCAAGGTGGGTGCAGATGCCAACACCGACAAACACTTCGGGCTTGATCGAGCGGTGCTGGTTCTTGGCGTACTCGGGCGTCGGGTACGTTTTGCGGTCCGACTTGGGGTCGGCCAGCTGGGACTCTGTCTGGGCGAGGGACTCCAGTTGCTGGGGAGTACGCTTGAAGATCCACACGGGCTTGCCGCGCCATTCGACGGTGAGCTTTTCTCCGGGCTGCAAGGTGGAAATGTCCACC
>JAUYSB010000056.1 GCA_030696525.1 Hydrogenophaga sp. | reverse complement strand
CGCGTTGTGGTGCGTCTCGAAAGGTTTGGCGTTGGCACCACCCGGAATGGGGTGCAGCATGGGCGTTTCCACTTCCAGAAAGCCGTGCTTGACCATGAACTCGCGCAGGTGCGTCACACCCTGGCTGCGCGCCATGAAACGCTTGCGTGTGGCCTCGTCGGTCATCAGGTCCACATAGCGCTGGCGGTATTTGACCTCCTGGTCGTGCACGCCGTGGAACTTGTCGGGCATGGGGCGCAGGCTCTTGGTCAGCAGCACCACCTTGTCGGCCTGAATCGTGAGTTCACCGGTGCGCGTCTTGAACACCGTGCCTTCGGCGGCCACGATGTCGCCCAGGTCCCAGTGCTTGAAGGCGGCATGCGCTTCCTCGCCCACGCTGTCGTTGCCCAGGTAGATCTGGATGCGGCCGTTGGACGGCCCAAACGAGGCGTCTTGCAGGGTGGCGAAGCTGGCCTTGCCCATCACACGCTTGAGCATCATGCGGCCGGCCACGCTGGCGCGCACCTTGAGCGGCTCCAGTTCTTCCTTGCCCATGGCGTCATAACGCTCGAACAGGTCTTGCGCGCGGTCGGCGGGCTTGAAGTCGTTGGGAAACACCGGCTCGCCTGCGGCCTGCTTCTGCTCGCGCAGCGCCTTGAGCTTCTCGCGGCGTTCCGTGATCAGCTGGTTGTCTTCGGCAACGGCGGTGTGGGTGTGGGCAGCGGCTGGGGTGTTCATGTTGGCAATGAAAAAAGGGTTGCGCACCGTTGTGCGCAACCCTCTATTCTAGTTTTGATGGAATGCTGACTTACTCGCCCAGGTAGGCGGCGCGCACTTTCGGGTCGTCCAGCATGTCTTTGCCGATGCCGTTCATGGTGATCTCACCCGAATCCATCACGTAGCCGCGGTCGGCGATCTGCAGGGCGCGGCGCGCGTTCTGTTCCACCAGCAGGATGGTCACACCCTGGGCGGCCACGTCGCGCACCACCTCGAAGATCTTGTCCACCATGATGGGCGACAGGCCCATGGAGGGTTCATCGAGCAGCAGCACCTTGGGCTGGCTCATGAGCGCGCGGCCCATGGCCAGCATCTGCTGTTCACCGCCCGACATGGTGCCGGCCAGCTGGTCCTTGCGCTCGCGCAGGCGCGGGAAGATGGTGAACATGCGCTCGATGTCGGCGGCGATGCCGGCCTTGTCGGAGCGGATGTAGGCGCCCATCTGCAGGTTTTCGGTGATGGTCATGCGGGTGAACACACCGCGGCCTTCGGGCACCATGACCAGGCCTTCGCGGACCAGGTCCCACGAGCCCTTGCCCTTGATGCTTTTGCCCAGGTATTCGATGTCGCCCGCTTCCATGGCCAGGGTGCCGGTGACCGCCTTCATGGTGGTGGTTTTGCCGGCGCCGTTGGAGCCGATCAGGGTCACGAGTTCGTTCTCGCGCACTTCCAGATCGACGCCCTTGACCGCCTTGATGCCGCCGTATGCGACCTTCAGGCCGCTGACTTTGAGTAGGGTTTGTGCCATGTTCTTCTCGCTCAATGTCCGCCGGTGCCCAGGTAGGCCTCGATCACCTTGGGGTTCTTCTGCACTTCGCTGGGTGTGCCGCTGGCGAGCTGCTTGCCGTAGTCGAGCACGGTCATGCGGTCGCACAGGCCCATCACCAGCTTCACGTCGTGTTCGATCAGCAGGATGGTGCGCTTGTCGTTGCGGATGCGATCGATCAGCTCGCGCAGCATCACTTTTTCGGTCGCGTTCATGCCGGCTGCCGGCTCGTCCAGCGCGATCAGCTGCGGGTCGGTGGCCAGGGCACGGGCAATCTCCAGGCGGCGCTGGTCGCCATAGCTCAGGGTGCGCGCCTTGTAGTCGGCGTATTTGCCTATGCCCACGTAGTCCAGCAGCTCCTGGGCGCGTTCGGCAATGGCTTTTTCCTCGGCCTTGAAGCTGCGTGTGCGCAGCACCGCGCCGATCAGGCCCGAGTGTGTGCGCACGTGGCGGCCGACCATCACGTTTTCCAGCGCGGTCATCTCGGCGAACAACCGGATGTTCTGGAAGGTGCGTGCAATGCCCGCTTTCGCCACCTCGTGCACCGCGCTGGGGGTGTAGGGCTTGCCAGCCAGCTCGAAGGTGCCGCTGTCGGGCGTGTACAGCCCGGTCAGCACGTTGAAGAAGGTGGTCTTGCCGGCGCCGTTGGGGCCGATCAGGCCATAGACCTGGCCGCGCTGGATTTCGATGCCGACGTCGCTCAGGGCCTGCAGGCCGCCGAAGCGCTTGGACACGCCGGCCACTTTCAAAATGGTGTCTGTCATGCTTTTGCCTTGTTCTGTTGCAGGACTTATTTGCTCAGCGACTTGCCGTGCTCGGGCGCCGGCCACAGGCCACGCGGACGCAGCAGCATGATGATGATCATGGCCAGGGCCACCAGCAGCTGGCGCAGGATTTCAGGGGCCAGGCGACCGTCGGTCAGGGCTTGCAGCGGGGTGGCCACGTGGCGCAGCACCTCGGGCAGACCGGCCAGCAGCAGGGCGCCCAGGATGACGCCAGGGATGTGGCCGATGCCACCCAGCACCACCATGGCCACGATCATCACCGACTCCATCAGCGAGAAGGATTCGGGCGACACAAAGCCCTGGAAGGAGGCGAACAGCACACCCGACACGCCGCCAAAGGAGGCGCCCATACCGAAGGCCAGCAGTTTGAGGTTGCGCGTGTTCAGGCCCATGGCCTTGGCGGCAATTTCGTCTTCACGCACGGCCATCCAGGCGCGGCCGATGCGCGAGGGCTCCCGCCGGTAGCAGATGATGAGCGACAGCACCACCAGGGACAGGAACAGGTCGTAGTAGAGCGTGACCGGCTGGACAGTGAAGTCGCCAATGGTCAGGCGCTTGCCCAGGTCGACGCCAAACACCGAGATCGAGTCGATCTGGCTCAGACCTTTGGGGCCGTTGGTGATGTTCACCGGACGGTCCATGTTGAGCATGAAGATGCGGATGATTTCACCGAAGCCCAGCGTCACGATGGCCAGGTAGTCGCCGCGCAGCTTGAGGGTGGGCGCGCCCAGCACCACCCCGGCCACCCCGGCCACGATGGCCGCAAAGATCATCAACACCCAGATGTTGTAGTGGATGCCGTTGGGGAAGGCCGCCTTGATGGCGGGAAAGGCGTCGGCCAGGTGGGGCGAGCCCAGCAGGCCCATGATGTAGGCGCCCACCGCGAAGAAGGCGACGTAGCCCAGATCGAGCAGGCCGGCGTAGCCGACCACGATGTTCAGGCCCAGCGCCAGCAGCACATAGAGCAGGGCCATGTCGATGATGCGGACCCAGGCGTTGCCAAAGGTCTGCAGGAACAGCGGCAGCATCAGCAGGGCCACGGCTGCGATCAGGAAGGTGATCAGCTTGCCTTGTTTTGTGTTCATCATGATGAGGTCTCCTTCGCGTCAGGCTCGGTCCGCCACACGTTCGCCCAGCAGGCCCGAGGGGCGCAGCGTGAGCACGACGGCCAGCACGATGAAGGCGAAGATGTCGGTGTACTGGCTGCCCAGGAAGCCGCCGGTCAGGGCGCCCAGGTAGCCCGCGCCCAGGGATTCGATCAGGCCCAGCGAGATGCCACCCACCACCGCACCGGCCAGGTTGCCGATGCCGCCGAACACGGCCGCCACAAAGGCCTTGAGGCCGGGCATGAAGCCCATCGAGTGCTGCACGGTGCCGTAGTTGGCGGCCCACATCACGCCGGCGATGGCGGCCAGCATGGCACCGATGATGAAGGTGGCCGAAATCACCATGTCGGGCTTGATGCCCATGAGACCGGCCACGCGCGGGTTTTCGGCCGTGGCGCGCATGGCCCGGCCGAGGTTGGTCTTGTTGACCATGTACATCAGGCCGGCCAGCACCACGGCGGTGGTGCCCAGAATGAAGATCTGCGTCACCGAGATCACCGCGCCGCCCACGTTGATGGGCTCGGTGGGCAGCATGGACGGGTAGGACTTGGGGTTGGGCTTCCAGATGATCATGGCCAGCGTCTGCAGCAGGATGGACATGCCCATGGCCGTGATCAGCGGCGCCAGCCGTGGCGAGTTGCGCAGCGGCCGGTAGGCCAGCTTCTCGATGGTGAAGTTGAGCACCGCACACACCACCATGGCGATGATGAGCGCCAGCAGCAGGATCAGCCAGCCCGGCGCGCCCGGCATGGCCTCGCGCATGGTGACGATGATGGTCCAGCTGGTGAGCGCGCCCACCATGAGCACGTCACCGTGGGCAAAGTTGATCAGGCCGATGATGCCGTACACCATGGTGTAGCCCAGGGCCACCAGCGCGTACATACTGCCGAGAACCAGACCATTGATGATCTGCTGCAGCAAGGTTTCCATTCAGGTTTCTCCGGTTTGGACAGAAAGCTGGGGTTCAAGACCCCAAGCCTGACGAGGTAGCAAAAAACCCGCCAGCCGGGATCGGAGCCAGGGCGCCGGAACCGCTGCGGGTGAGAGTGGGCGGGATTGTAGTGATCTGTAACGGGCCACCCTATACGCGTATGCCCCTAGAAACGCGGGAAAACCCTTAAATTTAGGGGCGTTTGACAATTGACTGATGCAATTAGCGTTGATCATTAGATTTTCTAATAAAGTCGCTGCCGTCAATCTGATGATCCTGCTGCGCGGTTGCGCTCGGCCAGCTGGCGCAGCTTCTCGGCGATCTTGATTTCCAGCCCGCGCTCCACCGGGCGGTAAAAGCCGGGCGGCGCCATGCCGTCGGGCAGGTAGGTCTCGCCAGCGGCAAAACCATCGGCCTCGTCGTGGGCGTAGCGGTAGCCTTTGCCGTAATTCAGGTCTTTCATCAGCTGGGTCGGCGCGTTGCGCAGGTGCATGGGCACCGGGCGGCTGCCGTCTTTTTTGATGAAGGCTTTGGCTTCGTTGTAGGCCTTGTAAACCGCGTTGGATTTGGGCGCCACGGCCAGGTAGACCACACACTCGGCCAGGGCCAGTTCGCCTTCGGGGCTGCCCAGGCGCTCGTACACCTCGGCCGCGTCCAAGGCCAGGCGCAGGGCACGCGGGTCGGCCAGTCCAATGTCCTCGGCCGCCATGCGCACCAGGCGGCGTGCCATGTAGCGCGGGTCGGCACCACCATCGAGCATGCGCAGCAGCCAATAGAGTGCGGCGTCGGGGTCGGAGCCACGCACGCTCTTGTGCAGGGCGCTGATGGTGTCGTAGAACTGCTCGCCACCTTTGTCGTAGCGGCGCAGGCGTTCGCCCAGCACCTTGAGCAGCCAGTCGTCGGTGATCTCGGGCTGTTTCTGCACCCTGGCGGCCACGGCCAGGGTCTCCAGCGTGCCCAGCAGGCGGCGCGCGTCGCCGTCGGCGTAGGCCAGCAGGCGCTGTTCGGCCTCAGCCTGCAGCGGCGGCACGGCGTCCAGCGCGCGGGCCTTGGCCACGATCAGGCGCAGGTCGTCTTCGGTCAATGGCTGCAGCACATACACGGCGGCGCGCGAGAGCAGGGCGGAGTTGACCTCGAAGGACGGGTTTTCGGTGGTGGCACCGATGAAAGTGAACAGGCCACTTTCCACGTGCGGCAGAAAGGCGTCCTGCTGGCTTTTGTTGAAGCGGTGCACCTCATCCACGAACACGATGGTGCGGCGCTGCTCCAGCCCGTCGCGGGCCAGCAGGGCCTGGTCCACCGCCTCGCGGATGTCCTTCACACCGCCCAGCACCGCGCTGATGGCGATGAACTGGGCGTCAAAGGCGTCGGCCATGAGGCGCGCGATGGTGGTTTTGCCCACGCCGGGCGGCCCCCAGAGGATGCAGCTGTGCGGTTGGCCCGATTCGAACGCGATGCGCAGCGGCATGCCTTCGCTCAGCAGGTGCTGTTGGCCCACCACCTCGCCCAGCGTGCGGGGGCGGAGTCGTTCGGGCAGGGGGGTGTGGGGCGGGGGCATGGTGCGCAGCTGATTCGGATGGTTTGCATTGTGGCCCAGCCGCGGGCGGCACATTTCCCGGGCGCGCGGCACAATTCGCACATGTCTCCTCGCAAGCGCCGCATCGTTCAAGCCATCCTCTATGAGTCCATCGCCATTGCCCTCGTCACCCCGGCGCTGGGCTGGATGTTTGACGAACCCGCCGGCTCGGCCCTGGCGCTGAGCGTGGCCATGTCCACCGTGGCCCTGACCTGGAACTACGTCTTCAACTGGGCCTTCGAACGCTGGGAGGCGCGCCAGGTGGTGCGCGGCCGGTCGCTGGCGCGCCGCGTGGCGCACGGTTTCGGTTTCGAGGGCGGGCTGGCCCTGCTGCTGGTGCCGCTGGTGGCGCACTGGCTGGACATGAGCTACTGGCACGCGCTGATCACCGACTTGGGCCTGCTGCTGTTCTTCCTCGTCTACACCATGGCGTTCACCTGGGTGTTCGACCGCCTGTTTGGCCTGCCGGCCTCGGCCCTGCCCCAACCCGAACACACGACATGACCCAAGACCTGTTGTTCCGCGCCGACAGCTACCTGCAGACCTGCGACGCCCGTGTGCTGGCCGTGACCGATGCCGGCGTGCTGCTGGACCGCACGGTGTTCTACCCCCTGGGCGGCGGCCAGGCCGGTGATGCGGGCCAGCTGACGCTGGACGACGGCAACGTGCTGCACATCGCCGACACCCGCAAGGCCAAGGACGCCGAAGGCCGGCCCACCGTCGGCATCGTGCACCTGCCCGCGCCCGGTCAGGACGCGCTGCTGGCGCGCCTGGCGCCCGGCGCGGCGGTGACGGCCCAGATCGACTGGCCGCGCCGCCTGCGCCTGATGCGTTTTCACACCACCACCCATTTGTTGTGCCACCTGGTGGCGCAGCCGGTGGACGGCTGCTCCATCACGCCCGATCACGCGCGGCTGGACTTTCACATGACCGAGCCGTTGGACAAGGACGCGCTGACCCAGGGCATTGCAGCCCTGGTGGCGGCGGCGTTGCCGGTGACCGTGGGCACCATCACCGACGCCGAGCTCGACGCCAACCCCGCGCTGGTCAAGAGCATGAGCGTGTCGCCGCCGCGCGGCAGTGGCGCGGTGCGCACCATACGCGTGGGCGCCACCGAGTTGATTGATCTGCAACCCTGTGGCGGCACCCACGTTGCCAACACCGCCGAGATTGGCGCCGTGGTGGTGACCAAGATCGAGAAAAAAAGCGCGCAGACGCGGCGTGTGGTGTTGGGCTTTGCATGAGACACACCGCCCACCTGTGCGTGACCCTGTTGGCCCTGTCGGTGGTTCCTGCGCTGGCGCAGACCCCGCCGACACCGCCCGACATCCACCTGATCTGGATGGGCGGCGACGACTGCCCGCCCTGCAAGGCCTGGCGCACCACCGAGCTGCCGCAACTGCTGGCCGCGCCCGAGTTCAAGGGTGTGCGTTTCAGCTACGTGACCAAGCCGATACGCGCTTCGGTGCCGCCCTTGTCGCAGTTGCCGCCCGAGGTGAAGCCCTTGAAGGATGCGCTGGACCGCGCCAGCGGCGGGCGCAGCGGTTCACCGCAGGCCGCGCTGGTGGTCAATGGTCAGGTCTATGACTACTACGTCAGCGCCCGCCCCGCCGAAACGGTGCTGGAGATGATTGGTGCCGCGCGCGGCGAGTGGCGCGATCCGCTGCCGCGCTGCCTGCAGATGGCGCCCAAAGGCCGGGTGTGTGTGGTGCCTGCGCCCTGAACCGGCTCACTGCCTGAGCACATCCACGCCCGCCGGGGGCGTGAAGCGGAAGCGGTCGGCCGGCAGGCGTGTGCCCACGTCAATGGCGCCGAACTTCAGCACAGACCGCTGGCCAAAGCTGTCCAGCATTTCCAGCGCGGCCAGCTGACCCTGCTTGAAACCCAGGTGCACCGACTGCAGCTGCGCGTCGCGGTTGCGCGGCGTGGCCAACACCCATTCCAGGCCATCGCGTTCGGGCGCGTTGCCCAGGGTGAACACGGTCGACAAGGCCTTGAGGTCGGCGGCCGAGGCGATGATGGCCGCCGGCGTGTTGCCCAGCACCTCGCTTTGTTTGCGCGCGGCCACCTGGTTGAGGTCGATGTCGTGCAACCACAGCGTCTGGCCGTCGGCCACGATCAGCTGCTCGAAAGGTTTGGTGTACTGAAAACGGAAGCGGTCGGGGCGCGAGAACTCGAAGGTGCCGCTGGAGGTTTTGCTGCGCGCCACCGTTTCGCCCTGGCGCAGGGGCGAGGTCACGGTCTGGGTGAAGGTGGTCTGGCCGCTCTGCGTGCCGCGCAGGAATTGCTCCAGTGCTTGCAAGCCGTCGGCCCAGGTGGTGGAGGTTGCCAGGGCCAGGCCCAGAAAAGTGAGTTTGAGCAAGGGTCGCATGGGGGTGAGAGCGGAGGTGCGGCCACGGGGTTCCGTTCCGTCACCGCCTGTTTCAATCGTCGTTGCCACCACGGGCCGCCACCAGGATGTCGCGCTGGCCACTGCTGGTGAGCGCACTCACCAGGCCGGCTTTTTCCATGTCTTCGAGCAGGCGCGCCGAGCGGTTGTAGCCGATCTTGAGTTTGCGCTGCACGTAGGAAATGCTGGCCTTGCGGTCTTGCAGCACCACGGCCACGGCCTGGTCGTACATGGGGTCTTTTTCGCCGCCGCTGTCGCCGCCGCCGCCGGCGTCGCCAAACAGGTCGCCGCCTTCGCCATCGGCCGTGCCGCCGTCGAGCAGGCCCTCAATGTAATTGGGCTCGCCGCCCTGTTCCTTGAGGTAGGCCACCACGCGGTGCACCTCGTCGTCGCTCACAAAGGCGCCGTGCACCCGCACCGGGAACCCCGTGCCCGAAGGCATGTAGAGCATGTCGCCCATGCCGAGCAGGGCCTCGGCGCCCATCTGGTCGAGGATGGTGCGGCTGTCGATCTTGCTGCTGACCTGGAACGACAGGCGGGTGGGGATGTTGGCCTTGATCAGGCCGGTGATCACGTCCACGCTGGGGCGCTGGGTGGCCAGGAT
>JAUYSB010000035.1 GCA_030696525.1 Hydrogenophaga sp. | reverse complement strand
ATGGTGGCTTCCACCGAAGGCTCGCCGACCAGGATTTTCTGGAAGCGACGCTCCAGCGCGGCGTCTTTCTCGATGTATTTGCGGTATTCGTCCAGCGTGGTGGCGCCGACGCAGTGCAGCTCGCCGCGCGCCAGCGCGGGTTTGAGCATGTTGCCGGCATCCATGGCGCCTTCGGCCTTGCCGGCGCCCACCATGGTGTGCAGCTCGTCGATGAAAACGATGGTCTGACCCTCTTCCTTGGCCAGCTCGTTGAGCACGTTTTTCAGCCGCTCCTCGAACTCGCCGCGGAACTTGGCGCCGGCCAGCAGCGCGGCCATGTCCAGGCTCAACACCCGTTTGCCCTTGAGCGAATCGGGCACCTCGCCGGCCACGATGCGCTGCGCCAGGCCCTCGACGATGGCGGTCTTGCCGACGCCCGGCTCGCCGATCAGCACCGGGTTGTTTTTGGTGCGCCGCTGCAGCACCTGGATGGCGCGGCGGATCTCGTCGTCGCGGCCAATCACCGGGTCGAGCTTGCCCAGGCGGGCACGCTCGGTCAGGTCCAGGCAGTATTTCTTGAGCGCCTCGCGCTGGCCTTCGGCCTCGGGGCTGTTGACGGACTGGCCGCCACGCACGGCGGTGATGGCGGTTTCCAGGCTCTTGCGGTTCAGGCCGTTTTCGTTGGCGGTGCGGCCAAGCTCGCCCTTGAAATCGGCCACGGCCAGCAGAAACAGCTCGCTGGCCACAAACTGGTCGCCGCGCTTGATGGACTCTTTTTCGGCCGCCTGCATCAGCGTCACCGTGTCGCGCCCCACCGTCACCTGCTCCTGGCCCTGCACCGTGGGCAGGCGTTTGACGGCCGCCTCGCAGGCAGCGAGCAAACCGGCGGTGTTGACACCCGCACGCTGCAGCAGCGCCTTCGGGCCATCGTCCTGGCGCAGCATGGCCACCAGCACATGGGCCGGTTCGATGTAGGCGTGGTCATTGCCCAGGGCCAGGCTTTGTGCCTCGCCCAGGGCTTCCTGGAACTTGGTGGTGAATTTGTCGATGCGCATGAAGCGGCTCCAAAAAACTTGATTGGCACAGACGTGGGGCCGTCGGTGGCCTTTTCAAGCCGGGGCTTCAGCTTTAGGCCCAAAGGCCGCTTCGTGTTTGCGCCAGATCAAGGAGCCAGCTGCAGGAACATGTCGGGGTCCAGGTTGCCTTGGTCCTTGAGGTATTTCTTGGCGGCAGCGCTCATGGCCTTGGACAACATGAACTGCTTGACCTTGGACTTGATCATCTGCTCCACAAGCGTCTTGATGGCCGGCCCGCCCAAGGCAGCCATCACACCATCGACAAGGACGCCCGACGCACACGACATTGCGTGCCTGCGAAGGTCGCTTTTGACCGCCGACTGGATGTCAATCAACTCCTCGCTGCCAGAGCCCAGAAACTCGACATCGCCAGCAGCCTCCTTCAACAGCAGCGTGTGCGGTGAAGCCACCGAAGACAGATCAATGGGCAGGCGCGCCAGAAACCATTCTTTCCTGGATGTCTCGCCGTTGAGGTCGAAATCCGTGGCACCGAAGAACGGCAAGTAGCCAATCGGCCCATCCACAGAGCGAAATGCGATACCAAGGTTGACCGGCTGGGCCCCCGATCGCCCGAGGGCAAACGTCGGATGGGGCTTGCCCTTGATCAGCTTGAACATGACCGTCATGTCGCCTTTGCGGTATTGCTGCATCGCCATTGAATGGGCTCCTGTTGACGAGGAAGACGGCGGGGAGGCAGTGCGCATTGCATTCGGCACTGGCTGGCATGTCGTCGGGGTTGGCCGACGCGGCGTCGACATTGTGCGGCGTGTGGCTTCAGCGGGCAAGGACCCACCGGTCCACGGTGAGCGTTAGGCCCGGCGCCAGTATGCGTAGGTCCAGGCCTCGACAAACCCAAGACGCCGGTACAGGGACACGGCCGGCGCGTTGCTGGTGTCCACCTGCAGAAACACGCGGTTTATGCCTCGTGCCAAGGCCTCTTGTGCCATCGCCGCCAGCACCCGGGTGGCCAGGCCCTGGCCACGGTGGGTGGCAGCCGTGCGCATGCCGTGCACGCTGAGCCAACCTTGGGCAAAACACGCCATGCCACAGGCGCGGGTGTCGCCATCCACACGCAGGCTGGCGTAGCGGCTGTCCTGTGCACGGGCCAGTGCAGCCGAACGGCTGGCGCCATCCACCGGGTCCAGGCCCTCGCCGAGGAACATGGCCATCCAGGCCGCGTCGGGGCGCTGGTCCAGTGTGCAGGTGGACGTGTCGGCATCCAGCAGGCCAGCCAGAGGTGCCACCTGCACCTGTGTGGGCTGCACACGCAGCCAACCGGCGGCCGCCAATTCGGCGCGCATGTCAGCCCACGCGTCCAGCTCGGGCAGGCGGAACACCGGGCGGTAGCCCGCCGCGCGGTAGCGCTCTGTCACTTCGCGCCAGCCCGCGATGTGGAGCGGGTCGTGCACAAGTGGCACTGCCGCATGGGCTCGGCCCACGGTGCCGTGGTCCATGGGCAGCAGCCAGCCGGGCAGCGCCTCCACCCGCTCGGGCGCCACCGCCGCCAGGGTGGCGCGCTCGATGGATTCGATGTCGGCCGGCAACAGCGTCATGCGACCGCGTTGCTGATGCCGATGCCCCACTTGGCCAGCGCCTGGTCATCGCTCACGCGCGCGTCCACCCAGCGAGCACCATCGGGCGTGTCTTCCTTTGTCCAGAACGGAGCAGGGGTCTTGAGGTAGTACATCAGGAACTCGCAGGCCTGAAAACTCTCGCCCCGGTGCGCCGACGTGACGGCCACCAGCACGATCTGGTCCAGCGGCTGCAGCAGGCCCACGCGGTGGATGACCCGGGCGCCATAGATGTTGAAGCGGCGGTGCGCTTCGTCGATCATGGCCTCGATGGCCTTTTCCGTCATGCCGGGGTAGTGCTCCAGCTCCAGCGTCTTGACCGACTGGCCGTCGTTGTGATCGCGCACGGTGCCGACAAAGCTGCACACCGCGCCGACGCGTTGATCGCCGTCGCGCAGGCGTGCCACCTCGGTGCTGAGGTCGAAGTCGTCGGTTTGTATGGTGACACGCGTGCTCATGCTCAACCCCCTGTCACCGGCGGGAAAAACGCCACCTCGGCGCCATCGCGCAGGCCCGCCGTTTCGTCGCCCATGGTCTGATCGACGGCCAGGCGCACGGCCTTGCCGCGGGCCAGCGCCTGGGCGTAGGCGCCGCCTCGGGCGATCAGCTCATCGCGCAGGGCGCCGGCGGTGGTGGCGGCGGTTTCGATGTGTTCGCTGCCCTGCCCCAGGGCCTCGCGGATGGAGGCGAAATACTTGAGCTGGATCTTCATGCGAGAAAGTCCGCAAACGGTGTGAAGGACACGGTGTCGCCGCGCGCGATGGCCTGGCCTGGCGGGTTGTCGATGAGGCCGTCGGCCCAGACGGCGGAGGTCAGCACGCCCGAGCTCTGGTTGGGGAACAGGTCGAGCCCGCCTTGCGCGTTCCGGCGGGCGCGCAGGAACTCGCGGCGTTTGTCGCCCTTGGGCAGATCGAAATGCGCCGGCAGCCGCAGTGGCGTGGGCAGGGCGTTGGTGGGGTCCACCGCCACGCCCTGCAGCTTGAGCAGAAAAGGCCGCACCAGCAGCAAAAAGGTGACGAAGCTGGACACCGGGTTGCCGGGCAGGCCGATGAAATGGGCTGGCCCCACGCGTCCGTGCGCAAAGGGCTTGCCGGGCTTCATGCCGATCTGCCACAGGTCCAGATGACCCAGCGCTTGAACGGCGGGTTTGATGTGGTCTTCTTCGCCCACCGACACGCCGCCGCTGGTGAGGATGAGGTCGTGCTGTTGCGCCGCCTCGCGCAGCGCGGCCACCGTCGCTTCGCGCTGGTCGGGCACGATGCCCAGGTCGCTGACCTGGCAGCCGAAACGCTGCAGCAACGCCCGCAGAAAGAAGCGGTTGGAGTTGTAGATGGCGCCCGGCTTCATGTCCTGCGGCGCCACGGTGCCGGGCATGACCAGTTCGTCACCGGTGGAAAACAAGGCCACACGCACGCGCGGCGCCACCAGCAGGTTGGCGAAGCCGATGCTGGCGGCGAGGCCCAGTTCGGCCGGGCCCAGGCGGGCGCCCTGGGGCAGGACCACGGCACCCTTTTGCACGTCTTCGCCCTGACGGCGAATCCACTGGCCCGCCTGCGGCACGGTCTTGAACGTCACCCAGCCCTCGCCTGCCGGCTCGGCCTCTTCCTGCATCACCACCGCGTCGGCGCCAGCCGGCACGGGCGCGCCGGTGAAGATGCGGGCCACGCTGCCGGGCCGCAGCGGCTCGCCAAAATGACCGGCCGGAATGCGCTGCGACACGGGCAGCGGCGCGCCCTGCGCAGCCACCAGATCCACCACGCGCACAGCGTAACCGTCCATAGAGGTGTTGTCGTGGCCGGGCACGTCCAGCGCGCTGACCAAGGCCTGCGCAAGCACGCGGCCATCGGCGTCGAAGGTGGGCACGGTATCAACGCCCGGCAGCGCCTGGGTGGCGGTCAGCAGGTCGGCCAATGCGTCAGCCAGTGGGCGCAGGCCGGGACGAGGCGTCACAGCGTTCATGCGCAGTGTTCGGCGATGTAGGCCTTGACGCGCTCGGTGTCGGCCGGCATCACCAGCACCCGTTTGGGCAGGGCCTCGATGCCCTCGAACTTGGGCGGCCGCTCGGGCTCGCGCCCCAGCGCTTCGACGATGGTGCCGGCGAACTTGATGGGCAGCGCGGTTTCCAGCACCACCATGGGCACACCCGGCTGGAGGTGCTCGCGCGCCACCTTCACGCCGTCGGCGGTGTGGGTGTCGATCATCAGGCCGTGGCGGCCCCAGCAATCGCGGATGGTGGCCAGGCGGTCGGCGTGGGTGCTTTTGCCACTCACAAAGCCGTAGCGGCTGGCGGCCTGCGCAAACAGCGGATCGGCGCTCAGGTCGAACTGGCCCTGCTTGGCCAGTTGTGGGCCGAACAGGTCGGCCGTGCGCGCAGCGTCGCGGCCCAGCAGGTCGAACACGAAGCGCTCGAAGTTGCTGGCCTTGCTGATGTCCATGGACGGGCTGGAGGTCTCGTGGGTGTCGGCGCTGCCGCGCACGCGGTAGATGCCGGTGCGGAAGAACTCGTCGAGCACGTCGTTTTCGTTGGTGGCCACCACCAGTTGGGCAATCGGCAGGCCCATGCAACGCGCCACGTGGCCGGCGCAGACGTTGCCAAAGTTGCCACTGGGCACGGTGAAGGAGACCTGCTGGTCGTCCTTCGTGGTGGCCTGGAAATAGCCCGCAAAGTAGTACACCACCTGGGCCAGCAAGCGCGCCCAGTTGATGGAGTTGACGGTGCCGATCTTGTGCTGGCGCTTGAACGCCAGATCGTTGGATACGGCCTTGACGATGTCCTGGCAGTCGTCGAACACGCCTTCGATGGCGATGTTGTGGATGTTGGCGTCCTGCAGGCTGAACATCTGCGCCTGCTGGAAGGGGCTCATGCGGCCGTTCGGGCTGGTCATGAACACGCGCACGCCGGCCTTGCCACGCATGGCGTATTCGGCCGCGCTGCCGGTGTCGCCGCTTGTGGCGCCCAGGATGTTGAGCTGCTCGCCGCGGCGGCCCAGTTCGTATTCGAACAGGTGGCCCAGCAGCTGCATGGCCACGTCCTTGAAGGCCAGCGTGGGGCCGTTGGAGAGGGCCTCCAGCCAGAGGCCGTTTTCGACGTGGCGCAACGGCACGATCTCGCCGGTGCCGAACACCTCGACGGTGTAGGTCTTCTGGCAGATGGCGCGCAGGTCGGCGGCGGGGATGTCGTCGATGTAGAGCGACAGCACCTCGAAGGCCAGGTCGGCGTAGCTTTGCTCGTGATAGACCTTGCGCCAGCGCGCCAGCGTGGCCGCGTCCACCTGCGGGTAGCGCTCGGGCAGGTACAGACCGCCATCGGGCGCCAGCCCTTCGAGCAGGATGTCGCAGAAACGGCGTGGCGTGGTGTCGCCTCGGGTGGAGAGGTAGTTCATGTCTTTTTCATGCCGAGGGAACGTCGGCCCAGGGGTTGACGAGCCGGATGCCCGTGTCTTCGAAATGGCGGGTGTTGCGCGTGACCAGGGGGAGTTGGTGGGTGGCTGCGGTGGCTGCAATCAGCAAGTCCAGGTCGGCCTGCGGGCGACCGATGGCCTGACAGGACACCCGCAAACGGCTCCAAGTGCGCCAGACCGTTTCGTCCGTCACCAGAATGCGCTCTTCAAAGTCATGGCAGAGTTGGTCGAACCACAACTGCAAGCGGTTGCGCTTGGGGCCCAGGGCCATACGTTCGATACCGAATTGGATTTCACCGACCGTGACCGCGCTCAGCTTGCAGGTAGCCATGCGGGACCGAAGCCAGTCTTGCACCGCTTCGCTTGGGGCCGATTTGAACAATTCCGAGACGACACAGGTGTCGAGCAGCCAGCTCATCGCGCTCACTCGCCGAGTGGCTCCAGCGGCTTGATGCTGCTGCGCTCAGGCAACTCGAGGCCGCCCTCTATCTTGGGCGCACTCAGCAGGAACTCGACAAACCCGTCACCTGCGTGTGGAGCCTTGCGCTCGCGCTCGTCAGCCACCGCCACCACACGCACCACCGGCCGGCCGTGGCGCGTGACGGTCTGAGGCCCCTCGTGCAGGGCCCGGTCGATCACCTCGCTGAAGTGGTTTTTCGCTTCCTGCACTTGCCAGACAGCATTCATGACGGCCTCCTTTTCAGGACATTCTGGCCATAATTTTAGCCTAATCAGGCCAGTTCCTCTTTGCGAATGCGCGTGATCGGCGCCAGCACAGTGGGCAAAACCTGCATCTGGGCCATGGCGTCGTTCATGGTGCCTTCGCGGGTGTCGTGGGTCAGGATGATGAGATCGGTGGAGGTCGCCCCCTCACCGCCCACTTCGTCGGCCTCGCGCTGCAGCACCGCGTCGATGCTGATGCCTGCACCGGCCAGGATGCCGGTGACCTGGGCCAGCACGCCGGCCTCGTCGGCCACGCGCAAGCGCAGGTAATAGCTGGTCACGACCTCGCTCATGGGCAGCACCACCTCGTTGCTGATGGCGCTGGGCTGGAAGGCCAGGTGCGGCACGCGGTGCTGCGGGTCGGCGGTGTGCAGGCGGGTGATGTCCACCAGATCGGCGATCACGGCGCTGGCGGTGGGCTCACTGCCGGCGCCCTTGCCGTAGTACAGCGTGGTGCCCACGGCGTCGCCGTTGACAACCACCGCGTTCATCGCGCCTTCCACGTTGGCGATCAGGCGCTTGGACGGCACCAGGCTGGGGTGCACACGCAGTTCGATGCCCTTGGCGGTGCGCTTGGTGATGCCCAGCAGCTTGATGCGGTAGCCGAGTTGTTCGGCGTATTTGATGTCGGCGGCGCCCAGCTGGGTGATGCCTTCCACATAGGCTTTGTCGAACTGCACCGGGATGCCGTAGGCGATGGCGCTCATCAGCGTGACCTTGTGCGCCGCGTCCACGCCTTCGATGTCGAAGGTCGGGTCGGCTTCGGCGTAACCCAGGCGCTGCGCTTCCTTGAGCACCACGTCAAAGTCCAGGCCCTTGTCGCGCATCTCGGACAGGATGAAGTTGGTGGTGCCGTTGATGATGCCGGCGATCCACTGGATGCTGTTGGCCGTGAGACCTTCGCGCAGTGCCTTGATGATCGGAATGCCACCGGCCACAGCGGCTTC
>JAUYSB010000148.1 GCA_030696525.1 Hydrogenophaga sp. | reverse complement strand
GATGGGGCCCACGATCATCAGCTCGTTGAGGTGCTCGGCGTTGGGGAACTCGGTGACGCTGGGACCTTTGACGTAGCGGCCGTTGAACACCTCCTTGAGGTACATCTTGGCCACGCGGCGCGCGGTGTCGCCGGTGTTGTGGTCGTTGGCGGTGTCGATCACCATGGCGTCGAGCACGCCCTGCATGTGCACCGTCACTTCGTCGAGCAGCTGGTCGAGCTCGCCGGGCTGGATGAACTCGGCGATGTTGTCGTTGGAATGGAAACGCTTGCGCGCAGCCTGGATGCGCTCGCGTATCTTGACCGACACGGGGACGCCAACGTCCTCGTCGTGCCCGGCGGAATCGTCGGTGGGGTTCATGTCTGGCTCAACTTTCGTCAACATCCGGGCATGCTAACACCGGCCCCCACGCACCCAGGTGCCTGAGGTTATTGGCGGTGGGGGATGAGCGCGAGCAGATCGGCCAGGGTGCCCGCCTCGTGCAGCGGCTTGTCGGGCCGCAGGCGCAACATGCGCGGAAAACGCACCGCCACCCCGCTTTTGTGGCGTGGGCTGGCGCCAATGCCCTCAAACCCCAGCTCGAACACCAGCGTGGGCCGCACGCTGCGCACCGGGCCAAACTTTTCCAGCGTGGTCTGGCGGATCACCGCGTCCACCTGCGCGAACTCGGCGTCAGTGAGGCCTGAATAAGCCTTGGCGAAGGCCACCAACTGCAAGGCGCCGGGTTGTGCCGGCTCGCGCCGGGTGATGGCCTCGACCACCGCCTGCGCCTCGTGCGCATCCACCGGCGGGCGGCTCCAGACGGCAAAGGTGTAGTCGGTGTACAGCGATGCTCGGCGGCCGTGCCCGGCCTGGACGTAGATCAGCACGGTGTCCACGGTCATGGGGTCCAGCTTCCACTTGCACCACAGGCCGTCGCTGCGCGTGCGGCCCACGCCGTAGCGGGCCTCACGCTGTTTGAGCATCAGGCCTTCAAAACCCTGTTCGCGAGCCAGCGCACGTTGCGCCGCCAGGGCCGGCCAGTCGGCGGCCAGCACCTGCGGCGACGGACGCAAAGACGGGCACGCCAAGGCCAGCGCCTGCAGCCGCTCGCGGCGTTGCCACTGCGGCAGGTCGCGCTGGTCCAGGCCCTCGGCTTCGAGCAGGTCGTAGGCAATGAAGGTGACCGGTGCATCGGCCAACAACTTGCGCGTGACGGTGCTGCGGGTGATGCGCTGCTGCAGGCGCGCAAACGGCGCCGGGCGATCGGTGCTTGCGTCCCACGCCAGGATTTCGCCATCCAGCACGGTGCCATCGGGCCACTGCGCGGCCAGCGCCGACAGCTCGGGGTAACGCTCGGTCACCAGTTCTTCGCCACGCGTCCACACCCACACCTGGCCCGCGCGTTTGATGACCTGGCCGCGTATGCCGTCGAACTTCCATTCCGCCAGCCAGTGCGCCGGCGGCCCCAGCACGGCGTCCCACGCGGCCACATCGTCGGGCAACTCAAACAGGTCGGCCAGCGGGTGGGCCAGAAAAAACGGGTAGGGCTGGCCGTCGTCACGCGCCTGGTCGTCGGCGCCGCCCTCGGGCGCCACCAAGGCCAGGTAATGCCCGGCCGTGGGCACCGCCTTGGCATCGGTGTAGCCCATCAAGCGTTGCGCCACGCGCTTGGCGTCCAGGCCGGCGTGTGCGGCCAGGGCGCGTTGCACCAGCAGCTTGCTCACGCCCACCCTAAAGCCACCGCCGACCAGCTTGATGAGCAGGAAACGGCCGGGCGCGTCCAGTGCGCTGAACATCGTGCGCAGCGCCGCCTCCACCACGTCGGGCGGCTGGCCGCGCAGGGGCAGCAGGTGCTCGGTCATCCAGCCGCTCAGGCCCAGGCCAGTCAGCGGGTGATCGGCGGACGGCGCATCGGGCACCAGCAGCGAAATGGTTTCGGCCAGGTCGCCCACCACTTGGTAGCTGGCCTCGAACAGCCAGTCGGCCACGCCCGCGAGTTCGCAGGCGGTGGCGCGCAGCGCGGCGGTGCGCACCACCTGGCGCGGCTTGCCGCCGGCCAGAAAGTAGACCACCCAGGCGGCGTCTTCGGGTGGCGCGTCGGCCAGGTAGCGGCCCAGTGCGGCCAGCTTGGCCTGGGTGGACGTGCTGGCGTCCAGCTCGGCGTAGAGCGCGGAAAAACGCTTCACGTGGCCTGCTCCGCCGCCGCTTCGTGTTCGTCGCCGTACTGGGTTTCAAAGGCCTCGGCCAACAGGCCTTGTTCGGTGAGGTGGCGCACCATCACCGGCACGCTGCCGTGGGTGACGATGACACGCTGCGCGCCGGTGGCGCCAATGGCCGACATCAGGCCCGGCCAGTCGGCGTGGTCGCTGAGCGCAAAACCGCGGTCGAAGCCGCCCCGGCGGCGCCCGCCGCGCAGGCGCATCCAGCCGCTGGCAAAGGCATCGCTGTACTCGCCCAACCGGCGCAGCCAGGGGCCCGCCATGGCCGCCGGCGGGCACAAGACCAGCGCGCGCGCTGCGGCGGCCTTGTCGAGTTGTGTGGCGGGCGTGGTCTCGGGCAGGGCCACGCCGGCGTTGCGGTAAGCGCGGTTGATGGGCTCGGCCGCCGCATGGCAGACGATGGGGCCGATGGCCGCATCCACGCCGGCCAACAGGCGCTGCGCCTTGCCAAAGCTGTAGCAGGCCAGCACGCTGGCGCGGCCCACGGCCGCGTTCTGCGCCCACCAAGCGTTGATGTCATTGAACACTTGTTGCTCGGGCGCCCAGCGGTAGATGGGCAGGCCGAAGGTGGACTCGGTGATGAACACATCGCAGCGCACCGGCTCGAAGGCGGCGCAGGTGGGGTCGGCCGCGACCTTGTAGTCGCCACTGGCCACCCACACGCGGCCGGCGTGTTCCACCCGCACCTGGGCCGACCCCAGCACGTGGCCGGCGGGGTGCAGCGAGATGCGCACGCCCTGGTGTTCCACCACGTCGCCATAGGCCAGCGGCTGCACTGTGATGGCGCCCAGGCGCGCGCGCAGCACCCCTTCCGAGGCCTGTGTGGCCAGGTAGTGCCCGTGGCCGCTGCGCGCGTGGTCGGCGTGGGCGTGGGTGATGACGGCACGGTCCACCCGGCGCCAGGGATCGATGTAGAAATCGCCCGGCGGGCAGTACAGGCCCTCGGGGCGCTGGACGATCAGGTCCTGCATCAGTATCTGTGACCGGTGACAAACAAAGTCGCGCGCATCACGACAAACGCCAGCCGGTCCAGCGCCCGCTGCGGCCACGGGCGCGCCGCCAGCGCCTGCGGCTCCAGCGCGCGGCCGTCGTGGGTCACGATGTGGTCCAACCGCTCGTGCAGCGCACGCGCAAAACCTTCGTCGGCGCTGACCACGTTGGCTTCGCGCGCCAGCAGCAGGCTCAAGGGGTCGAGGTTGGTGGAGCCCACCGTGGCCCAGCGGCGGTCCACCACGGCCACCTTGGCATGCAGGGCGCTGGGCACGTATTCGTAAATTTCGACCCCAGCGCGCAACAGCTGGTGGAACACCGGCCGCGCCGCGTGGTACTGCATGAAGTGTTCGTACTTGCCCTGCAGCAGCAGACGCACGCGCACACCACGCGCCACCGCCATGGTCAGGGCGCGGCGCAGCTTGCGCCCGGGAATGAAATAGGCGTTGGCGATCAGCACCTCGTGGTGCGATTCGCCAATGGCCTTGAGGTAGCTGCGCTCGATGTCGTGGCGGTGCCGCAGGTTGTCGCGCAGCACCAGCGCGGCGTTGCCCGCGTGCGCGCCCGGTTGGGGGTGGGGCTCGAACAGGCTGGAAAAATCGCCCACCGGCGTGCCGGCACGCAAAGCCTCCCACGCGGCGCGGAACTCGCGCTGGCGTGCCTTGCGCACCGCCTGCAGCCGCCACCACAGGCGTTCCATGGTCTCGGCCATGTCGGTCACCAGCGGGCCGCTGATTTGCAGCGAAAAGTCCAGCCGAGGGTGGGTGAGCCGGCCCAACGCCACGTCGTCCAGGTCGTCGATGATGTTGATGCCGCCACAGAAGCCCACGCTGCCGTCCACCACACACAGCTTGCGGTGCAGCCGGCGCCAGTTGCTGGGCAGGGCCAGGCCGAAGCGGCCCAGCGGTGCATACACGCGCCAGTACACGCCGGCCTCGGCCAGGCGCCGCTGCCACTCGGCGGGCACCTGCGGCGTGCCGATGCCGTCCACCACCAGGCGCACGTGCACGCCACGCCGGGCGGCGCGCTCCAGGGCCTCGGCCACCTGCAGGGCGCTGCCGGCGAATTCGAAGATGTAGGTTTCCAGGTGCACCGAGCGGGTGGCCGCGTCCATGGCCGCCACCAGGGCAGGGAAAAACGCGTCGCCGCCTTGCAGCAGCAACAGGCGGTGGCCCGGCTGCGCTCGCGCCGGGCGCCAGTCGTCTGGCACCTGCGTGTCCATGGCGCTCAGAAGGCCAGCTCCGCCACCAGCGGCAGGTGGTCGGACATGCGGGCCCAGGCACGCCCGTGGGGCACATGGGCCGACACCGGGTGCAGGCCGCGCACGTAGATGCGGTCCAGGTGCAGCAGCGGCAGGCGCGAGGGGTAGGTGGGCAGGCGGATGCCGTCGAAGGTGCGCAGGTCCAGGTCGGCCATGGGCGCGAGCAGCTTGGCGCTCCAGTCGTTGAAGTCGCCGGCCACAATCAGCGGCGCGCCGACCGGCACTTCGCGTTCGATGAAATGCCCCAGGCGCTGCACCTGGCGTTCGCGGCTGGCGTGGATCAGGCCCAGGTGCACCACCACCACGTGCACCGCGCGTTCGGCCACGTTCACCACCGCATGCAGCAGGCCGCGCTGCTCGAAACGGTGGTCCGACACATCGTGGTGCCCGGTGGCCAGCACCGGCCAGCGCGAGAGCAGCGCGTTGCCGTGTTCGCCGTGCCGGGTGAAGGCGTTGGTGCGGTAGATGGCCTCGTAGCCCTCGGGCGACAGGTAGTCGGCCTGGCCCTGCTCCGGCCAGTGCACAAAACGCTTCTTGAGCTTGTGGTGGTGGCTGCGCACCTCTTGCAGGCACACGATGTCGGCGTCCAGCTGCTCGACCGCGTGACCGAGGTTGTGGATTTCCAGCCGGCGCGCCGGCCCCAGGCCCTGCACGCCCTTGTGGATGTTGTAGGTGGCAACGCGGAAGCTGTCCATCACACCATCATGCCACCCAGCCGGGGCAGCCACAGAATCGCCTCGGCGTTGGACGGCGAAAAGCAGCGCTCTGCAGCCTGCTCCCACGGCCACCAGCCCTGGGCCGTGTGCTCGCGCGGGCTCAGCCGCACCGGCAGCGGCGCGGGCACACACAGGCCGAACAGGCGCTCGGTGTTGTGTGTCACGCCCGGCGCGTAGCGGTGGCGCCACTGCGGGTAGATCTCGTACACATTCTCCAAGCCCCAGTCGCGCAGGTGGTGGCCGGGCGCCCGCGCAGCTATGCCGGTTTCCTCGGTCACCTCGCGCGCAGCGGTGTGGGCCCAGGCCTCGTCGGCAAAGTCCTTGGCGCCGGTCACCGATTGCCAGAAGCCCGGCGCGTCGGCCCGCTCGATCAGCAGCACCTGCAGATCGGGCGTGTGGATGACCACCAGCACCGATTGGGGAATCTTGAAAGGACGCGGGTCGGTCATGCGCTGTTTGTAGCAGGTCGGGCCGGACTATCGACCAAACGCCCCCACGCGACTAGGATAAGTGTCCCATCTGCACACAGCATGTACGAGCTCCACTACCCCACACTGAGCCTGATCGTCGCGATCGTCAACGGCGTGGCGATTCTGGTGATGCTCGCGCTGTGGCACATCAACCGCGATGTGCCGGGCCCGGGCGTGTGGACGGTGGCGGCGGTGCTCAGCGGCATGGGCTTTGTGGCGGTGATCCTGCGGCCCAGCCTGGGTGCGCTCACCTCGCCCATCAACAACACGCTGTTGGTGGGCGCGGCTCTGCTGCACATCGAGGGCCTGCTGCGTTTCAAACGCATGCCACAAGCGCGCGGCCGCTGGGGCTGGTGGGCGCCGGTGATGCTGCTGGTGATGGTGACGTCCATCGCCTACGCCAACGACGCCCGCATGCGCTACGGCGTGCTCGACCCGGTGGTGACGGTGGTGCTGCTGGCCACGGCGGTGCTGCTGCTCAAGCGCGCCGAGGGGCGCTGGCGGGTGCTCTACGGCGTGTGTGCCGGTTTTGTGGCCCTGGCCGGCCTGAGCCTGTTGCTGCGCGCGGTCCTGTCGTGGCAGGCACCGGCGGGCACACCCATGCAGGAGCACCCGGTGATGGGGCTGGTGTTCCTGCTCTTGCTCACCCACAACCTGGCCTGGATATGTGGCATGAGCCTGGCGGTCAACCTGAGCGTGCAGGAACGGCTGCAGCAACTGGCCCTGAACGACCCGTTGACCGGCCTGGCCAACCGCCGCCAGCTCGACAGCTTTGCCGCGCAGGCCTTGCGGCGCGCCCAGCGGCGTGGCGAGCACATGGCCGTGGTGGTGCTGGACCTCGATGGCTTCAAAGGCCTGAACGACCGCCACGGCCATGCTGCGGGCGACGGTGTGTTGCGCGAAGTGGCCCAACGCGCGCGCCAGGCCACCCGCGACACCGACCTGGTGGCGCGCCTGGGTGGCGATGAATTTGTGGTGCTGCTGGAGGCCGACAGCGAAGACGCCGTGCTGGCCGCCGTGGCGCGCCTGCGCAGCGCCCTGGACGCGGCTCCCCTGTTTGACGGCCCGCCCACGCCAGTGGGTGTGAGCATGGGCGTGGCCTGCTACCCCGCCGATGGCGACAACCTGGTGGCCCTGCTGCGCGAAGCCGATGGGCGCATGTACGGCCAGAAACGGGAACGGGCAAGCACGCGGTCCATGGACAGTGTGCAGGAGCCGGGTTGACGCGTTTTGGGGCGTGAGGTTGAGGTGGCACCTCGCGTGATCGGGGTAACCGGGTAGCCTGCGCCGCTCGTGTCCCCCGCTTCGGCTTGCGCCTCCGCTCCTCCTTTACCTCGCTCTGCAGACCACCCGGTCACCCCGATCTGACGTGGCGCGGGCACACAACCGCTGGTGTACCCGTTTGTTGGCAGCCCAAGGGCACGGGGTGCCTGGCGCAGCGGCATAAAGGCGGAGGAGGCGAAGCCGACGGGGGACAGCCGCGGAGCCAGATACCCCAGCCCCGAGGGTGCAGATAAGAGTGAGCGCCTGTTAGCTGGCAAGACCACAACATCAATCGTCGGCAAAAAAGTCCGAGTCGATGCGTTTAAGTTGGTAGGTGGCTGCAACTGAAACGCCCAAGTCGTGTTCGATCATCAGCTCGGCCAGACGCGCGCCATCAATCAGCACCACTTTGTACTGGCTGTTGGCCGCGTAGTCCTTGGCCTCTTGCGTGTACCAGGATGTGGTGATGAATACGCCCTTGCTGGCCCGTTGCCCAGCCAGTGCTCCCACGAACTTCATGATTTCGGGACGCCCCACCACACCCTCCCAGCGCTTGGCCTGCAAGTAGATGGCATCAAGGCCAAGGCGATCTTCGTTGATGATGCCGTCGATGCCACCATCACCAGAACGGCCGACAGACTTGCCCGCTTCTTGCCTGCTTCCGCCGTAGCCCATGTTCAGCAACAACTGAACGACCAGCTCCTCGAAAAAGGCCGGTGCGCACTGTTTCACGCTTCCGAGCAACTCTGCCGCCAATTCACTGCGAATTTGCGCATACGCGCGCTCCAGTGTCTCCTCAGGCGACATAGCGCTTGCCGCCGCATCCACCGCAGGTGTTGGCGACGTGCCTGCCTCGACACTCGGCTGCCGATATTCCGGAAAGGTCTGCAACAAACGAAGGTCAATACGAGCGGGCTTCCCGGCAAGTACCTGCCTCCCTCGATCCGTGATCATGACGACGCCACGGCGCGGCTGGTCAAGCAATCCCGCTCGCTTCAAATGCGTCTTGGCCCAGGCCAGGCGGTTGTAGAACAGAGGTGCACGACCGCTGGGCAGTTGCTCTTCCCACTCCGCATCGGTCAGCTGCAAGCGCTCCCCGATGGTCTGGGTGGCCACCCTAACTTCGTGCGACTGACCATCCGCAATCAGCTCCATCAATGGCAGCATCAAGCTTTGAAAATCCGGAATTGCCATGCGTGCTCCATGCAGAAAAAAGGGCGCCATTCAGGGCGCCCTTTGATTTTGCCGCAAGCGGCTGATCAGACCACTTTGGCCGCGTCCAAGTTGCGCAAGCGGATGTGCAGCTCGCGCAACTGCTTTTCGTCCACCGGCGACGGTGCTTGCGTCAGCAGGCACTGGGCGCGCTGGGTCTTGGGGAAGGCGATCACGTCGCGGATGGATTCGGCGCCGGTCATCAGGGTGATGATGCGGTCCAGACCGAAAGCCAGACCACCGTGCGGGGGCGCGCCGTACTGCAGGGCGTCGAGCAGGAAGCCGAACTTGAGCTGGGCGTCTTCGGGCGAAATTTTCAGCGCGTCGAACACCTTCTGCTGCACGTCGGCGCGGTGGATACGGACCGAACCGCCGCCGATTTCCCAGCCGTTGAGCACCATGTCGTAGCCCTTGGCGTTGCACGTCTCAGGCGCCGTCACCATCCAGTCCTCGTGGCCATCCTTGGGCGCGGTGAAGGGGTGGTGCACGGCCGTCCAGCGGT
>JAUYSB010000065.1 GCA_030696525.1 Hydrogenophaga sp. | reverse complement strand
AGCAGCTCGTCGGTGGTGCGCTGCGAGAGGATGAGCAAAACGCCATTGCGTATGCTGGGCATGAAGGCCTTGATGGCGTCGCCGGTGGCCAGGCTGTCCACCTGCAGCGTGATGCCCACCTGCGCAAACCGGTTGCCGCCCGGGTCGGCCAGGTTGACCACCATGTTTTCCAGCGGCAAAAAGGTCGGTGGTGCCTTGAGATCGATCTTGGCCTTGGCCGGCGCGGCGTCCTCTTCGCCCTCGCCCTCGGCATCGGCGCCTTTTTTCTTGAGCAGGAAAAAGGCGGCGCCGCCGCCTGCCACCACCAGCAGGATCACCACCGCCAGGATGATGATCAGCATCTTCTTGCCCTTGGCGGGTTTGGCTTCGGCTTCGCCGGCTGCGGGTGCTTTGGTGGCCATGTCAGGGTCTGTTCGGGTGGGGTGTTCGCATCGGCTCGGGCGCTGTGCTCAGTGCCCGCTCGCCTAGCCGCGATTATCACGGTACGGCGGCCGGGCGCTGGCGCTGAGCGGGGCGGTGGGCATGCACATGGCGCTCAGGCGTAAGCGTCCAGCACCGCGTTGCTGGTCCAGTGGAACACACTACCGGATGGCAGTGTGTCTTCCTGGCCTTGCTGGGGCGCGGCCAGCCAGCCCGGCACCTGATCGGCCGCAGGCCTGCCGTCGGCCGGTGGCTGGCCATGTTGGTTCTGACCACCCGAGGCCTGCGTGTCCACCGACAGGCTGACCAGCTCAATGCCGCTTTGGCCTAGCACTGCACGCAGTGCATCGGCGCCGTTGTAGGCCAGCGCGGCACGGGTGGCCTCGTTGTTGCTCGCGAATTCGAGGTGGGCCTGACCGTCGCGCAGCAGCACGCGCACGTCCACTGCCTCGCCCTGGCTGCCATGAACGGTGAGCTGTGCCTGGCTGACGCCTTTGCCCAGCCAGTAGCTAACCTGCTGGCCCACGCGGTCCATGGCATCGGCCCAAGCGTTCTGCCACGCCTCGGCCGGTGCCTGTGGTGCCTCGGTGCCCGCTGGCGCATCGGCACCGGCGCGCTGGTTGTCGGCCACGGCGCCCACCTCGGCGTGTGCATCGTTGGTGCCGTCAGTGCCCTGGCTGCCCAGCGTGAGCGCAGCGTTCAGAGTGACGTCGTCCGACACATCCAGGGCGTCTTCCAGGGCGGCCGCCAAGGCTACCGTCAGGCTGTCCAGGTGAGGGTTGGCTGTGGCGCCACCGGGCAGTTCGGCCGGCGCCGCCCACGGCGCGGCGCTGCCCTGTGCCAAGCCGTCGGTTGTGTGTTCGGGCGCGGCGCTGGCGCCACGCGCCGAACGCAGCGCCGCCGGCTCGCGGCCAGCCAGTGCCAAGGTTGACACCGGGTTGTGCCCGCCACGGGCGGGGCGGCGTGTCAGGCCGTCTGGTTCGTCAGACGCCATGCGGGCTTCATCGGGTGTAGCCTCAT
This sequence comes from Hydrogenophaga sp., assembly GCA_030696525.1. Taxonomy (GTDB): domain Bacteria; phylum Pseudomonadota; class Gammaproteobacteria; order Burkholderiales; family Burkholderiaceae_C; genus Hydrogenophaga. The sequence continues at coordinate 9,387 of JAUYSB010000065.1, read as the reverse complement.
AGGTGACTTGCGCCGCCTGGGGCGTGTCGGCTTTCACCAGGGCATTCGATGGCGTGGCATCGCCCTCGGGCTGGTGGTCGCCGTCGTCGCGTTTGCCGGCTTCCTTTTTTCGCGCCTCAATCAACATCTCGGGTGAGGTGTTTTCGGCGGCGGCCGACAACATGTTCGCAAACACCTTGTTGTCGCCCGAGCTGCGGCGTGCGTGCTGGCTGTTGCCACTGGCGATGCGGTCTTGCTGCGCTGTGCCGCTGGCCGCGCTGGTGCTGCCGATGGTGCTCATTGTGGCCTCCAGTTCTGTGCCTGTTGCTGGCGCCGATGCACATTGGCCGCCATTTCATCGTTGCGTTTCTGTTCCTGGCGTTCCAGGTGTTGCAGCTGTTCCATTCGTTTGCGCTCCACGAACCTGCTGAGCGATGCCAGTTCGCGTTCGGCGAGCAACACCGTTTGTTCGCAATGCTCGACATCGCCCTTGAGTCTGTTGATCACATCGTCCTGAAACCGGATGGCTTCATCAATGCGGCCCATGAACTGCCGATGATGGTGCAAGAGCTGCGGTGTAACGCCTTGACTAGCACGGTGTTTCCAGCGCATTTCTGCTTCGTCGGTGTAGTCCTGCAACTGGCGCAACTGCTGTTCGGCGTGGTCTTGGGCCTGGCGCGCCAGGCCCAGTGCACGCAGCGCATCGTCGCGGCGCATGGTCTGCACCTCCACCACCCGATCGAAACTGTTGAGGCTGGCCATGGTTTTCAGGTCCTGGGCGTGGCCTTGCGGGCGCGGTGGCCGACGGGCTCGTCGCCCAGCGTCTCGGCCAGTTGTGCCACGCTGGCGTCAAAGCCGGCCTGTTCCTGCATGCCTTGCATCAGGAATTTCTGCATGGCCGGAAACAACACGATGGCCTTGTCGGTTTCAGGGTCGCTGCCGGCCGCGTAGGCGCCGAGCTGAATCAGGTCGCGCGCCTTCTGGTAGCGCGAGTAGTACTGGCGGAAGCGCCGCGCCGACTCGAAATGCTGTGGCGTGACTACGTTGTGCATCACCCGCGAGGCCGAGGCCTCGACGTCGATGGCGGGATAGACACCCGACTCCGCCATGGCGCGCGACAGCACGATGTGGCCGTCCAGGATGGCGCGCGCGGCGTCGGCAATCGGGTCCTGCTGGTCGTCGCCTTCGGACAACACGGTGTAAAAGGCGGTGATGGAGCCTTTGCCGTTGGGGCCGTTGCCGCTGCGTTCCACCAGCTGGGGGAGTTTGGCAAAACACGAAGGCGGGTAGCCCTTGGTGGCGGGCGGCTCGCCAATGGCCAGCGCGATTTCGCGCTGCGCCATGGCGTAGCGGCTCAACGAATCCATCAGCAGCAGCACGTCCAGCCCTTCGTCGCGGAAGTTTTCGGCGATGGCGGTGGCGTAGTTGGCGCCCTGCATGCGCACCAGGGGCGGCGCGTCGGCCGGCGCGGCTACCACCACCGCACGCTGGCGGTGCTCGGGGCCGAGGATGTCCTCGATGAACTCTTTGACCTCGCGGCCACGTTCACCGATCAGCCCGACCACGATCACATCGGCTTTGGTGAAACGCGCCATCATGCCCAACAGCACACTTTTGCCCACGCCGGAGCCGGCGAACAGGCCCAGCCGCTGGCCCCGGCCCACCGTCAGCAAGGCGTTGATGGTGCGCACACCCGTGTCCAGTGCCTGGCGCACCGGGGCACGGTCCATGGAGTTGATGGGCGTGCGTTCGATGGGATGCACGTCGATGCGTTTGAGCGGCCCCATGTGGTCCAGCGGGTGGCCGTGCGAATCCACCACCCGACCCAGCAGGCCACGGCCCAGGGGCAGACGCAACACGCCCCGGTCGTTGTTGGGCAGGGCGCGCACCTCCTGGCCCAGGCGGGGCTGCGGGCGGTAAGGCGCCAGCGGCTTGACCAGCGCACCGCTGGACAGGCCTTGCACATCACCTGCCGGCATTAGGTAGGCGCGGTCGTTGGAGAACCCTACCACCTCGGCCAGCACCTGGTTGTCGGGGCCGCCGTCGATCAGGCATTGCGAGCCCACCGGCACGCGCAGGCCCTGGGCTTCAAGTACCAGGCCGGCTAGGCGGGTGAGGCGTCCACTCACCTCCAGCGGTGTGTGCTGTACGGCATACAGGTGGGCCAGGCTCAAAAACTGGTTCCAGCGCTCGGCTGTCCCGCTGTTTGGGGCGGGCTCAGACATCAGCCTGTGCTCCGGCGGGTTCGTCGGCTTCAGCGGGTGCCCAGTCAGACTGCAGGCCGAGGTTGGCCACCGCACGTGCCCAGCGCTTTTCGACGGAGGCGTCCACGGTGCAGGTGGCGGTTTCTACCACACAGCCGCCCGCGCTGAGCTTGTCGTGCGCCACAAACGTGATCTGGCCTCCTTCGGTCCATTCGCCCAGGTGGTTTTGAATCAGGGCCAAATCCATGGGGTTGAGCTTGACGATGCGGCGCCGGTGGTCGTCCACCGTTTGCGACAAGGCCTCGGCGATCACCGCCTTCAACACGTCTTGAGGCTGATCCAGTTCGCGGCGCACCACCTGTCGCGCCAGATCGCAGGCCAGATGCAGCAATTGCTCGGCCAGGCGTTCGTCGGCGTGCTGCAGCTCGCCCTGTGCGTTCTGCAGCAGCAGGTTCAGACGCCGGGCCGCGTCTTCGGCGGTGCGGCGCAGTGGGGCATCCAGCGCCTCGCGGGTGGATTTTTCACCCGCCTGGCGGCCTTGCTCGAAGCCCTCGTCGTAGGCCTGCTGGAGCATCAGCTCCAGATCGGGCGGGGGCAGTTCGGCCGGTGCGGCTTCCAGCTCGGCCTGGGCGCGGGCCGTGGCTTCGAGCTGGGCCTTGGACGGCTTGCCGTCCATCGAGGGGAATTCCCAGGCAGACACCGCCTGCACCTCCTCGCGGGGGATGAAGCGGTGGTAGGGCGAATTTTTGGCGTTGCTAGACGAAGCTGTCATCGCCACCTCCGGCCAGCATGATCTGTCCTTCGTCGGACAGACGGCGCACCAGTTTCAGGATGTCTTTCTGCTGCGCCTCGACCTCGGACAGGCGCACCGGGCCACGCGTCTCCAGGTCTTCTCGCATGCTTTCGGCCGCGCGCGAGGACATGTTGGTCAGGATTTTCTCCTTGAGATCGGCGCTGGCGCCCTTGAGTGCAATGACCAGGGTGTCGGACGACACCTCCTTGAGCACCAGCTGCACCGCCTTGTTGTCGAGCTTGAGCAAGTCCTCGAAGGTGAACATCTTGTCCATGATCTTCTGGGCCAGGTCGCCGTCGTTCTCGCGGATGGAGTCGATCACGCTGGCCTCCAGGCTGGTGCCCATGAGGTTGATGATCTCGGCCGCCGCCTTGACGCCGCCCAGCGAGCTCTTGCGGATCTTGTCGCCGCCGGCCAACACCTTGTAGAGCACCTCGTTGAGGTCTTTCAGCGCGGCCGGCTGAATGCCTTCGAGTGTGGCGATGCGCAGCATGACCTCGTTGCGGGTGCGTTCGGTGAAGTTCTTGAGCACACCGGCCGATTGCTCAAAGTCCAGGTGCACCAGGATGGCGGCCAGGATCTGCGGGTGTTCGTTGCGCAGCAGCTCGGCCACCGACAGCGGGTCCATCCACTTGAGGCTTTCGATGCCCGAGACGTCGCCGCCCTGCAGGATGCGGTCGATCAGCAGCGAGGCCTTATCGTCGCCCAGTGCGCGCTTGAGCACGGCGCGCACGTAGTTGTCGGTGTCGGACACCAGCAGGCTTTGCGAGGCGGCCTCGTGGGTGAACTTCTCCACCACTTGGTCCACCTTCTCGCGGCTGACGGCACGCATGCGGGCAATGGTTTCGCCCAGGCGCTGCACCTCCTTAGGAGAGAGATGCTTGAACACCTCGGCAGCTTCCTCTTCGCCCAGCGACATGAGGAAGATGGCAGCGTCCTGAAGGCCTTGTTCGGTGTCCATTGGCTTGGGTATGACTTGGGTAGGGGGTCAGGTGGGCGCCACTGCGGTGCCGCCTTCGCCATTGACCCAATTCTTGATGATATTGGCCACCGCCACCGGATTCTCCTTGGCCAGCCGTCGGGCATCGTCCAGCCGCAACATTTCGGCGCTGGGTTCGTTGGTGCCGGGTTTGGGCAGCAGGCCGGGGCGATCGGGTGTTTCGTCGAGCAAGGCTTCGAGTTGGGGCGTGTCGCTGGCCTGGCCGCTGCCGGTCTGCTCGGCCAGTGCCGGTCGGTTGATGTCGCGCAGGGCGGGGCGAACCACGCCCAGGAAAATGATCAGGCCCAGAATCACCATCCCCACCGGCCAGGCCAGGCTCTGGGCCAGCTCGCGGTTGTTGCTGGCTTGCCACCACGGCACGGTGTTGTCGGTCGGGGTGCTGCGGGTGAAGGGCGCATTCATCAAGTTGACAGAGTCACCCCGGTCCTGGCTGAAACCAATCGCCTCGCGCACCAGTGCGGTCATTTTTTCAACTTCTTCCGGCGGCATGGCTGCGGACGTGATCGCACCCTTGGCATCGGTCACCGAACGGTGGTTGACCACCACGGCCGCGCTCAGGCGGCGCACGCTGCCGGTGGCGCCTCGTGTTACGCGCACCGTTTTGTCCACTTCGTAGTTGGTGACCTGCTCGCGGCGCTTGAGGCCCGCAGCAGCATTGGTCACGCTGTTGGCGCCGGTCACGCCCACTGCGCCGGGCTGGCCGTTGACGGGAGCTGTGGAAGGCGCCGGCGGCTGGTTGCTCACCGCGCCCGGCACGCCGGGCGGGGCCAGGCTGCCGTTGCCGTCGGCCGCCTCGATGGTCTGCTGGCTGCGCACCGCGCTGGGTTCGGTGCCCTGGTTGGGGCGGTGCTGTTCCTGCGTCTGTTCGGTGAGGGAGAAATCGACGTCGGCCGTGACCTGGGCGCGCACGTTCTCGCGGCCCACCAGGGGCTCCAGCAGGTCCATGATGCGGCGCACGTACACCTGCTCCAACTGCTGCACGTATTGCAGTTGCTGCGTGTCCACGCTGCCCACCTGGCCCTCGGCCGGGTTGGAGAGCAGGGCGCCGGTCTCGTCGAGCACGCTCACCGCCTTGGGGTTGAGCTCGGGCACGCTGCTGGCCACCAGGTGCACGATGCCGGCAATCTGGGTGCGGTCAAGCGTGCGACCGGGGTGCAGGGTCAACAGCACGCTGGCCGACGGCTTTTGCTGCTCACGGAAAAAACCGTTCTGGTTGGGCAGCGCCAGGTGCACCCGCGCGTCCGACACCGACGACAGCGCCTGGATGGAACGTGTCAACTCGCCCTCGAGTCCGCGCTGGAAACTCAGGCGCTCCTGAAACTGCGTCATGCCCAGCTTGTTGTTGTCCATCAGCTCAAAGCCGGTGATCGAACCCTTGGGCAAGCCTTGCGACGCGAGGCGCAAGCGGGTGTCGTGCACCTTGTCGGCCGGCACCAGAATGGCGCGCCCGCCATCGGTGTGTTTGTAGGGCACGTTCAGCGTTGTCAACTGGGCAATGACCGCGCCACCGTCCTTGTCGGAGAGGTTTGCGTAGAGCACCTTCCAGTCGGCCTGGCGGTTCATGAAAAACGCTGCCATCAAGACTAGCAACAAAGCGGCAGCGCCCCCGACAAGCCCCAGCTTGCGGCGCTTGTCCAGACGCGAAAATCCCTCCACCAAGGCGTTTTGTGGCGCTACGGGGCGAAGGTTGACTTCGGCAACGGCGGTGTTCATGGTAGTGATGATGAAGCAAAAAGGCGGGGCAAACCCACGGTTAAACGGATTATCAAAGTCGGCTTGTCGGAACTAAAGCCCGAAAAGGACGCGAATCACGGCTTTTATCCGATTCAAGTTTTCTGTCGGCCTGCCTACCATCACCGGATCGAACGCACCGACTTGGAGAACTGATATGGACATGCGTATCACCCCCTTGACGCCTCAGGCGTTGGGCGCCTTGGCCAAACAGCGCCTCCAGCAGGCCGAAGCCGCCAACCAGGCGGTGGCCGGCGGCGGATTTTCAGATGCTTTCAAGACCGCGCTGCACAACGTGAGCAAGGCGCAAAACACCGCCAGCGACATGCAGAACCAGGTGCAGATGGGCAACCCCAGCGTCAGCCTGGAAGAAACCATGCTTGCCATGCAGAAGTCGCAGATCGGTTTTCAGGCCGCACTCAACGTACGCAACCGCATGGTGCAGGCGTACACCGATGTGATGAACATGCAGGTGTGAGATGCGGTGCCCCTGGCGCGAGCCGCCCGCTGTAGCCCCGGTGGGGGCACATGGCACAAACAACAACGCCCGGCTTGACCGGGCGTTGTTGTTGGGGTGTGGGGGCGTCAGATGCTTCAGTGCTGCGCGTCAGTGCAGTGTGAGGCTGGGCATATGGGTGGGCATCATGTCTTCCATGCTGGTCAGCCAGGGCTCGGCCAGGCTGCGGATCTGCGCGTCGTGGCGCAAGATGCTGAGCATGATGCGGTTCTTTTCGGCGCGCTGGTCGGCGCTCAGCACCTGGCTGCGCGACTCGTGGCGCAACTGCTCGATGAGCACCGCACAGGCACCTTCAAGGCGCACCACTTCGTCCCAGTTTTCCATGCGCGCGGCCGTCAACATCTGCACGCTGGTGTTTTCAATGGCTTTGTAGTAGTCGATCAAGGTGTTGGTCATGATCAGACTCCGGCGGGCGCGGCCACACGGCCGTAGGCCGCCACGCTGGCGTAGGCACCCACAGAGCGCCGGGAAGCGGTGCCGGGCGAGGCCGCCACTGGTTCGACCAGGCCGTCCGGCGGGTTGGCGGCAACCACGACCAATGCAGGCGACACCTCCGCCGGACTCGGGGCGGCACCATCCGGGCGCATCTGCTTCCAGGCTTCAAGTAGGGGTGCAAAAAGTTCGGCCACTTCCAGCAGGGTGTTGACGTCGTTTTTGGCATTGGCCTGTACCAGGCGAATAACCGCGTAGTCGTAGAGCCGCGCCAGATTGCCGGCCAACTCGCCGCCGTTCTCGTGGTCCAGGCTGGTGGTCAGGCCTTCTTGAATGATGCGGATAGTGTGGTCAATGTGCTTGATCTTGTGCTGCACGTCGCCCTGCTGAATGGCGCCACGGATTTTGTTGATGTTCTCAAGCACAGCCTCGAACATCATGTTGACCAGCTGGTGCTGGTCGTTGCTGGCCGCACGTGTGTGCAGTCCGACCGATTGGTAGGCTGATGCGGCGTTCAAGCGGTGTTGGTTCATGTTGTTCGTCCTTGCAGAGTACTTGCAACATTATCGGCAGAGTATGGGCTAACTTGACCGCGAATTGAAGTGGCAAAAGCCGAAAATTCTGCTGCTTATCCCCTCGGGACTCTCAAGCTGCGATGAGGTGGTCGATATGTGACCATAGGCAAGTTGCCTTGAATCCTATTGTTGGAAGACTTGAAGCTGACAAGCATAAGCACGGTGTCCGCGTTGTCCACGTAGCACAGCGCAAGTGCGGCGGGTGTTCAGTACCGTCAGTTGTCGGGCAACATGGGCGCTACGTATGTTCCGCTGGAGTCTTCAGGGTCAATGGCGACGGCACAGCCAACGCCCACTGGTAAAGCGGTGTTCAATACCTAGCTCATGACAGGTTTTGCCGAAGCGGCGCCCACCAACATGCCCTTGAGCGGGTTGACGATCGCGGCGTTGGCTGACTTGGGCTACACAGTGAGCTTCACCACGGCGGAAAGCTACTCGTTGTCGGTCTGAAAAGAGGTGTTCATCAGCCCTGCAGCAACTGCAGCACGCCTTGAGGCACCTGGTTTGCCTGTGCCACCATGGCCGTGCCGGCTTGTTGCAGGATCTGGGCTCGACTCAGCGCCGCAGTTTCTGCCGCGAAGTCGGCATCGAGAATCCGGCTGCGAGAGGCGCTCAGATTCTCCGAGGCGGTGGTGAGGTTGGATATCACCGACTCGAAGCGGTTCTGTATCGCGCCGAATGTGCTGCGCAGTTGGCTCACTTCGGTCAGTGCCGAGTCCACGCGCAGCAGCAGGTCGTTGGAACTGGCCACTGTCAGCACGTTGGCGCCTTCTAACGCCCCGTTCGTGGAAGCAATGTTGGTGCTTGGAAAGCCAAGAACACCGGTTGCGTCCGCACCAGCCAGAGTGAAGTCCAGCGCTGAGGAAATTTGGAGCGCACCTGCCGTCACCGACGCATACATGCCATCAACCTTCTGGTTGATTTTTGTTGCCAGGTCGTTGACGTCGGTGTAAGGGCCAGCCATGTCCACGCCGTTGATCGAAAAGTCGGTCAAGGTGACGCTGCCACCCGACGTGCCGGCAGTACCTGATGCGAAGCCGAAGCCGGCAGCCGTGGCGTTCACATCCGCACCCGTGATGTTCACAGCTGCCATCGAATCGTTTTTGGCGATGCGCAGGGTGCCGGCAGTGTTGGTCACCGTGTAGCCCGTGAGTTGCCCCTGGATGTCTGCCGCCATGGCGTCGTACTCGTCCAGTGCTCCAGGGCCATCGGGGTCGGCGTAGTCGGTGGCCAATGTCACGGCATCGCCGTCAATGAAAAAGGTCGCGGTGGTTGCTGCTGTGGCGTCGGTCCCACCCGTGCCTGCCATAGCCCCCCCCGTGAGGCCCAGCTTTGCATCTACGTTCGTGCCTGTGGCGCCACTTATACTGATGGATGTAGAACCCAAGCCCGTGGCCTGACGAGAGATTGTGACTGCGCCAGTCAATTCGTTCACGGCGCGTGCGTAGCTGGCGTTGCCACCAGCCAATTGGCTGATGATGCTGTCAGCCAGATCGGTGTAGCTGGTGTACAGCTGGCCAAGAGCCACGGGCTGACCATCGAAGGTCATCGCGGCTGAGAGGTCGGCTGTTGCAGCAGTGCCAGCCACGCCAGTGTCTACAGCAAAGCCCGCAGCTGCCGCTTCCGTGTCGACCACAGAGACGTTGACTGCGGTGGTGCTGGTGCCGTGGGTGATTTGTATCTGTGTGCCACTGACCACGTTTGCGACATAGGTAGCGCCGAGTGCCGAGGCTGCCATTTTGGCTGTCAACTGAGCAGCCAATGTTGTAAGGTCGCCGCCAGCGTCCTGATCGAGGGTGATTGGCGTCCCATCGATCGTCATCGATGCAAATGTGTTGGCCACGCCATTCTGGCCGTCCACGGTCGCGAGCGTAGTGAAGCCGTCGCCACCAAGGTCGATGCCAACATTGGAGATGGCCGGAGCGATGGAGGTCGGACCGACTGCGTCTGTACGGGTGAAGATCAGCGGTGCGTTGGTGCCACCGCTGCTCGCCACAACGGACACCCCTGCCGCGGTCAACTGGCTGTTGATCTCGGCAACCATCCCAGCCTCGTTACCGGTGTAGTCCACACCGTCGAGTGAAATTGTGATCGCAGTCGTTCCGTCGGAGACGTCAAAGTGCGCAAGAGGGCCGCTGGCGGTGTAGTCGCCTGCT
>JAUYSB010000023.1 GCA_030696525.1 Hydrogenophaga sp. | reverse complement strand
AGGTAACCCATGAAGGCTTCGGCCATCAGCACCAGGAAAATGGCGCAGCCGAACACCCACACCAGCTCGCGCGGCTTGCGGTAGCTGCCGTAGATCAGGCCACGGAACATGTGCAGATACACCACCACAAAAAACGCCGAGGCGCCGGTGGAGTGCATGTAGCGGATCAACCAGCCCCAGGGCACGTCGCGCATGATGTACTCGACCGAGGCGAAGGCCACCGGCACGCCGGCGGCGTTGACCGAGGCGTCGGGCTTGTAGTGCATGACCAGGAAGATACCGGTCACGATCTGGATCACCAGCACCAGCAGCGCCAGCGAGCCGAAGATGTACCAGAAGTTGAAGTTCTTCGGCGCGTAGTACTCCGACATGTGGACGCGGTAGGCGTCGAATGCCGTGGGGAACCGGTTCTCGAACCAGTTGGTCAGCTTGGCGCCCACGGGGGCGTCGGGTGAGATGTCCTTGAATTCAGCCATGTTGTGCCTCTGGGGTGTTCAGGTCAGGCCTTCTTGTCTTCACCGACGAGCAGCGTGGTGTCGGACAGGTAGTAGTGCGGCGGGATCTCGAGGTTGTCGGGCGCCGGCTTGTTTTTGAACACGCGACCGGCGACGTCGAAAGTCGAACCGTGGCAAGCACACAGGAAGCCACCCTTCCAGTCGTCCGGCAGCGAAGGCTGCGGGCCGGGGGCCAGCTTGTCGCCAGGCGAGCAACCCAGGTGGGTGCAGATGCCCACGGCCACCAGGTACTCGGGCTTGATCGAGCGGTGCGTGTTCTTGGCGTAGTCGGGCGTGGGGTAGGCAGTGCGGTCCGAGTTCGGGTCGGCCAGCTGGGCCTCGACGGCCTTGAGCGACTCCAGCTGCTCGGGCGTGCGGCGCAGAATCCACACCGGCTTGCCGCGCCACTCCACCACCAGCTTCTCGCCGGGCTGGATGCCGGAGACATCGACTTCAACGGCCGCACCGGCCGCCTTGGCGCGCTCGGAAGGCTGGAAAGTGCTGACAAATGGCACGGCCACGGCAGCGGCACCCGCGCCACCCACGGCGCATGAGGTGATCAGCCAGTTTCGACGGCCGTTGTCTACGGTTGCTTCGCTCATGGGGATCTTTCAGTAACGGTCAAAGCGGTGTCGGGGCCGCGTAGGGCTCGGACGGGCAGCACCCGCCCGGCAGCGGCAAGCCCAGGACAACTCCGGATTGTAGCGGAGGCTCGACACCCACTTGGGCCGTCAACTTTGGCCGCGACCCGTTACAACGCGCAGCTTGCGCCACAATGACAGGCTTGTTCAACAAGGAGTGCCCACACATGAGCGTGATGCAGGAATTCAAGGCCTTTGCGGTCAAAGGCAACGTGATCGATCTGGCCGTTGGCGTGATCATCGGCGGCGCCTTCGGCAAGATCGTCGACTCTCTGGTGACCGACATCATCATGCCACTGGTGGGCATGGTGTTTGGCAAACTGGATTTCTCCAACATGTTCGTGGCCCTGGGGACGGTGCCTGCCGGTACGGCGCCCACGCTGGCCGCCGTCAAGGCCGCCGGTGTGCCGGTGCTGGCCTACGGCAACTTCATCACCATCGCGCTGAACTTCCTGATCCTGGCCTTCATCATCTTCATGATGGTCAAGCAGATCAACCGCATGAAGGCCGAAGAAGCGGCCGCACCCGCCGCACCGGCCCCGACGCCGGAAGACGTGGTGTTGCTGCGCGAGATCCGCGACGCGCTGAAAAAGTGAGATAGCCCTGGGTCAATGGCCGCTCATCTGAGCGGCCAGCTCCACGGCTGCGATCAGGCTGGACGGGTCGGCGCGGCCCGTGCCGGCGATGTCAAAAGCCGTGCCGTGGTCGGGGCTGGTGCGCAGCAGCGGCAGCCCCAGCGTCACGTTCACGCCATGGGCCAGGCCCAGGTACTTCACCGGGATCAGCCCCTGGTCGTGGTACATGGCCAGCACCACGTCAAAAGCGCCTTCACGGGCGCGCATGAACACCGTGTCGGGCGCGTGTGGGCCACTGGCGTGGATGCCCTCCGCTAGCGCCTGGGCGATGGCAGGCGCGATCACCTCGACCTCCTCACGCCCGAACAAGCCGCCTTCACCCGCGTGCGGGTTGAGTCCTGCCACCGCAATGCGCGGCGGCGCCAGGCCCAGCCGCGCCCAGTGTGCGGCGGTGATGCGCAGTGTCTGCAACACGTTGTCGGGCGTGACGGCATCGATAGCCCGGCGCAGCGACACATGGATGCTGACCAGCACGGTCTTGAGTTCGGGGTTGGCCAGCATCATGCGCACCGGCAGCTGCGCCACCGGCAGGCCCACGTGTTCGGCGGCCAGCGCCTGCAGCATTTCAGTGTGGCCCGGGAAAGGCACGCCGGCTGCGGCCAGCGCCTCCTTGTGGATGGGCGCGGTGACCACGCCCGCCGCGCGGCCGGCCAACGTTTCGCGCGTGGCCCAGGTGATGCAGTCGGCGGCTGCCCGGCCGGCTGCTGCGCTGATGGCGCCCCACACGGGGGGCACGGTGGCCGGGGTGGCTTGCACCAGCGGCATGCGCCCCTGAACGGGCGCCCACGTTTTCAGATCAGCCAGTGGCGAAGGCAACAAGGGGCTGCCCACACAGGCAGAGGCCCGCGCCAGCGTGGCGGCGTCACCCACCACCACACAGCGTTCGGCCAGCTCGGGGCGGTCGCGGAACAGCATGGCGATCAGCTCCGGGCCCACGCCAGCGGCGTCGCCCATGGTCAGCAACAAGGGCTTGGCCGTGCTCATGCGGGGTTGGGGATGTCGATGAAGGTGTGGACCAGACCCAGCTGCTGCGCGATGTGAGCGGCCACGGCCGGCGCGCCAAAACGCTCGCTGGCGTGGTGGCCGCAGGCGATGTAGGCGACACCACATTCGCGGGCGGAGTGGGCTTGCGGCTCAGAGATTTCGCCGGTCACGAAAACGTCGGCACCGGCCGCGATGGCGGCCTCGAAATAGGACTGCGCCCCACCGGTGCACCAGGCGATGCGCTGCGGCGCCCGACCTGGTGCGTCGATGCAGGTGACCGCACGACCGAGCTGCGTTTCAATGTGACGCGCCAGATCCAATGCGCTGCCGTGTGCCACCGTGCTGCGCCCCAGCCAGCCCAGCGACTGTTCGCCAAAACGGCCCTGCGGCGCGTCGTCTGCCACCCAACCCAGGCGGGCGCCCAATTGGGCGTTGTTGCCCCATTGGGCGTGGGCGTCCAGCGGCAGGTGGTAGGCGATCAGACTGATGTCGTGTGCCAGCAGGCGGGCCACGCGCTGCTTCATCCAGCCGGTCAGGCGGCCGTCTTGGCCGCGCCAGAACAGGCCATGGTGGACCAGGATGGCGTCGGCCCCGGCCGCAATGGCAGCGTCGATCAGCGCCAGGCTGGCGGTGACGCCGCTGACGATGTGGCGCACCTCCGCGCGCCCTTCGACCTGCAGCCCGTTGGGCCCGTAATCGCGGAACAGCGCGGGCTGCAGCAGTTCGTCCAGCGCATCCACCAGTTGGGCGCGCGAACAGGCAAGGGGCATGGAGGCAGAAGACATCGCGCTATTCTGACAGCGCGTCCGCACATCCCAGCCCGCGCTTGACTTGTCAGGGCTGGCTGCGGGCCTGGCGCTCGGCGTTTGCCGCGTCTTCGTCCATCTTGCGCTTGAAGTAGCGCGAGAACCAGAAGCCCATGAAGATGGTGAAAGCGATCACGCCCACGCTGAACAGCCCGTAATCGGTGGAAAAAAGGTCAACAATGGCTTTCACGACGTCCTCCTCACAGGGATATAAAACTTGCAATGTGAGCCATTCGACCCCATTTGAATCGGCGCGTCTTTGAGGAAAGTCAAGCCGGCGCTTGACCGACAATCAGACCATCCCATCGCCCTGCCCCACCACGCCTGCCCCATGAAACGACTCTGGCTCCTGTTCGCCCAAACCGCCACCGTGTTGCTGGCCGCCTACTTTGTGGTGGCCACGCTCAAGCCCCAGTGGCTGGACCGCCGCCCCACGGTGGCCGGCATCGTGCCCGTGATCGAAGCCCCCAGTGGCGGCAGCGGTGGTGGCACGCGCGAGGGCGGCTTTCGGGCCGCCGCACAGGCCGCAGCACCTGCGGTGGTCAGCATCAACACCAGCAAGGCGCGCAGCCGCCACCCCAACAGCAACGACCCCTGGTTCCGCTTCTTTTTTGGCGACCAGGACGAATCGCAGGCGCAGGCCGGCCTGGGTTCGGGCGTGATCGTGAGCCCGGCTGGCTACATCCTCACCAACAACCACGTGATCGAGGAAGCCGACGACATCGAGGTGGTGCTCAACGACGGCCGGCGCACGCTGGCGCAGGTGATTGGCACCGACCCCGAATCCGACCTGGCGGTGCTCAAGGTCGATTTGCCCGACCTGCCGGTGATCACCCTGGGCGACTCCAACACGCTGTTTGTGGGCGACGCGGTGCTGGCCATCGGCAACCCCTTCGGTGTGGGCCAGACCGTGACAAGCGGCATCGTGAGTGCGCTGGGTCGCACCCAGCTGGGCATCAACACCTTC
>JAUYSB010000002.1 GCA_030696525.1 Hydrogenophaga sp. | reverse complement strand
TGTACCGCGAACTGAGCAAGCGCTGCGACTATGCGCTTCACCTGGGCCTGACCGAAGCCGGCATGGGCACCAAGGGCACGGTGGCCTCCACTGCGGCGTTGGCCGTGCTCTTGCAGCAGGGCATTGGCGACACCATCCGCGTGTCGCTCACGCCGCAGCCGGGCGAGGCCCGCACCCAGGAGGTGGTGGTGGCTTCCGAGATCCTGCAGTCGCTGGGCCTGCGCGCCTTTGTGCCCAGCGTCACCGCCTGCCCGGGTTGTGGCCGCACCACCAGCACGGTGTTCCAGGACCTGGCCAAACAGATCGACGACCACCTGCGGGCCTCCATGCCGGTGTGGCGTGCCAAGTACCCGGGCGTCGAACACCTCAAGGTGGCGGTGATGGGCTGCATCGTCAATGGACCCGGCGAGAGCAAACACGCTGACGTCGGCATCAGCCTGCCCGGCACCGGCGAGGCGCCGGCCGCGCCCGTGTTCATCGACGGCGAAAAAGCGCTCACGCTGCGCGGCGAGGGCATCGCTGTCGAGTTCCAGAAAATCGTCGAAAACTACATTGAAAAGCGCTTCGGCGCCTGAGCTTGCACATGGCAGAGAAACTCAGTGCCGTCAAAGGCATGAACGACATCGCTGCGCCCGAATCGGCGCACTGGGAGTGGCTGGAGGACAAGATCCGCAGCCTGATGGCGCGTTACGGCTACCGCAATTTCCGCGCCCCCATCGTCGAGCCCACCGCGCTGTTTGTGCGTGGCCTGGGGGAGGTGACCGACATTGTCGAAAAAGAGATGTACGCCTTTGAGGACAAACTGAACGGCGAACACCTCACGCTGCGCCCCGAAGGCACGGCCGGTGTGGTGCGCGCGGCCATCGAGCACAACATGCTCTACGACGGCGGCAAGCGGCTCTACTACATGGGCCCCATGTTCCGCCACGAACGCCCGCAGCGCGGCCGCTACCGCCAGTTTCACCAGGTGGGCGCCGAGGCCCTGGGGTTTGTTGGCCCCGACGTGGACGTGGAACTCATCCTGCTGGCCTGCGACCTCTGGGACGAGCTGGGCCTGAGCGGCATCACGCTGGAGATCAACAGCCTGGGCCAGCCGGCCGAACGCAAGGCGCACCGCGAAGCGCTGATCCAGCACTTCGAAGCGCACAAGGAGCAGCTCGACGCCGACGCCCAGCGCCGCCTCTACACCAACCCGCTGCGCATCCTCGACACCAAGAACCCCGCCATGCAGGCGCTGGTGGAAGCCGCGCCCAAGCTGATGGACTTCTTGGGCGCCGAGTCGCTCAAGCACTTCGACACCTGGCGCGCGCTGCTCGATGCCCAGGGCGTGGCCTACCGCATCAACCCGCGCCTGGTGCGCGGCATGGACTACTACAACCTCAGCGTGTTCGAGTTCGTCACCACCGAACTCGGTTCGCAGGGCACGGTGTGTGCCGGCGGTCGCTACGACGGGCTGTTCGAGCAGATCGGTGGCAAGCCATCGCCCGCCGTGGGTTGGGCGCTGGGTGTGGAGCGCATTCTGGAACTGCTCAAGTCGCAGAACCGCCTGCCCGCGCCGCCCGTGGCCGACGCCTACGCCATCGTGCCCGACGCTGCCGTGTTGCCCCAGGTGCTGCCGGTGCTGCGTGCGCTGCGCCGCGCCGGTGTGGCGGTGCTCATGCACACGGCCGGTGCCGAGGGCATGGGCAGCATGAAGTCGCAGTTCAAAAAGGCCGATGCCAGCGGCGCCCGTTTTGCGCTGATATTTGGCCCCGACGAAGTGGCGCAGGGCCAGGTGTCGGTCAAGCCGCTGCGCGCGGTGGATGGCCAGGTGGCGGCGCAGCGCACCGAAGCCCTGGCCGACGCCGCGCAATGGGCCGCCGGCCTGCGCTGATCGCGACACGGGCCGCCCCCTACAATCGACCGAACATTTTTGATCCCACCCATGGCTACGCATCTCGATCTCGAAGAACAGGAACAACTCGACCAGCTCAAGCACTTCTGGGCGAAGTACGGGAACCTGATCACCCTCACCCTGGTGCTGGCACTGGGCGGTTTTGCCGCCTGGAACGGCTGGCAGTACTGGCAAAACCGCAGCGCCGTGCAGGCCGCCGCGTTGTACGACGAACTGGAGCGTGCCGCACAGGCGCGCGACGCCGAGCGTGTGCTGCGCGTGGTCACCGACCTGCAGGCCCAGCACGCCCGCACCCTGCAGGCGGCGCAAGGCGGTTTGCTGGCAGCGCGCACCCTGCACGACGCCCAGAAGCCCGACGAAGCCCGTGCCGCCCTGCAGTGGGTGGTGGACAAAGGCAACGACGATGCCTACCAGGCCATCGCGCGGGTGCGCCTGGCCGGTCTGCTGATGGACAAGCAGGCTTTTGATGAGGCCCTGAAGGTGCTGGACGCCAAGATGCCGCCGGCGATGGCGCCCCTGGCCGCCGACCGCCGAGGCGACATCCTGTTGGCCCAAGGCCAGCGCGATGCGGCCAAGACGCAGTACCAGAACGCCTACCGCGACATGGTGGCCGACGCCGGTTACCGCCGCCTGATCGAAGCCAAGCTGGCCGCGCTGGGCGTGGTGGTGGGCGACGACGCCGCGACCAAGGAGAAGACACCGTGACGTCAGTTGTGTTGCCCCAAGGGGCGGGTCGCGCCTGGCGCCTGCTGGCGGGCACCTGCCTGCTGGCGGTGCTGGCGGCCTGTGGCAGTTCCGGCAGCAAGAAGCCCGAGCCCGCGCCGCTGGCGCCGGTCAACGCCTTGCTGGGCGTTCGCCAGGCCTGGTCGCTGTCGGTGGGCGCCAGCGCCGCGCCGCTGAGCCCGGCCGTGCTGGGCAACCAGCTGTGGGTGGGCAGCACCGACGGCAGCGTGGTGGCGC
Organism: Hydrogenophaga sp.; assembly: GCA_030696525.1. Classification (GTDB taxonomy): domain Bacteria; phylum Pseudomonadota; class Gammaproteobacteria; order Burkholderiales; family Burkholderiaceae_C; genus Hydrogenophaga. Next base: position 12,155 of record JAUYSB010000002.1, on the reverse strand, counting down.
TGGACGCCGCCGCCGGCCGTGAGCTCTGGCGCGGCCAGGCCGGTGCGCCGCTGACGGCCGGTGTGGGCAGCGACGGCAACACCGTGGCGGTGGTCACTGTGGCCAACGAACTGGTGGCCATGGAAGCTGGCCGTGTGACCTGGCGCGCACGCCTGGGGGTGGGCGTGTTCACGCCGCCGCTGGTGGCGGGGCGGCGGGTGTTCGTGCTGGGCGCCGACCGCAGTCTGCGCGCATTTGACGCCGCCAACGGCGCCCGCCTGTGGCAACAGAATCGGCCCGGCGACGCGCTGTCCTTGCGCCAGGCCGGCCTGTTGATGGCTGTGGGCGACACGCTGGTGGCGGGTCAGCAAGGGCGCCTCGCGGGATTCGACCCCAACTCCGGTGCCTTGCGCTGGGACAGCGTGATCGCTTCGCCGCGCGGCACCAACGAAATCGAACGCCTGGTCGAACTGGTGGCCGGTGCCAGCCGGCAAGGCAACCAGCTCTGCGTGCGCGCCTTCCAGGCCGCCGTCGGCTGTGTGGACGCCACCCGCGGCACCACCGTCTGGAGCCGTGCGGCTGCGGGGGCGGTGGGCGTGGCCGGCGACGACAGCCTTTTGTTTGGCACCGAAGCCACCGGCCGCGTGCTGGCCTGGCAGCGTGCCAGCGGCGAGCCGGCCTGGAGCAGCGACCGCTTCCTGCACCGGGGCCTGACGGCGCCCGTGGTGGTGGGCCGCTCGGTGGTGTTTGGTGATGCGGGGGGGTTTTTGCACATGCTGTCGCGTCAGGACGGTTCGGTCTTGAACCGCCTGAGCACCGATGGCGCCGGCCTGGCCGCAGCCCCCGTGCTGGTTGGTGACACCCTGGTGGCCGTGACCCGCAAGGGCGGCGTGTTTGGCTGGCGGCCCGAGTGAGGCACCACCTGGTGCCGTCTGAACAATATTCTGAAAGCAGTCTGTCTTGAAACCTGTACTGGCCCTGGTGGGCCGCCCCAATGTCGGTAAGTCCACGCTGTTCAACCGGCTGACCCAGTCGCGCGACGCCATCGTGGCCGATTTTGCCGGGCTCACCCGCGATCGCCACTACGGCAACGGCCGCCTGGGCCGGCGCGAATTCATCGTCATCGACACCGGCGGCTTCGAGCCGACAGCCGAGTCCGGCATCTACAAGGAAATGGCCAAGCAGACCCGGCAGGCCGTGGCCGAGTCGGATGTGGTCATTTTTGTGGTCGATGCGCGCGGCGGCATCAGCGCGCAGGACCACGACATCGCCAACTACCTGCGCAAGCTGGGCAAGCCCACGCTGCTGGTGGCCAACAAGGCCGAAGGCATGCAGCAGGGCCTGCAGCTGGTCGAGTTCTTCGAGTTGGGTCTGGGCGAGGTGCTGCCGGTGTCGGCCGCTCACGGCCAGGGCGTGCGCAGCCTGCTGGAAGAAGCGCTGGACAAGATCGGTGTGCCCGAGCCTGACGAGGACGTTGAGGACGAAGACAAGGGCGTGATCCGCCTGGCGGTGGCCGGGCGTCCCAACGTGGGCAAGTCCACGCTGATCAACGCCTGGCTGGGCGAGGAGCGGCTGGTGGCCTTCGACATGCCCGGCACCACGCGTGACGCCATCTCGGTGCCCTTCGAGCGCAATGGCCAGAAGTTCGAGCTGATCGACACCGCCGGCCTGCGGCGCAAGGGCAAGGTGTTTGAGGCGATCGAGAAATTCTCGGTCGTCAAGACCCTGCAGGCGATCGAAAAAGCCCATGTCGTGCTGTTGCTGCTGGACGCGGAGCAGGGCGTGACCGACCAGGACGCCCACATCGCCGGCTTCATCCTGGAGAGCGGGCGTTCGGTGGTGCTGGCCATCAACAAGTGGGACGCGGTGGATGCCTACCAGCGCCAGGTCGTGGAGCGCTCGGTGGAGCAGCGCCTGGCCTTCCTCAAGTTCGCGCAAATGCACCTGATTTCGGCCAAAAAGCGCCAGGGTCTGGGGCCGCTGTGGAAATCGATTGCCCAGGCCCACGCATCGGCCAACCGCAAGATGCCCACGCCGGTGCTCACCCGCCTGCTGCAGGAGGCCGTGGCCTTCCAGCAGCCGCAACGCAGCGGCATGTACCGCCCCAAGATGCGTTACGCCCACCAGGGAGGCATGAACCCGCCGGTGATCGTCATCCACGGCAACTCGCTGGAACATGTCAACGACAGCTACAAGCGATTCCTGGAAGGGCGTTTCCGCAAGGCCTTCGACCTCGTCGGCACGCCCCTGCGGATTGAAATGAAGACGTCCGACAACCCCTACAAAGATCAGGATTGAAACGCCGGGCCCAGGGCTTACCCTGCCTGCTGTGGTATGGTCGCCACTTCATTAACTTTTCTTGAACACGGAGCATATCGTGAGCAACAACAAAGGCCAACTTTTGCAAGACCCGTTCCTGAACCAGCTGCGTCGCGAGCACGTGCCGGTTTCCATCTACCTGGTGAACGGAATCAAGCTGCAAGGCCAGATCGAGTCCTTTGACCAGTACGTGGTGCTGCTGCGCAACACCGTGACCCAGATGGTCTACAAACACGCCATTTCCACCATCGTGCCGGGCCGTCCGGTGCAGTTTGCGGCTGCCCCGGCCGCCGATGGCGCGTCGTCCTGATCCCGCGCCGCCTGGCGCCTGAGCGCCGCGCGGCGTGTCATCGCCGCCCCCACATTTGAATCCCTCTGACGCCTCATCCGCCAACCGCCCCGCCGTGGTGCTGGTTGGCGTGGACTTCGGTCACGCCCACTTCGACCACGGGCTCGACGAGCTGGGCCTGCTGGCCGAGACCGCCGGCTTCCGTGTGGCCGACCGGGTCACCTGCAAACGCCGTGCGCCCGACCCGGCCCTGTTCATCGGGTCCGGCAAGGCCGACGAAATCAAGGCGCTGGCTTTGGGCACGGGTGCCACCGAGGTGCTGTTCGACCAGGCGCTGAGCCCGGCCCAGCAGCGCAACCTGGAGCGGCACCTGGGGCTGGCGGTCAATGACCGCACACTGCTGATCCTGCAGATTTTTGCCCAGCGTGCGCGCAGCCACGAGGGCAAGCTGCAGGTGGAACTCGCGCGCCTGCAGTACCTCTCCACCCGCCTGGTGCGCCGCTGGAGCCACCTGGAGCGCCAGAGCGGCGGTATCGGCATGCGCGGCGGCCCGGGCGAAACCCAGATCGAACTTGACCGCCGCATGATCGGTGACGCCATCAAGCGCACCAAAGAGCGCCTGGAAAAGGTCAAGAAGCAGCGCGCCACCCAGCGCCGCCAGCGCGAGCGCCGCGACGCCTTCAACATTTCGTTGGTGGGCTACACCAACGCGGGCAAGTCGTCGCTGTTCAACGCGCTGGTCAAGGCGCGTGCCTACGCGGCCGACCAGCTGTTTGCCACCCTGGACACCACCACCCGCCAGCTCTACCTCGGCGAAGCCGGGCGCAGCGTGTCGCTGTCGGACACCGTGGGGTTCATCCGCGATCTGCCGCACGGCCTGGTCGATGCCTTTGCGGCGACCTTGCAGGAGGCGGCCGATGCCGACCTGTTGCTGCACGTGGTCGATGCGTCCAACCCCGGCCACCCAGAGCAGATCGCTGAAGTGATGCGGGTGCTGCACGACATCGGCGCCGCCCAGGTGCCGCAGTTGCTGGTGTTCAACAAGCTCGACGCCATCGATGCCGAGCGCCAGCCGCAGCGTCTGCGCGACCACATGGATGTCGAAGGCCTGAGTGTCACGCGGGTGTTTGTGAGTGCGCTGACGGGGCAGGGCCTGCCCGAACTGCGTCAGGCGCTGGCCGATGTGGTGGCGCAGGACCGGCCGGCGGAACCTTTGTCCGATGGGCCTGATCCTTCACAGCAGCCACCGCTGGACGAGACGGACTGAGCCGCCCATGACGCCGAATCCCATCACGCGCTGGCCGGATTGTCCGTTTCGGCACAATAGCGAACGTTGGTGTTTTTCCATTCATAACCTCTGCCATCCATGAGTCTCCATTTCCCGCGACTTCGACTGCCGGCCGCCTGGACGCGTGCCGCGGGCATGTTCAACCTCAACGACCCGCGCTGGGGGCGTGGCGACGATGGCAAGGACGAGGGCGCAGCACCACCGCCGCCGCCCGCGCCGGGGCGCGAGGAGCCGCGCAACCAGCGGCCGCAGGGCGCCAACCAGGGCCCGCCCGATCTGGACGAACTGTGGCGTGACTTCAACCGCAAGCTCGGCGGCTTGCTGGGTGGCGGCCGTGGCAACAACGGCGGGCGCAACACCGGTGGTGGCATGCCGCCCTTCAAGCCCGATCCCAAGAGCACCGGCATCGGCGCCGGGCTGATCGTGGGTGTGGCGGCGCTGGTCTGGCTGGGCACCGGTTTTTTCATCGTGCAGGAAGGCCAGCGTGCCGTCATCACGCAGTTCGGCAAGTACCACAGCACTGTGGGTGCCGGTTTCAACTGGCGCCTGCCGTACCCCATCCAGCGCCACGAGACGGTGTTCGCCACGCAGATCCGTTCGGTCGATGTGGGGCGCGACGCCATCGTGCGCGCCACCGGCCTGCGCGAATCGGCCATGCTGACCGAAGACGAGAACATCGTCGAGATCAAGTTTGCCGTGCAGTACCGCCTGAGCGACGCGCGCATGTACCTGTTTGAAAGCCGCGACCCCGACGCCGCTGTCGTCAAGGCCGCCGAGACCGCCGTGCGCGAGGTGGTGGGCAAGATGAAGATGGACGCCGCGCTGGCCGAGGAGCGCGACCAGATCGCCCCACGCGTGCGCGCCCTGATGCAGACCATCCTGGACCGCTACAACGTGGGCATCGAGGTGGTGGGCATCAACATGCAGCAGGGCGGCGTGCGCCCGCCCGAGCAGGTGCAGGCCTCGTTCGACGATGTGCTCAAAGCCGGGCAGGAGCGCGAACGCGCCAAGAACGAAGCCCAGGCCTACGCCAACGACGTGGTGCCCCGCGCACGCGGCACGGCGTCGCGCCTGCTGGAAGAAGCCGAAGGCTACAAGGCCCGCATCGTGGCGCAGGCGCAAGGTGATGCGCAGCGCTTCCGCTCCATCCAGACCGAATACGCCAAGGCACCGCAGGTCACACGCGAGCGCATGTACGTGGACACCATGCAGGAGGTCTACAGCAACGTGACCAAGGTGCTGATCGACAGCAAGCAGGGCTCCAACCTGCTGTACCTGCCGCTGGACAAGCTCACGCAGGCGGTGGCGCAGGGCGCGGCCAGCGCACCGGCCGCCACCGGCACCGCCAGCACGCCTTCGCCGGCGGGCGTCGCCAACCTGACCGACAGCCGCAGCCGCGACGCCGAGCGTTCGCGCAGCCGTGAAACGCGTTGATGCGCCGCCCGCAGCGCACGACCTGAAAGCCTTGTCATGAACAGAATCGGTTTCATCCTCACCTCCCTGCTGGTGGCGCTTGCGCTGGCCAGTTCCATGTTGTTTGTGGTGGACCAGCGCCAGTTCGGCGTGGTGTTTGCCCTCGGTCAGATCAAGACCGTGATCACCGAGCCCGGCCTGAACTTCAAGCTGCCGCCACCGTTCCAGAACGTGTCCTACATCGACAAGCGCTTGCTGACGTTGGAGAGCACCGACACCGAACCGACGCTGACCGCCGAGAAGCAGCGTGTGGTGATCGACTGGTACGTGCGCTGGCGCATTTCCGACCCGTCGGCCTACATCCGCAACGTGGGCCTGGATGAGCGCGCCGGCGCCTTGCAGCTCAACCGCGTGGTGCGCAACTCCTTCCAGCAGGAAGTGAACAAGCGCACTGTGAGCGAGCTGCTCTCCACCCGGCGCGAAGAGCTGATGGCCGACGTCAAGCGCGAGGTGCTGGCCGCCGTGCGCGGGGCCGACAAGCCCTGGGGCATGGACGTGGTGGACGTGCGCATCACGCGCGTCGATTACGCCGAGACCATCACCAAGTCGGTCTACGACCGCATGGAGGCCGAGCGCAAGCGCGTGGCCAACGAGCTGCGATCCACCGGTGCGGCCGAAGGCGAAAAGATCCGTGCGGATGCCGATCGCCAGCGCGAAGTCATCGTGGCCGAGGCCTACCGCCAGGCCCAGAACGTCAAGGGCCAGGGCGACGCAGAGGCGGCACGCGCCTACTCCGAAGCCTTTGGACGCGACCCCGCTTTTGCCCAGTTCTACCGCAGCCTGGAGGCCTACAAGGCCAGCTTCGCCGGCAAGAACGATGTGATGGTGGTCGATCCTTCGTCCGACTTCTTCAAGGCCATGCGCGGCAGCGCGGTACAGGGCAGCGGCAAGTGAGCCCGGCCTGACCAGCGCATGAGCGATGTGCTCTGGCTGGCGCTGGCCCTGATGCTGGTGCTTGAAGGCCTGCTGCCCATGCTGGCACCGGCCCGCTGGCGCCAGATGTTCAGCGAAATCCTGAAGTTGAACGACGGCCAGATCCGCTTCTTCGGGCTGGCCTGCGTGGGCGTGGGCCTGCTGCTGTACTGGTGGCTGGCGCCGGCCTGACGCCGTTGCCGACCCGCTGACAGCGCCCCGCTCGCCGAATGGCTCCAAAGCCCTGACCGGCGGGGCCGGTAGAATCACGTTTTTAACAGCCCCCCACGATGACCATGTCCGCCTGGGTCCTGCCGGATCAGATCGCCGATGTTTTGCCTTCCGAGGCCCGGCACATTGAGGAACTGCGTCGCAGCCTGCTGGACACCGCATCCGGCTATGGCTACGAGCTGGTCATGCCACCGCTGCTGGAGCACCTGGAGTCGCTGCTGACCGGCACCGGCGAAGCGCTGGGCCTGCAAACCTTCAAGCTGGTCGATCAGCTCTCGGGCCGCAGCCTGGGGGTGCGCGCCGACAGCACGCCGCAGGTGGCCCGCATCGACGCCCACCTGCTCAACCGCCAGGGCGTGGCCCGCCTGTGCTACTGCGGCCCGGTGCTGCACACCCGCGCCGACCGCCCGCTGGCCACGCGCGAGCCGCTGCAGCTGGGCGCCGAGATCTACGGCCATGCCGGCCTCGAAGCCGATCTTGAAGCCATGGAACTGGCCCAGGCCTGTGTGCTGGCCGGTGGCCTGCGCCACCTCACGCTGGACATGGCCGATGTGCGGGTCATCGATTCGGTGCTGGCCGGTGTGCCGCTGGGCGCCGAACAGACCCACCTGATCCACGCCGCCTTGGCGCGCAAGGACGCGGCCGAGCTGAACGCGCTGTCCAAAGACCTGCCCGCCGACGTGCGCAGCAGCCTGCTGGCCTTGCCGCGCCTGTACGGCGACGTGTCGGTGCTGGCCGAGGCGCGTCGCGTGCTGCGGCCGTCGGCCTTGCTCAACGAGGCGCTGGACGGACTTCAATGGCTGGCCGAGCACCTGAGCGGCCTGGACGTGAGTTTTGATCTGGCCGATCTGCGCGGCTACGCCTACTACACGGGCATGCGTTTTTCGCTGTTCGCCCGCAGCGAACGTGTGGGCGCCTCGGCCACCCACGCCGAGCTGGTGCGAGGCGGGCGTTACGACGAGGTGGGTGCCATCTTCGGCCGCAAGCGGCCTGCGGTGGGTTTCAGCCTGGATCTCAAGGAACTGGTGCAGGTCAGCCCGAGGCGCGCGCTCAAGGCGGCAGTGCGGGCGCCCTGGGGCAACCAACCGGGTTTGCGCGATGCCATTGTGGCCTTGCGCGCCGCAGGTGAAACGGTGGTGTGTGCCTTGCCGGGGCACGACCACGAGGTGGACGAATTCCACTGCGACCGCGTGCTGACGCAGCAGGGTGGTGGCTGGTCGGTCCAGCCGGTGTGACTCTTTCTTTCAAAGCGACGACATGAGCAATTCCGATATGCGCGCCCAGCCTGGGCGCAACGTGGTGGTGGTCGGTACCCAGTGGGGCGACGAGGGCAAGGGCAAGCTGGTCGACTGGTTGACCGAAACCGCTCGCGGCGTGGTGCGTTTCCAGGGCGGTCACAACGCCGGCCACACGCTGGTCATCAACGGCGTCAAGACGGCGCTGCACCTCATCCCCAGCGGCATCATGCGCCCGGGCGTCAAGTGCTACATCGGCAACGGTGTGGTGTTGTCGGTCACCAAGCTGCTGGAAGAAATTGAAGGTCTGGAAAAAGCCGGTGTCGAGGTGCGTTCGCGTCTGCGCATCAGCGAAGCCTGCCCGCTGATCCTGCCCTTCCATGCCGCGCTCGACATCGCACGCGAAGCCGCGCGTGAAAAGGGCGGCACCGAAAAGATCGGCACCACCGGCCGTGGCATCGGCCCCGCCTACGAGGACAAGATCGCCCGCCGGGCCCTGCGTGTGCAAGACCTCAAGTTCCCCGAGCGTTTTGCCGCCAAGCTGCGCGAATTGCTGGAGCTGCACAACCACGTGTTGACCACCTACCTGCACGCGCCTGCCATCGATTTTGATGCCACCTACGCCCAGGCCATGGCCCAGGCGGAGCAGATCAAGCCCATGATGGCCGACGTCTCGCGCGAACTCAACGAAGCGAGCAAACAAGGCGTCAACCTGCTGTTTGAAGGTGCGCAGGGCACGCTGCTCGACGTGGACCACGGCACCTACCCGTTTGTCACGTCCAGCAACTGCGTGGCCGGCAACGCCGCTGCCGGCGCCGGTGTGGGCCCGGGCCTGTTGCACTACATCCTGGGCATCACCAAGGCCTACTGCACCCGCGTGGGCGGCGGTCCCTTCCCCACCGAACTCGAATGGGAAAAAGAGGGAACGCCGGGCTACCACATGAGCACCGTGGGCGCCGAGAAGGGTGTGACCACCGGGCGCAGCCGCCGCTGTGGCTGGTTCGATGCCGCGCTGCTCAAGCGCAGCGCCCAGGTCAATGGCCTGTCGGGCCTGTGCATCACCAAACTCGACGTGCTGGACGGACTGACCGAGTTGAAGCTGTGTGTGGGCTACCAGCTCGACGGCCAGTTCACCGACATCCTGCCCATGGGCGCAGACGAAATCGCGCGCTGCGAACCGGTCTACGAAACGCTGCCGGGCTGGAGCGAATCGTCGGTGGGTGTGACGCAGTACGACAAGCTGCCACCCAACGCGCAGAAGTACCTCAAGCGCATCGAAGAAACCACCGGCGTGCCGGTGCACGTGATTTCCACCAGCCCCGATCGCGACCACACGATCTTGCTGCATCATCCCTACGCGGCCTGAACCACAGAGGAGACATCTGCATGCTGACCGAAGACGGCAAACACCTGTACGTGTCCTACGACGAGTACCACAACCTGATCGAGAAGCTGGCCATCAAGGTCCACCAGTCGGGCTGGCAGTTCGACACCATTTTGTGTCTCGCGCGTGGCGGCATGCGCCCGGGGGACATCCTCTCGCGCATCTTCGACGTGCCGCTGGCCATCATGTCCACCAGCTCCTACCGCGCGGTGGCCGGCACGGTGCAGGGCAAACTGGACATCGCCCGCTACATCACCACCCCCAAGGGCGAAATCGCTGGCCGGGTGCTGCTGGTCGATGACCTGGCCGACTCCGGCCACACGCTCAAGGCCGTGATCGAGCAGCTCAAGAACAACTACGCGCCCATCACCGAGCTGCGCAGCGCCGTGATCTGGACCAAGCAGCTGTCCACCTTCACGCCCGACTATTCGGTCGAGTTTCTGCCCACCAACCCCTGGATCCACCAGCCTTTCGAGGGCTACGACAGCATGCGCCCCGCGCAGTTGCTGGAAAAGTGGAAAGTCTGACCGAGGCCATGAGCGACATCCGCACCCAGCTCATCCACCATCCCTACCGCGCGCCGGCCGAGTTCGACGCGCTGCCGGTCGCGGTCCACAAGGCCTCGACCGTTTTTTTCAACAACGTGGCCGATCTGCGCAGCCGCCGTTGGAAAGACAAAAGCGGCTACACCTACGGCCTGCACGGCACGCCCACCACCTTCACGCTGGAGGAGCGGCTGGCCACGCTGGAAGGTGGCAAACACTGCCTGCTGGTGCCCAGTGGCCTGTCGGCGGTGGCGCTGGTGGACACCGCGTTTTTGCAGCAGGGCGACGAGATGCTGCTGCCCGACAACGTCTACGGCCCCAACCAGACCCTGGCCGACGGCGAGCTGGTCGGCTGGGGCATCACACACCGCTTCTACGACCCCATGAACCCGGCCGACCTGGCCGCCAAGATCACGCCGGCCACGCGCCTGGTGTGGCTGGAGGCTGCCGGTTCGATCACGCTGGAATTCCCCGATCTGCCGGCCTTGACGGCGGTGATCCGCAACGCCAACGCCGCTCGGGGTGTTGGTCAACGCCCGATCGTCAGCGCGCTCGACAACACCTGGGGTGCCGGCATCGCCTTCAACGGCTTCGAGCTGGGTGCCGACGTGGTGATGCAGGCCCTGACCAAATATCCCAGTGGTGGCGCCGACGTGCTGATGGGTTCGGTGGTGACACGCGACCTGGCCTTGCACCACAGGCTGGTCGACACCCACATGCGCTTTGGGCTTGCCGTGGCCGGCAACGACGCCGAACTGGTGCTGCGCGGCCTGCACACGGCCGTGCTGCGCTACGAAGCCCAAGACCGCAGCACCCGCGCGCTGGCCCAGTGGATGAGCGAACAGCCCGAAGTGGCCACGGTCCTGCATCCGGCCTTGCCCGGCTCACCGGGGCACGCCACCTGGGCGCGTGACGCCCAAGGCGCAGCCTGCCTGTTCAGTGCGGTCTTCCAGCCTGAATTCAGCCAGGCCCAGATCGACCGTTTCTGCGACAGCCTGCAACTCTTTCGCCTGGGCTGGAGCTGGGCCGGGCCGATCAGCCTGTGCGCACCGTATGATGTGCCCTCGATTCGCCGCCTGCCTTGGCCCCACACCGGGGGGCTGGTGCGTTTTGCGGTGGGTCTGGAGGCTGTGGATGACCTGCGTCAGGACATCGAACAGGCACTCTTGGCCCTGCGCGGCTGACCACTCACCCACCCCGGCACTAAGAAAGAAACATCGCCTTGGCCACTCCCAACTACGGATACGAAAAACGCCAGCGCGAGCTGGCCAAGAAGCAGAAGAAGGAAGAGAAGGCCCGCGCCAAGGCGGCTGGGCGCCAGCACGAGCCGGGGCAGGACGGTGACAGCCCGCAGCAGGACGCCGATCCGGCCTCGCCCGAAGGTGGGCCCGGTGCTGCGGGCGACGCGGCCGCCGACTGAACGCCTGGGTCAGTTGTCGGCTGCCAGCAGCCGCCGCGCCAGATCGTCGAAACTGCCCGCGCCGGTGTACGCCACCGGCCAGCGTGTGGACGTGGGGTAGGCCACAAAGTTGCGCGCCATCGACTCCTCGTAGCGCGGGTCGTAGTGGGTGTCCAGCAGGTCCAACACCACCTCGGCCATCTGGCCCGCACGGGCCTGGTCCTGCCAGCGCGCCACGGTTTCGCGGCCACGCAATGTGGTCAGCGTGGCCAGGCGGTCACAAAAGAATTCGGCATCCTGGGCAAAAAACGCGTAGTCGTGCAGCAGCAGGGCCACGCGGTCGGGCAGGCTCATCTCCAGGGTCAGGCAGGGGCTGGCGCGCATGGCGTTGATCAGCGCTTCCGGCACCGTCACATTGCCCACCCGTTTGCTTTCGGCTTCCACGTACACCTCGCGCGCCGGGTCAAGCGCGCGCAGCGCCGCCCACAGGCGCGAGTCGAACAGCTTCTGGCTCGGCTGCGGCTGGCCCGGGATCAGGCCCAGCACCGAGCTGCGGTGCTGCGCCAGCGCCTCCAGGTCCAGGATTTGTGCCCCCTGCGCCGCCAGTGCCTGCAACAGGTGCGTCTTGCCGGTGCCCGTGCGCCCACACACCACGCGGTAGCGCAAGCGTTGCGCCATGGCCGGCAGATCGGCCAGCACGGCGGTGCGGTAGGCCTTGTAGCCACCGTCGATCAGTGTGACCTTGAAGCCGATGGCGCCCAGGATGGTGGCCAGCGCGCCGCTGCGGTTGCCGCCGCGCCAGCAGTACACCAGCGGCTGCCAGCTTTTGGGCGTGTCCAGCAGCTCGCGTTCGATGTGGGCGGCGATGTTGCGCGCTGAAAGGGCGGCGCCGCGCTTCTTGGCTTCAAAGGGGTTGACCTGCTTGTAGAGCGTGCCGATGGTGTGCCGCTCCTCGTTGTTGAGGGTGGGCCAGTTGATGGCGCCCGGCAGGTGGTCCTCGGCGTGTTCGGCTTCGCTTCGGGCGTCGATGACGGCATCGAACTCGGACAGGTGTTGCAGCGCCTCGGTGGCGCTGATCTTGGTGACGCTCATGTATTTCAG
>JAUYSB010000238.1 GCA_030696525.1 Hydrogenophaga sp. | reverse complement strand
GCTTCACCGAGCTGCCTTTTGCCCTGCCCATCCTGCACCACAGCCGCAGCCGGCTGCAGATCGACGCCGCGCTGTTTGGCGAAGACGACCTGCTGATGCTGTTCAGTTTTGCGCGCGCCTACTTCATGGTGGACATGGAGGTGCCCAGCGCCTTTGTGCAGTTTCTGCGCGGCTTGATGCCGCGCAAGCCCCGCGCCGAGTTCTACAACGCGCTGGGCCTGGCCAAACAGGGCAAGACGCTGTTCTACCGCGACTTCCTCTTTCACATGCGGCACAGCTCGGACCGGTTCCGCATCGCGCCCGGCATCAAGGGCATGGTCATGCTGGTCTTCGACCTGCCTTCCTTCCCTTTCGTGTTCAAGGTCATCAAGGACTTTTACCCGCCGCCCAAGGACACCACGCGCGAGCAGATACGCGGCAAGTACCTGCTGGTCAAACAGCACGACCGCGTGGGCCGCATGGCCGACACACTGGAGTTCTCCGAGGTGGGTTTTCCGCGCGACCGCTTCGAGGACGCGCTGATCGCCGAGATCCAGACGTTCGCGCCCAGCCAGCTCGAAATCTCCGACCGCGATGGCGACGGCCAGGTCGAGGTCATCCTCAAACACTGCTACATCGAGCGGCGCATGATCCCGCTCAACATCTATTTGCAAGAGGCCTTTGACGCCGGGCTGGACAAGCCGCAGCCGCGTCAGCAGATGGAGCGCGCGGTGATCGAATACGGCAACGCCATCAAGGACCTGGTGGCCGCCAACATCTTCCCTGGCGACATGTTGTGGAAGAACTTCGGCATCACCCGCCATGGCAAGGTGGTGTTCTACGACTACGACGAAATCGAGTACATCACCGACTGCAACTTCCGCCGCGTGCCCGCGCCGCGCAATGAGGAAGATGAGCTGTCGGGCGAGGTCTGGTATGCGGTGGCCAAGAACGACGTATTCCCCGAGACCTTTGCGCCTTTTCTGCTGGGCAACCCGGCCGTGCGCGAGGTCTTCATGCAACACCATGCCGACCTGCTCGACGCGGCCTTCTGGCAGTCGCACAAGGACCGCATCCTCGCGGGCCATGTGCACGATGTGTTTCCCTACGAACGCGCGCGCCGCTTCCACGCCGAAGCGGTCGCCGAGATGAACCGATCCCTTCCAAACTGACCCCTTCCATCCTCACAGGAGCTTTGCCATGTCCATTTCCGATCCCGTTGTCATCGTTGGCGCCGCCCGCACGCCCATGGGTGCTTTCCAGAGCGACTTCGCCTCACTCGCCGCACACGACCTGGGTGGCGTGGCCATCCGCGCGGCGGTGGAGCGTTCGGGTGTGGACAAGGCGTTGGTGGACGAGGTCTTGTTCGGCAACTGCCTGATGGCCGGCCAAGGCCAGGCCCCCGCGCGCCAGGCCTTGCTCAAGGGCGGCCTGCCGCTGTCCACCGGCGCGGTCACGCTGTCCAAGATGTGTGGCTCGGGCATGAAGGCCACCATGCTGGCGCACGACATGCTGCTGGCCGGCAGCGCCACGGTGATGGTGTCGGGTGGCATGGAGAGCATGACCAACGCGCCCTACCTGCTGCAAAAAGGCCGTGGCGGCTACCGCATGGGTCACGACAAGATTTTCGACCACATGATGCTCGACGGCCTGGAAGACGCCTACGAACCCGGCCGCAGCATGGGCACCTTTGGCGAGGACTGCGCCGCCAAGTACAGCTTCACGCGCGAGCAGCAGGACGCGTTTGCGATTGCGTCGGTGACGCGGGCCAAGGCCGCGACCGAGAGCGGCGCCTTCGCCACAGAGATCGCTCCCGTGACGGTGAAAGACCGCAGCGGCGAACGAGTGGTGTCGGTGGACGAAGGTCCGGGCAAGGTCAAGCTCGACAAGATCACGTCGCTCAAACCCGCCTTCAAGAAGGACGGCACCATCACCGCCGCCAGCAGCTCGTCCATCAACGACGGCGCTGCCGCGTTGGTGTTGATGCGCGCGTCCACCGCCGCGAAGCAGGGCCTCAAGCCGCTGGCGCGCATCGTGGGCCACAGCACCCACGCGCAGGAACCCAACTGGTTCGCCACCGCGCCCGTGGGGGCCACCAACAAACTGCTGGCTCAGACCGGCTGGAGCGTGACCGACGTGGACCTGTGGGAAATCAACGAAGCCTTTGCCGTGGTGCCCATGGCGCTGATGGCCGAACTCAGCATCCCGCACGACAAGGTCAACGTCAACGGCGGCGCCTGCGCGCTGGGCCACCCCATCGGCGCGAGCGGCGCGCGCATTCTGGTGACGCTGATACACGCGCTGCAGGCGCGTGGCGGCAAAAAGGGTGTGGCCACCTTGTGCATTGGTGGCGGTGAAGCCACGGCCATGGCGATCGAATTGATCTGATGGCCACGGTTCTGGTCATCGGCGCCTCGCGCGGCATCGGCCTGGAGCTGGTGCGCCAGTACCGCGAAGCGGGCGAGCGCGTGATCGCTACCGCCCGCGACGACGCCGGTCTGGCCTCGCTGCACGAGCTGGGCGCCCAGGCGCTGCGGGTGGATGTGGCCGACCCGGCCAGCGTGAGCGGCTTGTCGTGGCAACTCGACGGCGAGAAGCTGGAGGTGGCGCTGTATGTGGCCGGCGTGATGGACCGCGCCGGCGCCACCACGCCTCCCACCCAGCAGGCCTTCGACCACGTGATGCACACCAATGTGCTGGGCCTGATGCAGGTCATGCCGCAGGTGCTGCCCATGGTGGAGGAGGCGGGCGGCGTGTTCGCGGCCCTGTCCAGCCGCATGAGCCAGATCGCCAGCGTGCCGGCCAGCAACGCCTGGTTGTACCGCGTGAGCAAGGCCGCGCTCAACATGGCGGTGGCCAGCGCCCGCTTTGATTACCCGCGCGCCCGGCTGGTGGCGCTGGACCCGGGCTGGGTGCAGACCGACATGGGTGGCGCGGCGGCGCCCCTGGCCTTGGCCGACAGTGTTGCCGGCTTGCGGCGGGTGTTGACCGGACTGCGGCCCGAAGACAGCGGTGGTGGCTTTCACCACGATGGACAGCCGTTTGCCACGTGGTGACACGATGATCCAGACCCTCGACCAATTGCGTGCGCTGTACGCCGCCCCTGGTGAACGGGCGTTGCGCAAGCAGATCGCCCACATCGACACCCACGCGCGGCGTTTCATTGAACTGTCGCCCTTCTGCGTGCTGGCCAGCAGCGGTGTCAACGGCCGCTTGCTTGATGCCTCGCCGCGTGGGGGGCCACCCGGCTTCGTGAAGGTGGCCGATGCACAGACGCTGCTGCTGCCCGACTCGGGGGGCAACAACCGGCTCGATACGCTGGAAAACCTGCTGGCCGACCCACGGCTGGCCCTGTTGTTTTTCATACCCCAGGTGCAGGAGACGCTGCGCATCAATGGCCGTGCCCGCCTGCGTGACGAACCCGCCTACCTGGACCGTTTCGCGCACGAACGTCAGCGCCCGCGCCTGGTGATCGAGATCGAGGTGCACGAGTTGTACCTGCATTGCGCCAAGGCCTTCATGCGCTCGCAGCTGTGGGCGCCCGGCACCTGGCCGCAGCGCGACGCATTGCCCAGCATGAACGAGATGATCCATGACCAGACCGGTGCCGGCCCCGTGACCGAATCGGCCGAAGCGATGCGTGCCCGCTATGAAACCCAACTGCGCGCCGAAACGACCCCCGACAAGGAGACCCCCTGATGTTGTTGACACCCGATCAAGAAGCCATCCGCGACGCCGTGCGCGCTTTTGCCCAAGCCGAGCTGTGGCCCCACGCCGCGAAGTGGGACAAGGAACACCACTTTCCGAAGGACGTGCACCAAGGCCTGGCCGAGCTGGGCGCCTACGGCATTTGTGTGCCCGAAGCGCTCGGCGGCGCCGGCCTGGACTACCTCACGTTGGCGCTGGTGCTGGAAGAAATTGCTGCCGGTGACGGTGGCACCAGCACGGCGATTTCCGTGACCAACTGCCCGGTCAACGCCATCCTCATGCGCTACGGCAATGCCCGCCAGCAGGAGCAATGGCTGCGTCCCTTGGCGGCCGGCCAGATGCTCGGCGCCTTTTGCCTGACAGAGCCGCACGTGGGCTCGGACGCCTCGGCCCTGCGCACCACCGCGGTCAAACAAGGCGACGAATATGTCATCAACGGCGTCAAGCAGTTCATCACCAGCGGCAAAAACGGCCATGTGGCGGTGGTGATTGCGGTGACCGATAAGGCCGCTGGCAAGAAGGGCATGAGTGCCTTTCTGGTGCCCACCAGCGCACCGGGTTATGTGGTGGCGCGGCTGGAGGACAAGCTGGGCCAGCACAGCAGCGACACCGCGCAGATCAATTTCGACAACTGCCGAATCCCGGCCGAGAACCTGATCGGCGCGGAAGGCGAGGGCTACAAGATCGCGCTCAGCGCGCTCGAGGGCGGGCGGATCGGCATTGCCGCGCAAAGTGTGGGCATGGCCCGCAGCGCACTGGAGGTGGCCATTGACTACGCCAAGCAACGCGAGAGTTTTGGCCAGCCCATCATCCAGCACCAGGCCGTGGGTTTCCGCCTGGCCGATTGCGCCACGCAGCTCGAAGCCGCGCGCCAGCTGATCTGGCACGCCGCCGCCTTGCGCGACGCCGGCCGGCCCTGCCTGAAAGAAGCCGCCATGGCCAAACTGTTTGCCAGCGAGACGGCCGAGCGCGTGTGCTCCGTGGCCATCCAGACCCTGGGCGGCTATGGCGTGGTCAACGACTTTCCGGTCGAGCGCATCTACCGCGACGTGCGGGTGTGCCAGATCTACGAAGGCACATCGGACGTGCAGAAAATCATCATCCAGCGCGCCTTGTGAGCCCCGTGCCGCCCGTTGTGTGGCGGTAACATCAGCCCATGAACATCATCATCCTGGGCGCAGGGCGGGTTGGGGAGAGTGTGGCGGAGAGCCTGGTGTCGGAGCAGAACGACATCACCGTCATCGACCAGGACCCGGAGCGGCTGCGCCAACTCGAAGAGCGCCTGGACCTGCGCGGTGTGGTGGGCAACGGCATTCAGCCGTCGGTGCTGCGCGACGCCGGCGCGCAGGACGCTGACATGCTGATCGCCTGCGCGGCGGCCGACGAATCCAACCTGGTGGTCTGCAAGGTGGCGCACGATGTGTTCAACATCCCCACCACCATTGCCCGCCTGCGTTCGCCCGAGTTCGCAGAGGGCGACGCGCTGATGTCCAAGACCGGCTTCGCGGTGGACCACGTGATCTGCCCAGAGGAGTCGGTCACGCGCTACATCCACCAGCTCATCGACTACCCCGAAGCCTTGCAGGTGCTGGAATTTGCCGACGGCCGCGCCTGCCTGATCGCGGTGCGCGCGGTGCATGGCGGTGCGCTGGTGGGCCACACCCTGGCCGACATCCGCGAGCGCCTGCCCGGCGTCGATATGCGGGTGGTCGCCATCTACCGACAGGACGCCGAGGTGGACCCTGGCCCGGCGACGCGCATCCTGGCCGGCGACGAGGTGTTTGTGCTGGCCGACAAGGCCAAGATCCGCGCCGTGCTGGCCGCCATCCACCGGGCCGACCAGTCGGTGCGCCGGCTGATGATTGCCGGTGGCGGCAAGGTGGGCTTGCGGCTGGCGCGCAGCCTGGTCGGGCAGTGCCAGGTCAAGCTCATCGAGCGCGACCGCAAGCGCTGCGACTACCTGGCCGGTCAGCTGCCGTCGAGCATGCTGGTGCTGCACGGCGACGGCACCGACGAAGACCTGCTGCAGGACGAGCAGGTGGGCGCGATGGACCTGTTCCTGGCCCTGTCCAGCGACGACGAAGACAACATCCTGGCCGCCATGCTGGCCAAGCGCCTGGGCGCCAACCGCGTGATCTCGCTGATCAACCGCCGCGCCTACGCCGACATGATGCAGGGCAGCACCATCGACATCGCCATCTCGCCCTCGCACACCGTCATCGGTGAACTGCTGGCCCACCTGCGCCGGGGCGATGTGGCACAAGTGCACAGCCTGCGCCGGGGCGCGGCCGAGGCCATTGAAGGCATCGCGCGTGGCGACGTCAAGACCTCCAAGCTGGTGGGGCGCCGCATCGAGGAAATCAAGCTGCCCGCCGGCGCGCGCATCGGCTGCATCGTGCGCGGCGAAGGGGCCGATTCGCAGGTGCTGATGCCGCACCACGACACCCTGGTCGAGGCCGACGACCACATCGTCATCTTCATCCCCAACAAACGCATGGTGCGTGAGGTCGAGCGCCTGTTCCAGGTCGGCGCCACCTTCTTCTGAGCCGCGCAGCATGGCCATGTTCTTGCCCGTTTTTGCCGTGCTGGCACGCATACAGGTGGCGTTTGCGCTGTCCTTTCTGGTGCCGCTGGGCTGGGCCCGCTTCCACGACAGCGCCGAGGTGCAATGGGTCTGGCTGGGCAGCTTTCTGCTGACGCTGATCAGTGGCCTGGTGCTGTGGCGCTTCACCCGCCATCACCGCCGTGAGCTGCTGGCGCGCGACGGTTTTCTGCTGGTCAACCTGGTCTGGCTGCTGTTGCCGGCCTTTGCGGCCTTGCCGCTCATGTTCACCGTGCCCGGCATCACCTGGACCAAGGCCTACTTCGAGGCCATGAGCGCGCTCACCGCCACCGGCGCCACCGCCCTGGCGGGGCTGGACCAGCTGCCGGTGGCCACCAACATCTGGCGCTGCTTTCTGCAGCTCATTGGCGGGTTGGGCATCATGCTGCTGGTGGTGGCGGTGCTGCCCATGCTGGGCCTGGGCGGCGTGCAGCTCTACAAGGCCGAAACGCCCGGCCCCATGAAGGACACCAAGTTCACCCCGCGCATCGCCGAAACCGCGCGTGGCCTGTGGGGCGTGTACTTCGTGTTCTCGGCCCTGTGCATGCTGGCCTACCGTTGGGCCGGCATGAGCTGGCCCGACGCCTTCATGCACATGTGCACCACCATGGGCCTGGGCGGTTTTTCGTCGCACGACGCCAGCTTCGGCCATTGGGATTCACCGCTGATCGAAGCCGTGGCGGTGGTCTTCATGACGCTGGCCGGCATCAGCTTCATGCGCTATTTCATGGTCATCCGTTCGCGCTCGCTGCGCCCGGTGCTGGGCGACCGCGAGATCCGCACCTACCTGCTGGTGCTGGCTGGCTCCATCGCGCTGCTCACGCTGCTGCTGATGGCGCGCGGCGTGTACGGCGATTTTCCCAGCGCGCTGCGCGCCAGCGCCTTTCACGTGGTGTCGGTGGCCACCACCACCGGCTACGCGTCCACCGACTACGCGCAGTGGCCGGCCTTCGCCCCCATCTGGCTGATCTTCCTCGGCTGTTTCGTGTCCTGTGCCGGCTCCACCGGCGGCGGCATCAAGATGGTTCGCATGGTGCTGCTGGTCAAGCAGGCGCGGCGCGAGCTGGTGCGCATCATCCACCCGCGTGTGGTCAACCCGGTCACGCTGGGTCGCAGCGTGTTGCCCCCTTCGGTGATGATGGCCGTGCTGGGCTTCATGCTCATCTACGGCGCCTGCACCATGGGCCTGACCATGCTGCTGCTGTTTTCGGGGCTGGACATCGTCACCGCGTTTTCGGCCGTGGTGGCCACGCTCAACAACATCGGTCCCGGTCTGGGCGATGTGGGGCCGGCCGGCAACTTCGGTGGCCTCACCGCATTCCAGATGTGGGTCTGCACCTTTGCCATGCTGCTCGGACGCTTGGAATTGCTCAGCGTTCTGGTGCTGTTCACCGGCCATTTCTGGCGAAAGTAAAAGGAGACATCCATGCCCATCACCAAAGGGTTCCGCGCGCTGGTGGACGAAGCCACGGCGCAAATCACCACCTACAGCGTGGCCGATGTCGTGGCGCGGCTGGACGCCGGCGACCCGCGCCTGCAGCTGGTGGACATACGCGATGTGCGCGAGCTCGAACGCGAAGGCACGGCACCCGGCGCCATGCACGCGCCGCGTGGCATGCTCGAATTCTGGGTCGATCCCGAGTCGCCCTACTTCAAGCCCGCGTTCGGCGATGAACACAAGGAGTTCGTGTTGTTCTGCGGCGCCGGCTGGCGCAGCGCGCTGGCCACCAAGGCCCTGCGCGACATGGGCATGACCAACGTCGCCCACATCGACGGCGGCTTTGGCGCCTGGGCCAAACAGGGTGCGCCGGTGGAGACACTGGAGCAACACAAGGCGCGCTCGGCCAGCCGCAAGCCTGCGGCATGAAGGCCGCCGAGGCTTGCCCTTGTGGCCGCCTTGACGGGCGCGGCCGCCCGCTGGCGTACGCGGCCTGCTGTGGCCCCTGGCACGCCGGCCAGCCCGCGCCCGACGCGCAGGCGCTGATGCGTTCGCGCTACTGCGCCTTTGTGCGCGAGGATGCGGCCTACCTGCTGGCCACCTGGCACGCGTCCAGCCGGCCAACCCACGTCGACTTCGAACCCGGCCAGCGCTGGCTGGGGCTGGACGTGCGGGTGCACCGTGTGTCCGATGCCGATCACGCCGAGGTCGAATTTGTGGCCCGGTTCCGGGTGGCCGGTCGCGGTCAGCGCTTGCATGAACGCAGCCGCTTTGTGCGCGAGGCTGGGCGCTGGTATTACGTTGACGGCCTCATGTTGTGACCTCGGCGCCGGATTGCCGAAACGCCTGAGGGCTGTCGCCTGTCCAGCCTCGGAAGGCGCGTGAAAAACTCTTCTCGTTGCGAAAACCGGCCGCCAGCGCCACCTGTTTGATGGGGCGCTCGGTGCGCAGCAGCAGGTCGACCGCCACCTGCCGCCGCACCTCATCTTTCAGGCCTTGCAGGGTGGCGCCTTCGTCCTTGAGTTGCCGGTGCAAGGTGCGCGGCGACACGTGCAGCAGCGCAGCCAGGGCCTCGGCGCTGTGGCTGGCCTGCGGTTGGTGGTGCAATGCCTGGCGCACGCGCTCCACCAGCAGGCGGTCACGGTGGTACTGGCGCACCGTCAGCGGCAGGGCACGCTGCAGCATCTGGTTCATCGCAAGTTCGTCGCGGCGCAGGGGCTGGGTCAGGTAGCGTGCGTCAAAGCGCAGCTGGGCGCGTGGCGCGTTGAACAACACCGGCCCACCGGGGAACAGCACGCGGTACACGTCGGCGTGCGCGGGCTCATCCAACGGAAACCCGGCGTCGATCAGTGGCAGGCGCGAAGCCATGAACCAGCAGGCCAGCCCGTGCGCATTGCGCAGCACCGACACCAGACAGAATTCGCGCAGCGCGCCGAGGTCGCGGCCCTCCTCGATGGCGAGTATGGCCACGCCGTCTTGTGTGCTAAGTGTCAGCGCAATGTCGTCGGTGAGCAGGCCGTGGTGGCGGCACCAGCGTTTCATGGCGCGGCCCAGGTCGGCGGCGCCCAGTGAGGCGCGCGCCAGCATGCCGTAGCTGCCCCAGGGCAGTCGGCGCGAGAACCAGCCCAGGGCTTCGTCGTCGAGTTCGCGCATGGCAGCTTCGGACAGCAGCTCCATCTGTGCGGCGGTGATGCGTGCGTCGGTCTGGCGCAACAAGCCTGGCGCGATGTGTGCTCGCGCCAGCGCCTGGTCGGGTTTCAAGCCGTGCGCCGCGTAGGCAGAACAAATGGCGCGGACAAAAGCCATGGGCGTGATGGCCGCGCCTTTGTTGGGCAGAACGGATGTGGGCTTGGATGGCACGATTTGCAACCTTGGCGTCCAGTGTAAACCCGGCTTTGTCCTTAAGCTCATGGCGGCTACAGTGACTGGCCCACCCCGCTGCGCCGAGTTTGCGCCGGGCTACCTCCGACGAGACACCACGAGAGACACCGCATGCCCCAGCTCGACACCCAACTCAATGTCCGTTCCGCCGATTTCCAGGCCAACGCCCTGGCCATGCGCGCCGTGGTGGACGACCTCAAGGCCCAGGTGGCCCGTGTGGCGGCGGGCGGCGGCGAAGCGGCGCGCGCCAAACACACGGCGCGCGGCAAGCTGTTGCCACGCGACCGCGTGCAGATGCTGCTGGACCCCGGAACGCCTTTTCTTGAACTCGCGCCCTTGGCGGCGATGGGCATGTACAACGACGACGCGCCCTGCGCCGGCATCGTCGCCGGCATCGGCCGCGTCAGCGGCACCGACTGCCTGATCGTCTGCAACGACGCCACCGTCAAGGGCGGCACGTACTACCCGATGACGGTGAAGAAGCACCTGCGGGCGCAGGAGATCGCGCGCGAGAACCGCCTGCCCTGCATCTACCTGGTGGACTCGGGCGGCGCCAACCTGCCCAACCA
>JAUYSB010000219.1 GCA_030696525.1 Hydrogenophaga sp. | reverse complement strand
CATCGGTCCCACCAGCCAGGCGCCGCGCGTGGACGAAGCGCGCAACGACCAGCTGTCTGAGCTGGAGATCGCGCTGGCCGAAATCGAGAAGAACCGCCAGATGTACGGCGCCGACATGCCGCCCTGGCTGGTGGACCGCACGCTGCGCAACATCCTGGTGGACGTGACCGGCAACACCCACCGCAGCGAGTTCTGCATCGACAAGCTCTACTCGCCCGACAGCAGCACCGGCCGCCTGGGCCTGCTGGAGCTGCGCGCCTTCGAAATGCCGCCACACGCCCGCATGAGCGTGGCGCAGCAGCTGCTGTTGCGGGCCCTGGTGTCGCGCTTCTGGAAACAACCCTGGAAAGGCCGCCTCACGCGCTGGGGCACCGAGCTGCACGACCGCTTCCTGCTGCCCACCTTTGTGCGCATGGATTTCGAGGACGTGCTGGCCGACCTGCGCGATGCCGGCTACCCCTTCGAAATGAGCTGGTTCGAGCCACACTTCGAGTTCCGCTTCCCGCTGGTGGGCCAGGTGCGCGCGCGTGGCATGGAACTCACGCTGCGCAATGCGCTGGAACCCTGGCACGTGATGGGCGAAGAAGGCTCGGCCGGCGGCACGGTGCGCTACGTCGATTCCTCGCTGGAGCGGCTGGAGGTCCACATCAGTGGCTGGAACGACAGCCGCTACGTGGTCACCGTCAATGGCCGTGCGCTGCCGGTGCAACCCACCGGCACCACCAGCCACTACGTGGCCGGCGTGCGCTACAAGGCCTGGAACCCGCCTTCGGCCCTGCACCCCAGCATTGGCGTGCACGCGCCGCTGACCTTCGACATCGTGGACACCTGGATGAAACGCTCCATGGGCGGCTGCCAGTACCACGTCACCCACCCGGGTGGCCGCAACTACGACACCTTCCCGGTCAACGCCTACGAAGCCGAAAGCCGGCGCCTGTCGCGCTTCTTCCAGATGGGGCACACCCCGGGGCAGATGGTGGTGCAGCCGGCCCAACACAGCCAGGAATTCCCCTTTACCCTCGATTTGCGACAGTAGGATGGGCCACCCCCGCGCCGCCTCCGGCGTCACCCCCAAGGGGGCGATGCCAGCCGACCGGCAGAGCCGGATCGGCGGCATCCCCGGCTGGGTCACGCCATTCACATCCGATCTTGCGCCCGAGACGACCCATTGTGAATGGACCTCACAATCAGAGGCCGGGCATACTCGGGGGCCGTGAAAGCCCCTGACCCCACCCTTTTTGGCGACGACGCCCACGACAGCCCGGCCCAGATGGCGGCTGCCATGGGTGGCCGCGCCGACGCCGGCCACCTGGATGAGCTGCGCGACGACGAGGGTGACATCCGGCCACATTGGGCTGAGTTTTTCGAGCATGTGGGCTTTGAGGGCCTGGGCGACATGAACCGGCGCCAGCACAACCTGGCCCGCCAGATCCGCGACAACGGCGTCACCTACAACGTCTACGCCGACGACCAGGGCGGCCAGCGCCCCTGGGCGCTGGACCTGCTGCCCATGATCGTGACGCCCGAAGAATGGGCCACCATCGAAGCCGGTGTGCTGCAGCGCGCCGACCTGCTCAACCGCATCTGCGCCGACATCTACGGCCCACGCGAGCTGCTCAAACGCGCCCTGCTGCCGGCCGCCCTGGTGCAGGGCCACCCGGGCTATGTGCGCGCCATGCACGGCGTGCGCCCCCCCGGCGACACCTGGCTGCACATCGCCGCTTTCGACCTCGCCCGCGGCCCGGACGGCCGCTGGTGGGTGGTGTCGCAGCGCACCCAGGCGCCCTCGGGCCTGGGTTACCTGCTGGAAAACCGCATCGCCATCGCGCGCCAGTTCCCCAAGGCCTTTGGCGGCATGAAGGTGCAGCGGCTGGCCGCCAGCTACCGTGCGCTGATGGAGGGCATACAACGCATGGTGCCCGAAGGGGCCAACGCCCGCATCGCGCTGCTGACCCCCGGCCCCTACAACGAAACCTATTTCGAACACGCCTACCTGGCCCGCTACCTGGGCCTGAGCCTGGTTGAAGGCAGCGACCTGACGGTGCGCGACCAGCGCGTCTACCTCAAGACGCTGCAAGGCCTGGAGCCGGTGCACGCGCTCATCAAGCGCCTGGACGACGAGTGGCTGGACCCACTGGAGTTGCGCAGCGACTCGGCCCTGGGCGTGCCCGGCCTGCTGCAGGCCTTGCGCGCCGGCAACCTGCTGCTGGCCAACGCGCCCGGCACGGCGCCGCTCGAATCGAGCGCGCTGCTGGGTTTCCTGCCCGCGCTCAGCCGGCACCTGCTGGGCGAGCCGCTGGCCCTGCCCTCGCTGGACACCTGGTGGTGTGGCGAAGCCGCAGCCCTGCAGCGCGTGTTGCCGCTGCTCAAACAGAGCGTGATCAAGCCGACGCGGCCCGACCTCGGCAAAGGCACACAAATGGGCCAGCGCCTGAGCGCCGATGCGCTGGACCAGCTCACCGGCCGCATGGTGCGCCAGCCCGACAACTACACCGTGCAGACCTACCTGCCGCTGTCGCAAACCCCGACCTGGAAAGGCGACCACCTGGCCCCCCGCTCGGCCATGCTGCGCGTGTTTGCGCTGGCCGACGGGCCGCAGTCGTGGCGGGTGCTGCCCGGCGGCATGGTGCGCCTGGCGCCGCGTGGCCAGCTCATGGCCTCCATGCAGCGCGGCGGCAGCAGCGCCGACTGCTGGGTGCTCACGCGCGGCGAGGTGGACCACACCACCCTGCTGAACCAGGCGCCCATTCCCATCGACCAGCTTGAACACAAACGCCCGGTGACCAGCCGCGCCGCTGAAAACCTGTTCTGGCTGGGCCGCTACACCGAACGCGCCGAAAACACCGTGCGCCTGGCGCAAATCGCGCTGCGCAGCTTGCACGGCGAAGACCAGAGCTCGCCGGCCCTGCTCAACTGGCTCAGCGACAGTGCCTTGGCCAACGGCCTGGTGTTGCCCGACGTGCCCAGCGCGGCCCAGTCGCCCCGGGTGTTCGAGCGCTCGCTGATCGCCATGCTGGCACCCGACAGTGGCGCCAACAGCGTGGGCTTCAACCTGCGCGCGCTCTCGCAGGCGGCGGCCAGCGTGCGCGAACGGTTGTCGCAAGAACAGCGCAACCTCATCGAGCGCGTGCTCGACGGCTTCACCGACGCCTGCCAGCAGCTCAGCGCCGAGGCCGAATACGCCCCGCAGGAAGCGCTCAACGCACTGGAGCTGACCAGCGAAGGCCTGGCCGCCATCACCGGCGCACAGACCGACCGGATGGTGCGCGACGATGGCTGGCGCCTGCTGAGCATTGGCCGCCACATCGAGCGCCTGGGCACCCTGTCGCAGGCGCTGGCCGATGGCCTGCGCACCGGCAGCCTGGCCGAGGACGGCGGCTTCGAGGCGCTGGTGGCCTTGTTCGACAGCACCATCACCTTCCACGCCCGCTACCAGCAGCGGCGCGACCTGCCCGCCTTGGTGGACCTGCTGGTGCTGGACCGCGACAACCCGCGTTCGCTGGCCTGGGTGCTGAGCACGCTGCGCTCGCGCCTGTCCAAGCTCGCGAATACGGTCCAGGGCGAG
Organism: Hydrogenophaga sp.; assembly: GCA_030696525.1. Classification (GTDB taxonomy): domain Bacteria; phylum Pseudomonadota; class Gammaproteobacteria; order Burkholderiales; family Burkholderiaceae_C; genus Hydrogenophaga. Next base: position 7,141 of record JAUYSB010000219.1, on the reverse strand, counting down.
GTGGCCGAGATCGCGCTGGCCCTGCCCGACCCGGCCACCTGGGAACACGCGGTGTTGTGCGCCACGAATGAAGACGGCGAGGCCGGCGCGCTGCTGGCGATTCTCGCGGCCTGCCAGCAATCGGCCATGGCTTTGTCCGACGACATCAACCGCCGCCACTTCAGCCACGCCGACCGCGACAACCGCAGCCTGGTGACCTGAGCAACGAGGCACGCCATGGAACTGCGCATCGTCCACGAAACCTGCTACGACTACGCCGCGCCGGTCATGTTGGCGCAGCACATGGCGCACCTGCGGCCCAGCGCCACCTTGGCCGGCCAGCAACTGCTGTCGCACCGCCTGACCGTGTCGCCAGAACCGACCCAGGAAATGGACGGCGAGGACGCCTTCGGCAACCCGCGCCACTTTTTTGCCCTGCAAGTGCCCCACGACCGGCTGTGTGTGCACACCGACATGGCGGTGCGCACCGAAGCGCCCTTGCCGCTGCCCGAATCGCCGCCCTGGGAGGCGGTGCGTGCCCATTTTGTGTACCACGCCGGCGCCGATTTCGATGCCGCCAACGAGTTCGTTTTTGCCTCGCCCTTCGTGCCACGGCATGAGGCCTTTGCCGACTTCGCCCGCGAAGATTTCACGCCCGGACGGCTGCTGTTCGAGGCCTGCGAGGCGCTGATGGCGCGCATCCACACCGAATTCGAATACCGCAGCGGCAGCACCGAAATCAACACCCCGGCCCTGACCGCGCTGAAACAGCGCCAGGGTGTGTGCCAGGACTTTGCCCACATCATGCTGGGCTGTCTGCGCAGCCTGGGGCTGGCCGCGCGCTACGTCAGCGGTTACCTGCTGACCCACGTGCCCGAGGGCCAGGCCCGGCTGATCGGCGCCGACGCGTCGCACGCCTGGGTGGCGGTGTATTGCCCTGCGGAAGGTGGGGAAGACGGCGTATGGTGCGACTTCGACCCCACCAACAACCACTGCGGCCTGGGCCGCCCCAGCGAAGATTACGTGACCCTGGCCCTGGGCCGCGATTTCGGCGACGTGTCGCCGCTGCGTGGTGTCATCCAGGGCGGCGGCAGCCACACCCTGCACGTGGGCGTGACCGTGGCACCGGTGGACCACTTTCCGGCCGACCCGCCAACGCCTGAAGCCCGGCAAGAAACGCCAGAGACCGACCGATAGAATCCCGGGCTTCTCACCCCACATCCAGGAGCCCGCCATGTCCGTCTACGACCAACTCAAAACCCTCGCCATCACCCTGCCCCCGGTGGCCGTGCCCGCCGCCGCCTACGTGCCCTTTGTGCAGACCGGCAAGCTGGTGTTCCTGAGCGGTCACATCGCCAAAAAGGACGGCAAGGCCTGGGTCGGCCAACTGGGCACCAACATGACGACCGACGAAGCCAAGGGTGCCGCACGCGCCGTGGCCATCGACCTCATGGGCACGCTGGAAGCCGCGTGCCAAGCCGCCGGCACCGATCTGAACGGTGTCAAGCGCATCGTCAAGCTGATGAGCCTGGTCAATTCCAGCGCCAGTTACACCGAGCACCACCTGGTGACCAACGGCTGCTCCGAACTGATCGGCCAGGTGTTTGGCGACAAGGGCCAACATGCCCGCAGCGCCTTTGGCGTGGTCCAGTTGCCCATGGGCGCCTGCGTCGAAATCGAGATGATTGCCGAACTGGCCTGAACCGGCTTGATTCGATAAAACCGCCATCTTGGTGCATCGCGCATCACATTGGCGCGATTCCTGCTTGTCTTTGGTGCAAGGACGACACCCGTCCTTTTTTCGCATCAAATCGGTTCTCAACACACCAAAGACAAGCATGGAAGCACTGAAACAGGGCACAGACGCCCTTTTTATCCTCCTCGGCGGCATCATGGTTCTGGCCATGCACGCCGGGTTCGCCTTTCTGGAGCTCGGCACTGTGCGCCAGAAGAACCAGGTCAATGCCCTGGTCAAGATCCTGGTGGACTTTTCGGTCTCCACCGTGGTCTATTTTGTGGTGGGCTACGGCGTCGCCTACGGCACCCACTTCTTCATCGGCGCCGAACAACTGGCCCAGCGCAACGGCTACGAGCTGGTCAGGTTCTTCTTCCTGCTGACCTTCGCCGCCGCCATTCCCGCCATCATCTCGGGCGGTATCGCCGAGCGCTCGCGTTTCTGGCCGCAGCTCTTGGCCACGGCGGTCATCGTCGGCTTCGTCTACCCCTTCTTTGAAGGCATCGTCTGGAACAGCCACTTCGGCGTGCAGGCCTGGATCGAATCGCTCACCGGCGCGCCCTTCCACGACTTTGCGGGCTCGGTGGTGGTGCACGCCGTGGGCGGCTGGCTGGCGCTGGGCGCGGTGCTGCTGCTGGGGCCGCGCGCCAACCGCTACCGCAAAGACGGCGCCATCAGCGCCCACCCGCCCTCCAACATCCCCTTCCTGGCCCTGGGCGCCTGGATTCTGACGGTAGGCTGGTTCGGCTTCAACGTCATGAGCGCACAAACCGTGGACAAGATCTCCGGCCTGGTGGCGGTCAACTCGCTGATGGCCATGGTGGGCGGCACCCTGGCCGCGCTGGTACTGGGCAAAAACGACCCCGGCTTCGTGCACAACGGCCCGCTGGCCGGCCTGGTGGCCGTGTGCGCCGGCTCCGACCTCATGCACCCGCTGGGCGCGCTGGCCGTGGGCACGGTCGCGGGCGGGCTTTTTGTGAGCCTGTTCACCCTGACACAAAACCGCTGGAAGATCGACGACGTGCTGGGCGTGTGGCCGTTGCACGGCCTGTGTGGCGCCTGGGGCGGCATCGCCGCCGGCATCTTTGGCCAGAAGGCCCTGGGTGGCCTGGGCGGCGTGAGTCTGGGCGCGCAGCTGCTGGGCACGGCCATGGGCGTGGCCTGGGCGCTGGCCTGCGGTTTTGTGGTTTATGGCCTCATCAAACGCCTGATGGGCCTGCGCATGAGCCAGGAAGAAGAATTCGACGGCGCCGACCTGACCGCACACCGCATACGCGCCACGCCGGAGCGTGAGGTGAACTGGTAAAACACGTCAGCTCGGCGTGAGAAAACGCTCGAACGCTGCCAACGCCGCTTGCAGCGCAGGCCCAAAAGCCATGTCGCTGGGGCGGCCGTTGACGAAGCCGAGTTCGTGCCGCAGTTGGCCCCGCTCCAGCCGCAGGTTGGCCCAGCCCACCATCTGCTCGCCCCACAACACCGGCAAGGCGTAGTGGCCCATGGTGCGCTGGGGTGCGGGCACGTAGGCTTCAAAGCGGTAGGCCCAGCCCCACAGCAGCTCGAAGCGCCGGCGGTCCCACACCACCGGGTCGAAGGGCGCGAGCAGGCGCACCGTGGGCTCGGGCCGGTGGCGGCGGGAAGCGGGGTTTTCGTCCGCTGGCCAGAACCAGTCCACACCGTCTACACGCGCATGGCCGTAGCGGCTCGCAGCAGACTTGACCACCGCCCTCGCCTCGGCCATGAGCTGCGGTGCACCGAAGCGCAGCAGGGTCACCAAATAGCCCAGGCTGGCGGCCGGCAGCGGCGCGTAGAGGCGCACGATGTGATCGACCAGCGCCTCGGCGCGGGCTTGGTTGCTGGCTGGGCCGCCGTCCTGCGGCGGGTGTTCCACCGCCTCGTACACACGTGTGCCCGACTCGCGCCGGCGCACCCGCAACCAGCCGTGGCGGTGCATGTCTTCCAGCAGGCGGGTGCTGGCGCTGAGCTCGCCGCCCCAATACCCGGCCACGCGGCCATGGTGGGCAAAGGCCTGGTTCACTTCGCGCGGGTGCACCACGCCGCGTTCGCGCACAAAGGCCATCAGTTCGTGGGCGCGGCGCTGGGTGGCCGCATCCCAGGCGCGGCGCGGTGTGCGTGGGTGCAGCAGGGCCGTCCATGCACGCGGCACAAAGCCGTAGTTGACGAAGGCTTCTTCCTCGATGGCCAGCCGCTCGTAACGCCGCTCCAGGTCGCCGGCCCGGTAGTCCTTGACGCGCTGGAACAGGATGAGGTCCTGCGCCCGGGCCGGCGCCCGCATCGGGTCGGCCTGCACAAAGCCCAGGCGTTGGATGGCGGCCGGCAGCGTGGTGGGTTTGAACAGGCTTCGCGCGATGGCGTGGCGGCGCAAGTGGTCCAGCGTCACGCCCATCATGTCTGCCTGGACCCGGCCCAGCCTCAGCTCTTGTCGCGGCGGGCCTGGGCGCGGCGCACCTGGCGGCTTTGCCGGCTTTTCGCCACGGCCTCGTCGCGCGCCTGGCGGCGTTTTCGGATGCCTGTCGAGACGAACTTCGCCACCCCGAACGCAACAGCAAAACCGGCGATCGCCACCAGCACCCCAACCAGATTGGCGTCCATCATTCCACCCGCGTCACGCGGTTGGGCTTGAAGCCCAGGTCGGCGGCCTTGCCCTTGCGGCCGCGCGCCGCACGGGCGTTGTTGAGGCTGCGGATCTCCAGCGTTTCGTCACGCTCCTTGCCACCACGTCCGATGCCCGCGATGCGGATGCTGCGGGTGTAGGCGGCCGCGCCGGCCAGCGTGTCCTTGGCCTCCAGGTCGATCAGCATCAGGCCACGCCCGCCCTTCTCCATCTGCTTGAGTTCGCTGATGTCGAAGGTGAGGATGCGCCCGCCGGTGGACGCGCAGGCCACGTGGGTGGCGGGCGCCAGCGCCTGGCTGCCGCTGGTGAACGCGGCATGTGAGGGCGCACAAATCGTTTCGCCCTCGCCCAGGTTGAGGAAGGCCTTGCCGCCCTTCTGGCGCGAGACCATGTTCTCCACCGTGGCAATGAAACCATAGCCGCCCGAGCCGCTCAACAACAGCGCGGCGTTGGCCGGGCCGGCGAAGTAATGCAAGGGCTGGGTACCGGATTCGAGGTCGATCAGGGTCGTGATGGGCTGGCCGTCGCCACGCGCGCCCGGCAGGCTTGAGACCGCCACCGAATACACGCGGCCCACCCCGTTCTGTGCGGTGCCGAACACGATGAGCGTGTCCACCGTGCGGCACTCGAAAGTGCCGTACAAGCCATCGCCCGCCTTGAAGGCAAAGGCGCCGGCCTCGTGGCCATGGCCGGTGCGCGCACGCACCCAACCCTTTTGCGACACCACCACCGTCACCGGCTCGTCCACCACCTTGACCTCGGCCACGGCCTTTTTCTCGGCCTGGATGAGGGTGCGGCGCGGGTCGGAAAAGGTCTTGGCGTCCGCCTCGATCTCTTTGACCATGAGGCGGCGCAGCGTCGCCTCGCTGCCCAGGATGTCTTCGAGCTTGCCTTGCTCCTCGCGCAGTTCTTTCAACTCCTGCTCGATCTTGATGGCCTCCAACCGCGCCAACTGGCGCAGGCGGATTTCCAGGATGTCCTCGGCTTGGGCGGCGCTCAAGGCAAAGCGGGCGATCAGCGCGGCCTTGGGCTCGTCGCTGGCGCGGATGATGGCGATCACCTCGTCGATGTTGAGCAGCACGGTCTGCCGCCCTTCGAGGATGTGGATGCGGTCCAGCACCTTTTGCAGGCGGTGCTGGCTGCGCCGGGTGATCGTGCTCTGGCGGAAACTGATCCACTCCAGCAGCATCTGCCGCAGCGACTTCTGGATCGGCTTGCCGTCCAGGCCCACCATGGTCATGTTGATGGAGGACGAAGTCTCCAGGCTGGTGTGGGCCAGCAACGTGGTGATGAGTTCCTGCTGTTCGATGCGGCTGGTCTTGGGCTCGAACACCAGTCGCACGGCAGCGTCCTTGCTTGATTCGTCGCGCACGCCGTCCAGCACCGCCAGCACGGTTTGTTTGAGCTGGTTCTGGTCCTGCGTGAGCGCCTTTTTACCGGCCTTGAGCTTGGGGTTGGTCAGCTCCTCGATCTCTTCCAGCACCTTTTGGCTGCTCACGCCCGGCGGCAACTCGTTGACCACCAGCTGCCACTGGCCACGCGCCAGTTCCTCGATCTTCCAGCGCGCGCGCACCTTGAGGCTGCCCCGGCCGCTGCGGTAGGCATCGGCAATGTCGGACGCGCTGCTGATGATCTGGCCACCGCCGGGGTAGTCGGGCCCGGGGACGAGCGTGAACAGCTCCTCGTCCGTCAGCTTGACGTTTTTGACCAGGGCCACACAGGCGTCGGCCACCTCGCGCAGGTTGTGGCTGGGGATTTCGGTGGCCAGGCCCACGGCGATGCCGCTGGCGCCATTGAGCAGCACAAAAGGCAGGCGCGCGGGCAACTGGCGCGGCTCTTCAAACGAACCGTCGTAGTTGGGGATGAAGTCCACCGTGCCCTGGTCGATTTCGTCCAGCAGCAGGCCGGTGATCTTGGCCAGCCGGGCTTCGGTGTAGCGCATGGCGGCGGCGCCGTCGCCATCGCGGCTGCCGAAGTTGCCCTGACCGTCGATCAACGGGTAGCGCTGGCTGAAGTCCTGCGCCATGCGCACCAGTGCGTCGTAGGCGGCGCTGTCGCCGTGCGGGTGGTATTTGCCCAGCACGTCGCCGACCACACGGGCGCTTTTCACCGGCTTGGCCGCCGTGTTGCCCGAGTAGCCCAGGCCCATGCGCTCCATGCTGTAGAGGATCCGCCGCTGCACCGGCTTCTGGCCGTCGCACACGTCGGGCAACGCACGGCCCTTGACCACGCTCAGCGCGTATTCGAGGTAGGCGCGCTGGGCGTAGGCGGCCAGGCTGTCCTCGTCGGGCTCCACGGGTGGCGGCGGCGGCGCGGGGGGCTCAGGCGGCGGTGGTGGTGTTGGCAGGTCTTCAGGCAGGATCAGTTCTTCGGTCATGTTTTCTTCAAAGCGGCTGGGGCGAGTGGGAGTCTGCTTCCGTCGTTACCCCGACTCTGTCGCTGACTTTCAGTTTCAATGGGGAGAGGCGTCAGCACCAGCTCGCCCGTCGCGTCGTCACGACGAACACCAAATTCATCGACGTTCACCCTGAAGGTGCTCGGCAAAAGCACAAGCTGTCCTTCGCGGGTATCGATGACTTTGCCGGTGACGGTCATAGCGTTCTCCCCTCGATCAAATGTCGATCTCCACCTCGTCGCCACGCAGCTCCATCAGCTCGCGCCGCGCCGCCGCCTCGCCCTTGCCCATGAGCTTGGTGATCTCAAGCTCGGTGCGGGCAAAGTCGATGTTGCCCAGTTGCACCGGCAGCAGGCGCCGCGTGTCGGGGTTGAGGGTGGTGTCCCACAGCTGTTCGGCG
>JAUYSB010000091.1 GCA_030696525.1 Hydrogenophaga sp. | reverse complement strand
GCAGGAGTGGTACCAGATCACGCTGGCCGGCTCCGATGGCTCGGCCCTGAGCGGCCCCACGGTGGCCGGCAAGGTGGTCGGCCCCTCGTTTGCGGCCAATGAAGTGACCGAAGCCATCGAAGCCATCCTCGACACCTACCGCGCCCAGCGCCACAGCGGCGAGAACTTCATCACCGCGCTCAAGCGCATCGGCCACGACCCGTTCAAGGCCGCCGCCAACGGCGTGCGTGTGGCCACGGCCCGCGCGCCTGCGCTGGATGCCGCCTGAGCTGCCACGGAGAAACAACATGCAACTGATCGAATCCTCTTCGGCCTCTTTTGAAGGCACCGGCGTGCTGACCGTGGCCAACGACACCGACGTTGAAGCGGTGAGCCTGGACGGCATCCACACCGTGGTACTGCACTTCCCCAAATTCGCCGACGGCCGCGCCTTCAGCCAGGCCTTCGAGCTGCGCCGCCGCCGGGGTTTTGAAGGCACCGTGGTCGCCACCGGCGACGTGCTGGTGGACCAACTGCTGCAGATGAAGCGCTGCGGCTTCAGCGCCGCCGTGCTGCGCGCCGACCAGAGCCTGCCTGTGGGCGAAAAGCTGCTGCGCCACTACCCCGCCTTCTACCAGGGCGACGTGGGCCAGCCGGCGCCGCTGTTTGCCCGCAAGGTCGCCTGAGGAAGCCACCATGAGCGCCATCACCCTCTACAACCGGCCTTCGCCCACCTTCGACGCCAAAGTCGCGGCCAGCATCGCCCTGCTCAAGCAGGTCGCCACCGACCACCCGGCGCTGACCCAGGCCTCCAGCCTGGGCGCCGAAGACATGGTCGTGACCCACCTCATCTCGCTGGCGGGCGTGGACACCGGCATCTTCGTGCTGGACACCGGCAAGCTGCACGCCGAGACCCTGGCCCTGATCGCCAAGATCGAACGCCGCTACAACCGCAGCGTCGAGGTCTACCGCCCCAAGGCAGAGGCCACCATCAAGTTCGTCAAGCAGCATGGCGAAGATGCCATGTTCCAGAGCGTGGACCTGCGCAAGCAGTGCTGCGACATCCGCAAGATGGAGCCGCTGGCGCGCGCGCTGGCGGGCAAGGGCGGCTGGATCACCGGCCTGCGCCGCGAGCAGTCGGGCGCCCGCGCCGACGTGCCCGACGTGGTGTTGGAACCCGGCCGCGTCAAGGTCAACCCCTTGGCCGACTGGACCTGGGGCGACGTGTGGCACTTCATTGCCACCCACGCGCTGGACTACAACGAACTGCACGACCAGTTCATGCCCAGCATTGGCTGTGCGCCCTGCACCCGCGCCATCGCGGTGGGCGAGGACTTCCGCGCCGGCCGCTGGTGGTGGGAAGACACCACCAAGGAATGTGGCCTGCACGTGCAAGCCCTGCCCGAAAACACAAACCAAGGACAGCCGGCATGAACGCCCGCACGGAACCCCAATTGTTGCAAGCCACCCGCTCCGCCCTGCCCCAGCGCTCCCACCTGGATGCGCTGGAAGAAGAAACCATCTTCATCCTGCGCGAAGTGGCCGCCGCCTTCGAGCGCCCGACCCTGCTGTTCTCGGGCGGCAAGGACTCGCTGGTCCTGCTCAAGTGCGCCGAAAAGGCCTTTGGCGTCGGCCGCATTCCCTACCCGCTGCTGATGATCGACACCGGCCACAACTTCAAGGAGGTGACCGATTTCCGCGACAGCCGCGCCGCCGAGTTGCAGGCCCGCCTGATCGTGCGCAGCGTCGAAGATTCGATGGCGCGTGGCACGGTGCGCCTGAGCCGCCCCGACGAATCGCGCAACGCCCACCAGTCGGTCACGCTGCTCGAAGCCATCGACGAATTCCGCTTCGATGCCCTCATCGGCGGCGCCCGCCGCGACGAAGAAAAGGCCCGTGCCAAGGAACGCATCTTCAGCCACCGCGACAGCTTCGGCCAGTGGCAACCCAAGGCGCAGCGCCCCGAGCTGTGGAACCTGTTCAACACCCGCTTGCAGCCCGGCGAACACTTCCGCGTGTTCCCCATCAGCAACTGGACCGAACTCGACGTCTGGCAGTACATCGCCCGCGAAAACATAGCGCTGCCTTCGCTGTACTACGCCCACCAGCGCGAGGTGGTGGAGCGCCGCGGCCTGCTGGTGCCGGTCACGCCCATCACCCCGCCACGCGATGGCGAAGCGGTTGAAACACGCACCGTGCGTTTCCGCACCGTGGGTGACATCACCTGCACCTGCCCGGTGGAAAGCGATGCGGCCACCGCCGACGACATCGTCGTGGAAACGCTGACCGTGAGCGTGAGCGAACGCGGCGCCACCCGCATGGACGACAAGACCAGCGACGCCTCGATGGAAAAACGCAAGAAAGAAGGGTATTTCTGATGAACGCACTGAAATTCATCACCTGCGGCTCGGTGGACGACGGCAAGAGCACGCTCATCGGCCGCCTGCTGGTGGACAGCCGCTCGGTGCTGCAAGACCAGCTGGCCAGCGTCACGTCGGCCGGTGCCCACGGCGCCGACGACGAGGTGGACCTGGCCGCGCTGACCGACGGCCTGTCCGCCGAACGCGAGCAGGGCATCACCATCGACGTGGCCTGGCGCTACTTCAACACGCAGGCGCGCAAGTTCATCATCGGTGACAGCCCCGGCCACGAGCAATACACCCGCAACATGGTGACCGCCGCCAGCGGCGCCGATGCCGCCGTGGTGCTGGTGGACGCCACCAAGCTCGACTGGGCCGACCCCGCCCTCAAGCTGCTGCCGCAGACGCGCCGCCACAGCCTGCTGGTGCACCTGCTACGTGTGCCCAGCATCGTGATGGCCATCAACAAGCTGGACGCTGTGGCAGACCCGGCCCTGGCCTTTGCCCGCATCAGCGCGGCGCTGCAGGCCTTCGCGACTGAAGCCGGCATCCCGCTCAAGGCTGTGGTGCCCATTTCGGCCCTCAAGGGCTACAACGTGGTGACCGCCACTGAGGGCTGGGCGGGCTACCAGGGCCCCAGCCTGCTGGACCTGCTGGAGCACCTGCCCAACACCATGGCCGAGACCGAGCTGCCCTTCTCCTTCGCTGTGCAGTGGGTGGAGAAGTTCTCGTCCTCATCTGACACCCGCCAAGGCCGCCGCGTGTTCTGGGGTCGCGTCACCACCGGTGGCGTGCAGGTGGGCCAGACCGTGCGCGTGCTGCAAGGCCCGCAGGGTACCGGCCAAAGTGCCAAGGTCGCCCAGGTGCTGGACCACGCGCGCCAGCCGCACGCCGTGTTGGCCGGCCACAGCGCGGGCATCGTGCTCGACCGCGAGCTGGACGTGTCGCGCGGCGACTGGCTGCTGGCGGTGGACACCACCACCCCCAGCGCCGACGAATTCGACGACACACCGGCACTCGCCGTGCCGGTGGCCCGTGAAGTGACCGCCACCGTTGCCTGGCTGGACAACGAGCCGCTGGTGCCGGGCCGCGTCTACTGGGCCTTGCACGGCCACCGCTGGGTCAAGGCCAAGGTGCGCCGCATCGTGCACCAGGTCAACATCGAAACCCTGGCCGAGACCGACGCCGCCCAACTGCCGGCCAACGCGATCGGCGTGGTCGAGTTGGTGCTGCAAGAGCCCATCGCCGCCCTGCCTTACACCCGCTCGCGCGGCCTGGGCGCCCTGGTGCTGGTGGACACCGCCAGCCACGCCACGGCCGGCGCTGTGATGTTGCGCTGAGCCGAAATGGCCCCGGAGCCGATTGACTCATGTCAATCGGCAGGGGCATTGCCCATCTGAAAATGCGCGAAACCCTAAAATCGGGGGTTTCCACCGATTTCACACAAAAACCATGACCCACGTCGTCACCGAAGCCTGTATCGCCTGCAAGTACACCGATTGTGTGGACGTCTGCCCCGTGGACTGCTTCCGCGAAGGCCCCAACTTCCTGACCATCGACCCCGATGAGTGCATCGACTGCGCCGTGTGCATTCCCGAGTGCCCGGTCAATGCCATCTACGCTGAGGAAGACCTGCCGCGCGACCAGCAGCACATGATCAAGCTCAACGCCGAACTGGCCCGCCTGCCCGGCTGGAAGAGCATCACCAAGCGCAAGACGCCGATGCCCGACGCCGAAAACTGGAAAGACCAGACCGGCAAGCTCGGCCAACTGCTGCGCTGACGCGCCGGGGGCTCGGCCCCCAAGGATTTGTTACCACCGCTGAACCCCTATGGACCCGAAATTGAACCAGCAAGTCATTGACACCGCCAACGCCCACGAGGGCCCGATCGAAGCCGACGCCGTGATCGTGGGTGCCGGCCCGGTGGGCCTGTTCCAGGTGTTTGAACTCGGTCTGCTGGAGATCAAGGCTCACGTCATCGATTCGCTGGCCTACCCTGGCGGTCAGCCGGTGGAGCTGTACCCCGACAAGCCGATCTACGACATCCCCGCCGTGCCCGTGTGCACCGGCCAGGAACTGACCGACGCGCTGCTCAAGCAGATCGAACCCTTTGGCGCCACCTTCCACCTGGGCCAGGAAGTGACCGTGGTGCAAAAGCAGGACGACGGCCGCTTTTACGTCGAAACCTCCAAGGGCACCCGTTTCCTGACCAAAACCATCTTCATCGCCGCCGGCGTGGGCGCCTTCCAGCCGCGCACCCTCAAGGTCGATGGCCTGGAGAAGTTCGATGGCACGCAGCTGTTCTACCGCGTCAAGAACCCCGCCACCTTTGCGGGCAAGAACTTGGTCATCGTGGGTGGTGGCGACTCCGCTCTGGACTGGACGCTGAACTTCGCGGCCGAGGGCCCGAACAAGGCCGAAAGCGTGATCCTGATCCACCGCCGCGACGGTTTCAAGGCCGCGCCGGCCAGCGTGGCCAAGATGCGCGAGCTGTGCGAACAGTACGAGATGCAGTTCATCGTCGGCCAGGTGACCGGCTTTGATGAAAAAGACGGCAAGCTCACCGGCGCCAAGGTGACTGGATCTGACGGCGTGACCCGCGTCGTGCCCATGGACATGATGCTGGTCTTCTTCGGTCTGAGCCCGAAGCTGGGACCGATTGCCGAATGGGGCCTGGAGATCGAGCGCAAGCAGTTGGTGGTGGACACCGAGAAGTTCTCGACC
>JAUYSB010000075.1 GCA_030696525.1 Hydrogenophaga sp. | reverse complement strand
AGTACGCGCTGGTGCGCAGCATGCCGGGGCTGGAGAACGCCCACATCCTGCGCCCGGGCTACGCCATCGAATACGACAACTTCGACCCGCGCTCGCTCAAGAGCAGTTTCGAGACCAAACAGGTCCAGGGCCTGTTCTTCGCCGGCCAGATCAACGGCACCACCGGCTACGAGGAAGCCGCGGCCCAGGGCCTGTTTGCCGGCATCAATGCCGCACTGTTGTGCCGAGGTGAGGCCGCTTGGCTGCCGGGCCGCGATCAGGCCTACCTGGGGGTGCTGGTGGACGACCTCATCACCAAAGGTGTGACCGAGCCCTACCGCATGTTCACCAGCCGGGCCGAGTTCCGCCTGCAGCTGCGCGAGGACAACGCCGACATGCGCCTGACCGAAGTGGGGCGCATCATGGGCCTGGTGGACGATGCGCGCTGGGACGCCTTCAACCGCAAGCGCGACGCTGTTTCACGTGAAACAGAGCGCCTCAAGGCGACGTGGGTGAACCCGCGCAACCTGCCCGCCGAGGAGTCGGTGCGGGTGCTGGGCAAGGCCATAGAACACGAATACAACCTGGGCGATCTGCTGCGCCGCCCCGATGTGAGCTACGCAGGCCTGATGGGCATGGACGGCGGCAAGTACGGCGCGGGCAGCCTGGTTTCACGTGAAACACTGGGCGACCTGTTTGACGGCTTGCGCGAGTCGGTGGTGGAGCAGATCGAGATCGCCGCCAAATATTCCGGCTACATCGACCGCCAGCGCGACGAGGTGGAGCGCGCCGCCCACTACGAAAACCTCAAGCTGCCGGCCGAGCTGGACTATCTGGCCGTGCCGGCCTTGTCGATCGAGGTGCGGCAAAAGCTCGACAAACACCGGCCCGAAACGCTGGGGCAGGCGTCAAGGGTGTCGGGCGTGACGCCGGCCGCCATTTCGCTGCTGCTCATCCACCTCAAGCGTGGCAAGTTCAAGGGCTTCAGCAACGAAGCGCAGGCTGAGGCTGCATGAGCGCCGGTTCGCAGGTCCATGGGCAGGAAGGCGCACTGCGCGCGGGTGTGTTGGCGCTGGGGCTGACGCTGAGCGACGGGCAGATCGGCCAGTTGCTGGCCTACCTCGACTGGATCGCCAAGTGGAACCGGGTCTACAACCTCACGGCCGTGCGCGAGGCGGCCGAGATGTTGACCCACCACCTGCTGGACAGCCTGGCGGTGATCGCGCCGCTGAACCGTCAGCGGGGAGGGCGTGCCATCCGCCTGCTGGACGTCGGTTCGGGCGCCGGTTTGCCGGGCGTGGTGATCGCCATCTGCTGCCCCGATGTGCAGGTGGACTGTGTGGACACGGTGGCCAAAAAGGCCGCGTTCATCCAGCAGGTGGCGGCGGCCTTGCGGCTTCCCAATCTGCGCGGCCTGCATGCGCGGGTGGAATCGCTGACCGAGCCGTACGACGTGGTGTCGTCGCGGGCGTTTGCGTCCCTGGTGGACTTCACCGCTTGGTCGCGCCAGGCGTTGGGGCAGGGCGGGGCGTGGATGGCGCTCAAGGGCAAACACCCGGGGGACGAGATCGTTGCTTTGCCTGCTGACGTGAAAGTGTTTCACGTGGAACCGTTGGTGGTGCCGGGGCTGGATGCGGAGCGCTGTGTTGTTTGGATGCGTGCTGCTGTTATTTGAGCTTTTGTATTGATCTGCGGGGTGGGGTGTTTCGCTCGCAGACCACCCGCTGTGCCTGTGGCGGTATGCGCGTTCTCCGGCCCACTCGCGGGCGTCTGCCCGGGTTGGCCAGCGCCATCGCGTCAACACCGAGGTTGGCGCGCGCCCTCTGGGGCAACCGCAAATAGGGCCGGCGCCCGCGCACACCGCCACAGGCCCGAGAGTTCGAAGTGGGCGCACCACCGGTGGTTGGCCAATGCTGCTTCTGCGGTGGATGGGGTGGGTGTCCGGGCGGCAAGACGATTCGCGGTTGCCCCAGTGGGTGCGCCTCCACCACGGCGTTGACGAAGAACCGGCTGCTAACCCGGGCAGACGCCCGCGCGCGGACCAGAGCCCGGATACCCGCCCCGTCCGCCGTGCCCACACCGACGAGCGAAACATCCCAAGCACAACGGTGTTTCACGTGAAACCACAAACGGGCAATCACACAAGCTCACGTAAACTCAGGCCCATCCCCGCTCAAGCAAAGAAAGTCCCCCATGTTCGGCATCGCTGATTACGGCGCCTTTGTCGCCGCCATTGTTCTGTTCCTCGCCATTCCCGGGCCGGGCAACCTGGCGCTGATCACCTCCACCGGCAAAGGCGGTTTGCGTGGCGGTTTGGCGGCCACGCTGGGGGTCATGGCCGGCGACCAAGTGCTGATGTGGGCGGCGGTGGCCGGTGTGGCCGCGCTGTTGGCCGCCTACCCGGCGGCCTTTGCGGCGGTGCAGTGGCTGGGCGCGGCGTACCTGGCCTGGCTGGGCTGGAAGATGTTGACCGCCAAGCCCGGTGACGCGCCGGTGCTCAACATCCGGCCCAAGCAGTATTTCCAGCAGGCCTTCACCATCACCTTGCTCAACCCCAAGGCCATCGTGTTCTACATGGCCTTCTTCCCGCTGTTTGTGGACCCGGCCCGGCACCAGGGCCTGATCACCTTTGGCGCGATGGCGGCCACCGTTGCCGTACTGACATTCCTCTATGGCCTGGTGGCCGTGTTGCTCACCTATTTTCTGGCGGCGCGCATGCGTGCCAACCCCGTGGTGGCCCGCACGCTGGAAAAACTGGCCGGGGTGTTCCTCATCGGCTTTGGCGTCAAGCTGGCCCTGAGCAAATAAACGATGGCCAAAATTTTCTGCATCGCCAACCAGAAGGGCGGGGTGGGCAAGACCACCACCACGGTCAACCTCGCCGCCGGTCTGGCCAAGGTCGGCCAGCGGGTGCTGATGGTGGACCTGGACCCGCAGGGCAACGCCACCATGGGCTCGGGCGTGAACAAGCGCGAACTCGCGCTCACCGTCTACGACGTGTTGCTCGAATCGGCCAGCGTGACCGATGCGGCCGTGTATTCGGAGAAGTGTGGCTACCACGTGCTGGGCGCCAACCGCGAGCTGGCCGGTGCCGAGGTGGAACTGGTGGAGCTGGAGCGGCGCGAAAAACGCCTCAAGACGGCGCTCGCCACCGTGGCCGACGACTACGACTTCGTGCTGATCGACTGCCCGCCCAGCCTGTCCATGCTCACCCTCAACGGTCTGTGTGCGGCGCATGGTGTGGTCGTGCCCATGCAGTGCGAGTACTTCGCGCTCGAAGGCCTGAGCGACCTGGTCAACACCATCAAGCAAGTGCACGCCAACCTCAACCGCGAGCTCGAAATCATCGGCCTGCTGCGCGTCATGTTCGACCCGCGCATCACCTTGCAGCAGCAGGTCAGCGAGCAGCTCAAGGGCCACTTCGGCGACAAGGTGTTCAACACCCTGATCCCGCGCAACGTGCGCCTGGCCGAAGCGCCCAGCTACGGTTTGCCCGGCGTCGTTTTCGATCCGTCCGCCCGGGGCAGCCAGGCTTTTGTGGCCTTTGCGCAAGAGATGGTGGACCGCCTCGGTTCGATGAAACCATGACACCGCGTGTGCTGGTGCTGCCCGGCTGGTTGAACAGCGGCCCCGACCACTGGCAGAGCCGCTGGGAAGCGCTGTATGGCGACCAGCGCGTGGCGCAGCACGACTGGGAAACCCCCCGGCGCGGCGACTGGATGGCCCGGCTCGAAGAGGTGCTGCTGCAGGACGAACGCCCCGCGCTGCTGGTGGCGCACAGCCTGGGCTGCATCCTCACCGCCGCCTGGGCCGCCCATTCCTTGAACACCGCCCGCGTGCTGGGCGCGCTGCTGGTGGCGCCGGGCGACACCGAACACCCCGACCTGGGCCCGCAGCTGCCGAGCTGGGCCCCCATCGTTCGCCAGCCGTTGCCCTTTGCCAGCATTCTGGTGGGCAGTCACAACGACCCCTATTGCCGCTTCGACAAAGCGCAGGCCCTGGCCCAGGCCTGGGGCAGCCACTTCGTGGACCTGGGGGCGCGTGGCCACATCAACGCCGAGTCTGGCCTGGGCGACTGGCCCGAAGGCCGTGCCTGGCTGAACACTTTGAACAAGGGCTGAACCCGTGATCACCAAAAAACCCAAAGGCCTCGGCCGTGGCCTCGAAGCGCTGCTGGGCCCCAAGGTCGATGAGACCGTGCCCGCGCCCAGCGCCGCCGAAGGCTCGCCGTCCAGCCTGACGCTGGACCAGCTGGTGCCCGGCCAGTACCAGCCGCGCACCCACATGGACGAAGGCGCGCTCTACGAGCTGGCCGAATCCATCAAGGCGCAGGGCGTGATGCAGCCCATCCTGGTGCGCCGCCTCAGCGCCGGCGACAACGCGGGCAAGTTCGAGATCATCGCCGGCGAGCGGCGCTTCCGGGCCTCGCGCCTGGCCGGGCTGGACACGGTGCCGGTGCTGGTGCGCGAGGTGCCCGACGAGGCCGCCGCCGCCATGGCGCTGATCGAGAACATCCAGCGCGAAGACCTCAACCCGCTGGAAGAAGCCCAGGGCCTGCAGCGCCTGATCAAGGAGTTTGGGCTCACTCACGAAACCGCCGCGCAGGCCGTGGGCCGCTCGCGCAGCGCCGCCAGCAACCTGCTGCGCCTGCTCAACCTGGCCGAGCCGGTGCAGACCATGCTGATGGCCGGCGACATCGACATGGGCCACGCGCGCGCGCTGCTGGCCCTGGACCGCGCGGCGCAGATCACGGCCGGCAACCAGATTTCGGCCAAAAAAATGTCGGTGCGCGAGGCCGAAAGCCTGGTCAAGAAGCTGGCGGCCGAGTTTGCGCTCACGCCCCAGAAGCCCAAAAAAGAGAAGTCGCGCGACATCCGCCGGGTGGAAGAAGAACTGGCCGACCTGCTCACCGCAGCGGTGGAGGTGCGGGTGAAAAAACGCGTCAAGCGCCATGGCCGTTTTGAAGACCAGGGGGAGATCGCGATTTCCTTTGGTTCGCTGGATGAACTCAATGGCCTGATCGACCGCCTGCGCGGCGGCCACGGTTCTACAATCTGATACATCTATTGTCCCACTCGGAGGAGTTCCCATGTCCCTGCCCCGCATCGTCCTGGCCGCTGTGGCCGCCGCCAGCCTGAGCGCCTGTGTCGCCACCGCCCCCACCATCGGCAGCCCCGAAGCCAAGACCGCGGCCACCGGTTCGGCCGGCGGTGCCAACGCCGAAAATGCCAACAGCCAACTCGAGCGTTGCAGTGAAACCCTGGGCACCCTGGCGGTGGTGGAAGACCAGCAGGCCGCCTGGTGGGCGCAGTTGCAGAGCTACCAGCTGCGCTCGACCGTGCCGGTGCTGCGCATGCTGATCCAGCAGTCCAACTGCTTTGTGGTGATCGAGCGCGGTGCGGCCATGAACAACATGATGCAAGAGCGCGCGCTGCAGCAAAGCGGCGAAATGCGCCAGGGCAGCAACTTCGGCCGTGGCCAGATGGTGGCGGCCGACTACACCATGAACCCCTCCATCACCTTCAGCCAGAAAGGCACCGGCGGTGCCGGCGCGCTGCTGGGCGCTTTTGGTGGTGCCCTGGGCGGCATCATCGGTGGCGGTCTCAAGTTCAACGACGCCTCCACCATGCTGACCCTGATCGACAACCGCTCGGGCGTGCAGCTGGCAGCGGCCGAAGGCAGCTCGCGCAACACCGATTTCAACCTCTTTGGCGGCCTGTTCGGGGGCGGCGGTGCGGGCGGTGCCGGTGGCTTCACCAACACGCCCGAAGGCAAGGTGCTCACCGCCGCCTTCATCGACTCCTACAACCAGCTGGTCAAGGCGGTGAAGAACTACAAGGCGCAAGAGGTCAAGGGTGGTCTGGGCACCGGCGGTCGCCTGGGCGTGTCGGGCGGCACCACGCCGGCCAGCCAACCGGCGGCGGCACCTGCCGCTGCGCCCGCCCCCGCGCCCGCCAAGCCGGCGGCCACACGGCCCGCCACGCGGCCGGCAGCCCCCAAGCCTGCCACCACCACCAAATAAGCCCGCGGTGGATCTGAGCGCGCCCGGCGCCTGCGCAGCGTGAGCGGCGCCGTGATCCAGCGCTGGCCCTGGCCGCTGCCGGCGCTGCTGGCCTGGGCCGCCGCGTGGGGCAGTTTCCATGCGGCGCGCGCGGTGGGCCTGTCGCCCACGGCCGCGCTGGTGCTGGCCGCCACCACCGGGGTGGTGTTCAGCCTGCTCGGCAGCAGCCTGCCGCGCAAGCTCATCATGGCGCTGGGTTTTCCCCTGTCCTGGGCATTGCTCCTGGGCGCGTCCGGGGGCGCCGCGCTGGCCTGGGCCTGGCTGTTGCCGCTGGGCCTTTTTCTGGCCTTGTACCCGCCGGGCAGCTGGAAAGACGCGCCGCTGTTTCCCACCCCACCCGACGTGCTCAATGGCTTGCGGCAGGCCGCGCCCCTGCCCCTGGCCGGGCGCGTGCTCGATGCCGGCTGCGGCCTGGGCGATGGCCTGATGGCGCTGGAGCGCGAGTACCCCGACGTGCACCTGGTGGGCATAGAGCGCAGCCTGCCGTTGCGCCTGCTGTGCGCGCTGCGCTGCCGCTGGGCGCGGGTCGAGGGTGGCGACATGTGGGCGGCCGACTGGTCGCCCTACGACATGGTCTACCTGTTCCAGCGGCCGGAGAGCATGGCGCGGGCGATGGAAAAGGCCGCGCGCGACCTGCGCCCGGGCGCCTGGCTGGTGAGCCTGGAATTTGAAGCCGTCGGCTGGGTGGCCAACGTGTGCCTGCAGGACGACGACGAGCGCCCGGTGTGGCTGTACCAGGTGCCGTTTCAGGCGGCCGAGCTGCCGTTGGTTGACGCCGCCAGCCAGTTGGCCAGCACCTCGTCGGCCGGCGCTGGGCGGCCGAACAGGTAGCCCTGGTGGACCACGTTGGCGCGCTGGTTCAGAAAATCGGCCTGCTCCTGCGTCTCCACACCCTCGGCCACCACCTTGAGGCGCAGGTGGCCGGCGACCGAGAGGATGGCTTCCACCAGCGCGGCGTCGCTGGGGTCGTGCGGCGCGTCCTGCACAAAACTCTTGTCGATCTTGAGTTCATGGATGGGCAGGCGCTTGAGGTAGGCCAGTGACGAGTAGCCGGTGCCGAAATCGTCGATGGAAAAACGCACGCCGCGCTGGGTCAGCTGGCTCATCTTGCGCACCACCGCGTCCACCTGCTCGATCACCACGCCCTCGGTGATTTCCAGCACCAGGTCGCCCGGGTGGGCGCCGGCCTGCTCCAGCGCGCGCAACACGCCCGGCACAAAGTCCGACTTGTGGAACTGGCGCGGGCTCACGTTGACCGCGATCGGCAGGCGCCGCCCGCTGGTCCGCAGTCGGCCCAGGTGGCCGCAGACCTGGGCCAGCACCCAGTCACCCAGTTCGGCGATCAGCTCGCTTTCCTCGGCCACGCCGATGAAGGTGCCGGGCGGCACCAGACCTTTGTCGGGGTGTTGCCAGCGCACCAGGGCTTCGGCGCTGACCATGTGGCCCTGGCGGTTGACCTGCGGCTGCAGATAAAGACGCAGCTCCTGCGCGGCCATGCCGCGACGCAGGTCCTGATCCACCGCAAAACGCTCGCTGACCACCTGGCCCATGGCGGCGTCGAAAAAGGCCGACTGCTGCCCGCCACCGGCCTTGGCGCGGTGCAAGGCGGTGTCGGCGCGGCGCAGCACGTCACCCGGGGTGTCGTTGTCGTCGTGGGGCAGCAGGGCCACGCCCACGCTGGCGGTGACGTTGACCAGCTCCCCGGACTCCAGTGCGAACGGCGCCACCAGGACCTTGTGCACCGCCTGCGCGGTGCGCAGGGCGGCAGCCGATGTGGCCGCTGCCATGGGCTCCTGCGCGTGTTGCAGCAGCGCGAACTCGTCGGCGCTCAGGCGCGCCAGCATGTCGCCGGCCGGCTGCAGCTCGCCCAGGCGCTGCGCCAGCTGGCGCAGCAGGGTGTCGCCGGCGGCGTGGCCCAGGGCTTCGTTGACGGTCTTGAAGCGGTCGAGGTTGATCAGCAGGATGGCGCTGTGCCCGCCCCGGCGGCTGTCGGCCGCCAGGCTGGCTTCGATTTCGGACAGCAGGCGCAGGCGGTTGGGCAGGCCGGTCAGGGGGTCGAACCAGGCCAGGCGGTGGGCGGTTTCTTCGGCCTCGCGTTGGGCGGTCACGTCCAGCTGCACCGAGAGGTAGCGGCTGACCGCGCCCGCCGGGTCGCGCAACGGCGCGATGGTCACGCTCTGCACCGTGAGGGCGCCGTCCTTGCGGCGGTTGATGACCTCACCGTCCCAGTGCACGCCATCGCGCAGCGATTGCCACATGGCCTCGTAGGTGCCGCGCGGTGTCTGGCCGGACTGCAGAAAACGCGGATTCTGCCCCAGCACCTCGCCACGGCTGTAGCCGGTGTTGCGCTCGAAGGCCGCGTTCACGTACTCGATGTCGCCGCGCAGGTTGGTGATGATGACGCTGGCCGGGCTTTGTTCGGTGGCCTGCGACAGCTGCGTGATCTGTGCCTGCGCGGCCTTGCGGGCGGTGATGTCGCGGCTCACGCCCTGCACCTGCACCACCTCGCCCACGGCGTTGGTGATGAAGCTTGTCACCATCTCCACACACACGGCCTGGCCGTTCTTGTGGCGGTGCAGCAGTTCGTCGTAGCCGGTTTTGGCACTGCGCTCGCCCCGTGCCAACGCGCGCAGGCGCTCGTCCAGGCGGGCGTTGGCCTGGGCTTGCGCCTCGGGCATCAACAACAGCGTCAGGGTGTCACGGCCCACCAGCTCATCGGCCGAGTAGCCCAGCATCTTGTCCACCGAGGGGCTGACGTAGGCCATCTCGCGGCGTTGCAGGTCGTACAGCCACACCACGTCGGCGCTGTTTTCGGCCAGCAGGCGGTAGCGTGCTTCGCTGTCGCCCAGTTCGGCCTGCATGTGCTGCAGCGCCTCGTAGTTGTGGGCCACCACCTGCAGGTGTTTGCGCTGCGTCATCAGGTAGACCAGGGTGGACGCGCTGAGCAGGCCCAGCAGGCCCAGCAGCATCAGCCACAGCGAGCGCACCACCGCGTCGCCCATCACCTCGACGCGGTCCTGTTTGGCCAGCAGCCACCAGTCGGTGCCTTCGATGGCGCGCACCACCCCCAGTGCCGGGGTGCCCCGGTAGTCCAGCCCGTCGAGCACGGTGTTGGGCTGGGCATCGCCGCGCAGCACGCGGGCGGTGAAGAGCGCCGGTGTGCTCAGGGGCTGGTGTTGTCCATCGGTGGCGGGGGTGGCGTGTTTGCGGGCAGACAGGAACCGCACCTGGTCGCCATCGCGGGTGAACAGGAAGGCCTCGGCCGTCTGTTGCGCCACCGGCCAGCTGGCCAGCGAGGCGTGGATATGCGGGGGCGGGTCAAGGTGCAGCACCACCACCACCGGGGTGTCGCTCTCGGCGGCCACGGGCACCATAAAGGCCAGCCGGAGCTGGCCCGTGTCGTCGAACCAGGGGCCCACGCGCACCGGCCGGGCTTGTTGGCGCAGCTGCTGCAGCCCGGCCTTGATTTCCCTGTCCCCGGTGTGGGTGGGACCGCCAGAGTGCCACACCACGCCACCATCGGGCCGCAGCAGGCTGACGCGGCGAAAGTGCCCCTCGTGGAGGTAGGCGCTGAGCGTGTGCGCCAGGGCATCCAGCGCTGCCGGCGATTGCAGGTGGTGCCAGACCAGCCAGTGGGCCCTGAGCTCGGTGTCCCCCTGCAGCCAGTGGGCGTCGTGTTGGCGTTCCGCGTACCAGCCCGCCACTTCCCGCGCCTTGCTTTCGGATATCGCCAGCAGCTGCTTGCCGGCCTGTTCGCGTTCGGTGCGCCACACGCCGTTGATGGCCAGGCCCGTGGCGCCGAGCACCAGCACCACCAGCCCGGCCAGGCCCCACCAGGGCAAGTTGTGCACCGGGGCAGGCGTCTCGGCCGAGTGGCGCTCGCGCCGCAGCAGCAGCACGAACACCACGGCGGTGGTCACGCCGACGAACAGCCAGCCTTTGGCGGTGCTGGCCAGCAGCAGCACCGCCGGGTCCTTGAACAGCCAGCCGACGGCGCGGTCGGACAACACGATCCACAACGAGGCCAGCACGCCGTAGATCAGCGCCACCGACAGGGGCTGGAAATGGCCTCGCAAGCGCGAACGTAAACGCAGCGGCAGGCTCATCGGGCGGGCCTGCAGTGCGCTGTGTGGACGTGGGTCACCACGCGAAGATCTTGCCCGGGTTCATGATGTTGTCCGGGTCCAGCGCGCGTTTGATGGTGCGCATCATCAACACCGCGCCTTCACCGGCCTCGTGGCGCAGAAAATCCATCTTGTGCAAGCCCACGCCGTGTTCGCCGGTGCAGGTGCCTTCCAGCGCCAGGGCGCGGCTCACCAGCTTCTGGTTGAGGTCTTCGGCGGTGTGGCGCTCGGTCTCGCTGTCGGGGTCGATCAGGTAGCCGAAATGGAAGTTGCCGTCGCCCACGTGGCCCACCAGGAAGTAGGGCAGGCCGGAGGCGTCGGCCTCGGCCACCGAATCGAGCAGACAGTCGGCGAGTTTGCTGATGGGCACGCAGGTGTCGGTGCTGATGGCGCGGCAGCCCGGCTTGCTCTGCACGGCGGCAAAGTAGGCGTTGTGGCGCGCGGTCCACAGGCGGGTGCGGTCTTCGGGCGTGATGGCCCATGCAAAGGCCTGGCCACCGAACTCGCTGGCGATGTCCTGCACCGTCTCGGCCTGTTCCTGCACGCTGGCCGGCGAGCCGTGGAATTCCATCAGCAGCATGGTCTCCTCGCGCAGGCCCAGCTTGCTGTGGGCGTTGACCATGCGGATGGTGCCGGCGTCGATCAGCTCGCAGCGCGCGATCGGAATGCCCATCTGGATGATCTGTATGGTGGTGCGCACGGCGGCTTCGATGCTGGGGAAGGAGCAGGTCGCGGCCGACACCGCCTCGGGCAGCGGGTAGAGCTTGAGCGTGACCTCGGTGATCACGCCCAGCGTGCCTTCGCTGCCCACCATCAGACGGGTCAGGTCGTAGCCGGCGCTGCTCTTTTTGGCGCGGGTGCCGGTGCGGATGACCTCGCCCTGGGCCGTCACCACCTCCAGCGCCAGCACGTTTTCGCGCATGGTGCCGTAGCGCACGGCGTTGGTGCCGCTGGCGCGGGTGGCGGCCATGCCACCAATCGAGGCGTCGGCGCCGGGGTCAATGGGGAAAAACAGACCTTCGCTTTTCACCGCTTCGTTCACCGCCTTGCGCGTCACGCCCGGCTGCACCGTCACCGTCAGGTCTTCGGCGTTGACCGACAGCACCTGGGCCATGCGGCTGACGTCGATGCTGATGCCGCCTTGAACCGCCAGCAAATGTCCTTCGAGCGAGGAGCCGACACCAAACGGGATCACCGGCACCCGGTGCTGTGCGGCCAGCTTCACCGCGTCGGCGACATCGGCGGTGGACTCGGCAAACACCACGGCCGAGGGCGGCGGCACGGTGGTGAAGGCCGACTCGTCGCGGCCGTGCTGCTCGCGCACCGCCAGCGCGGTGGAGCAGCGCTCGCCGAAGCGGGCCTTCAGCGCATCGATGAAGGCGGTGGGCACCTCGCGCTGGTGGATCTCGGGCAGCAGGTGGGCGGGCAGGGGCTGGTTCATGGCGGTCTCCTCAATGGCGCGCGCGGATAATGGCTTGATTATCCGCACCAATTGACATTCACCGGAGACCAGGCCACATGGGCAACCGACTCACTCAAATCGCCACCCGCACCGGCGACAACGGCAGCACCGGTCTGGGCGACAACACGCGGGTGTCCAAAAACAGCCTGCGCGTGCACGCCATGGGCGAGGTGGACGAACTCAATTCGAACATTGGTGTGCTGTTGTGCGAGGACATGCCCGCCGACGTGCGCGACACGCTGGTGGAAATCCAGCACCAGCTGTTCAACCTGGGCGGTGAACTCTCCATTCCCGGCTTTGAGCTGCTCAAGCCCGAGGCCGTGCTGGCGCTGGACGAAGCCCTGGCCACCCACAACGAACGCCTGCCGCGCCTGCAGGAATTCATCCTGCCCGCCGGCAGCCGCGCCGCAGCCCAGGCCCATGTGTGCCGCACCGTGGCGCGCCGCGCCGAACGCGCCGTGGTGGCGCTGGGCAACGAGGAGGCCATCAAGGACACCCCGCGCCAGTACCTCAACCGCCTGAGCGACCTGATGTTCGTCTTTGCCCGCGTGCTCAACCGCATGAACGGTGGTGACGACGTCTATTGGAAAAGCGAGCGTTTGAAAACGCAGGGATAAAAAAAATCCTGGCCATGCGGCCAGGATTGGGAAGCCTTTTTGTTGTCACACATCAAGGCACCCGCTCAGGGAGGAAAAGCGGGGAGCCATCAAGGATGGCCCGGCACAATTCTAAGCCAAAAATTTTCAATATTTGACAAACAGATCCAACACCCGGGGGGTATCAGTCTGTATCAGGCCACAAGGCCGTTCCAAGTGACAGAAGTGCACACGCCCAGCGCGGCCAGGCGCTTGCGCATGTGGGTGATGTGGCAGTCCTTGCTCAGCAGCGGCGCCCGGTGCGCGCAGGCCAGGTCGATGAATTTTTGATCGTCGGCGTCGGGGCAGGTGACCGG
This sequence comes from Hydrogenophaga sp., assembly GCA_030696525.1. Lineage (GTDB taxonomy): Bacteria > Pseudomonadota > Gammaproteobacteria > Burkholderiales > Burkholderiaceae_C > Hydrogenophaga. The sequence goes on along the minus strand of JAUYSB010000075.1, from coordinate 6,678 downwards.
GGCTTTGGGCGCTGGGTCCACGCGCTGGCACAGGGCGTCCATGGCCGCCAGCACGGTGGGGGTGTCGCATTGGTGGAAGGCGATGCGCGCGGCCAGCTTGGGGTAGCCCAGCACGCGCTCCAGCTCGTCGCGCATGGCGGCGGTGGCGATCCAGCGGACCTGGCCGGTTTGCAAGGCGGCCAGCAAGTCGGGGGTCGCCGGGTCCTTGAACACCAACAGGTCGAGCGCGATGTTGGTGTCGATGACGACGGTCGGCGCCAACTCAGGTGGCATCGGGCGGTGCGGCGTTTTTGGTGTTGCGCCCGGCCACCAGGTCGAATCGGAACAAGCGGCATTCGATGGGGCCGTTCCACAGCGGCACGCGCCGGCTTTCCTTGAAGCGCATCTTGCCGGGCAGCTTGAGGTCGGGCGTGAGCAGCCAGGCGCTCCAGCCGGCGTAGTGTTTTTTCCAGTGGCTGGCCAGGCGCTCGAAGAAGGCATCGACCTCGCCACCGTCGGCGTCTTGCGCGTGTTCGCGCCCGCGCACGGCGGCCCGCTGTTCTGCGCGTTGCCCGGCCACACCGGCGGCCGCAATGCGCTCGCCGTAGGGCGGGTTGAGCAGCATCACGCCGGGTTGGTCGGAGGGCGGCATCCGCTGCAGCGCGTCGCCGCCACGCAGTTCGATGGCGTGGGCCACACCGGCGCGCTGGGCGTTGCGCTGGGCAAAATCGACCATGCGGAAAGCCACGTCGCTGCCGAAGATGAAGGGCTTCTGCCCCTCAGGCCAGGGCTTTTGGGCAGCTTGCGCCTGCGTCTTGATGCCTTGCCACACGTGCGACTGGAAAGGCAGCAGCTTCTCGAAGGCAAACCGGCGCGTGCTGCCGGGCGCGATGTTGAGCGCCATCTGCGCCGCCTCGATCAGCACCGTGCCGCTGCCGCAGCAGGGGTCGTACAGCGGCTGGCCTGCGCCCTGACTGCCATCCCAGCCGGTGGCGGCGATCATGGCGGCGGCCAGGGTTTCCTTCAGCGGCGCGTCGCCCTTGTCTTCGCGCCAGCCGCGCTTGAACAGCGGCTCGCCCGAGGTGTCGATGTAGACCGAGCAGTGGCTGTCGGTCAGGTGGGCAAACACCCGCACGTCGGGCCAGGTGGTGTCGATGCTGGGGCGCTCGCCGGTCTTGTGGCGCAGGCGGTCGCAGACCGCGTCTTTCACCCGCAGGGCGGCAAAGTTCAGGCTCTTGAGCGGGCTGTGCTGGGCGGTGATTTCCACCTTGAGCGTGTGCCGGGGCGTCATCCAGATTTCCCAGGCCACGCCGCAGCCGATCTCATAGATGTCGTCTTCGCTGCCGTAGGGCGCGTAGGCCAGCTCCACCAGCACGCGCTGCGCCAGGCGGCTGTGCAGGTTGAGCAGCATCGCGTCGCGCCAGCTGGCCTTGAGCAACACACCGCCGCGCGAGCGCGACATGTCGGTATCGGCCACGCCAACGATGCGTTTGACCTCGGCGGCGAGGAAGTCCTCCACGCCGGCGGCGCAGGGCAGGAAAAGGGTGAGCTGGTTCATCGCTTCCTCAGGTTGGCGGGTGCGATGCGAAGGGCTTCGCGGTATTTGGCCACGGTGCGGCGCGCGCACTCGATGCCTTGCTCCTTGAGCATTTCCGAGAGCTGGTTGTCCGACAGCGGCTTGGCCACGTCTTCGGACGCCACAAACTGTTTGATCAGTGCGCGCACGGCGGTGCTGGACGCGTTGCCGCCGGTCTCCGTGCCCAGGCTGGAGCCGAAGAAGTACTTGAGCTCGTAGGTGCCAAAAGGCGTGGCCATGTACTTGGCGGTGGTCACGCGGCTGATGGTCGATTCGTGCAGGCCCAGCTCGTCGGCGATCTCGCGCAGCACCAGCGGGCGCATGGCCAGCTCGCCGTGCATGAAGAAGTTACGCTGGCGCTCGACGATGGCGCTGCTCACGCGCAGGATGGTGTCGAAACGCTGCTGGATGTTCTTGATGAACCAGCGCGCCTCCTGCAGCCGCTGCTGCATGCCGGCGGCGCCTTCGCCTTTTTCGCCGCGCCCCTGGCGCAGCGCGTTGGCGTAGATGTCGTGCACCCGCAGGCGGGGCATCACATCGGGGTTGAGCTGCACCTTGAAGCCGCGCCCCGCCTTGGTGACGATGACGTCGGGCACCACCGTGTTGCGTTCCACGTTCACGAAGCGGCGGCCGGGTTTGGGCTCGAGTCGGCTGATCAGCGCCAGGCCCTCGCGCACCACCGCTTCGTCCAGGTGGCAGGCGGCGGCCAGGCGTTTGGCGTCGCGCCGCGCCAGCAGGTCCAGCGGTTGCGCGCACATGGCCAGCGCGGCCTGGGCGGCGGGGCTGTTGCGCAGTTCCTCGATCTGCAGGCGCAGGCATTCGGCCAGGTCGCGCGCGCCCACCCCGGCTGGGTCCATGTGGTGCAGCCAGTGCAGGGCGAGGTTCAGCGCTTGTTCGGTCGCCTCGCGGGCTTCAAGGTCGTCGCCGGCCAAAGCGGCGGCCAGGTCAGCCACGGGCTCGTCGAGGTAGCCGTCGTCGTTGAGCGATTCGATCAGGAAGTACAGCGCCGCGCGTTCTTCTTCGTTGAGCCGCAGACCCAGCGCCTGCTGGTGCAGGTGGGCCTGCAGGCTGACGTGTTCGCTGGCGAGCTCGGCGGCGCTGGCGGTCTCGTCGTCGGCGTCGTTGCGGGTGCGCGGTGCGGCCTCGCCGCCCCACTCGCCGTCGTCGGGCGTGAAGGACACGGTGCCGTCGCCCTCCCAGTCGGGCTCGCTGCTGCCCACCTCTTCGCTGAAGTCATCGCTGGCGGTGCTGCTGCTCGTGGCGCTGTCCGCGCTCCATTCGCTGACCTGGTCACCGGTGCTCACCGGCGCGTTTTCGGCGTCCACACCAAAGGCCTCGCGCTCGGCCAGTTCCTCGCTGCGTTCCAGAAAGGGGTTTTCGTCGAGCATCTGCTCGACCTCCTGCGCCATCTCCAGCGTGGAGAGCTGCAACAGCCGGATGGACTGCTGCAGCTGCGGGGTCAGCGACAGGTGTTGGGAGACACGAAGCGAGAGGCTTTGCTTCATGTTCACATTCGAAAATGTTCGCCCAAATACACGCGGCGCACGTCGGCGTTTTCAACAATCTCGGCCGGCGTGCCACGGGCCAGCACGCGGCCTTCGTTGATGATGTAGGCGTGGTCGCAGATGCCCAGGGTTTCGCGCACGTTGTGGTCGGTGATCAACACGCCGATGCCACGCGACTTGAGGAAACCGATGATGCGCTGGATCTCGATCACGGCACTGGGGTCGATGCCGGCAAAGGGCTCGTCGAGCAGGATGAAGCGCGGGTTGCTGGCCAGGGCGCGGGCGATTTCCACCCGCCGCCGTTCGCCGCCCGACAAGGCCGGCGCCGGCGACGAGCGCAGGTGCGACACGTGCAGGTCTTCCAGCAATGCGCTCAGGCGCTCGTCCAGCGCGCGTGCGGTGTAGGGCTTGCCGGTGGCGGGGTCGTCCTGCAGCTCCAGCACGGCGCGCACGTTGTCTTCCACGCTGAGCTTGCGGAAGATGGACGCCTCTTGCGGCAGGTAGCCCAGGCCCAGGCGGGCGCGGCGGTGGATGGGCAGGCGTTCCACCGCCTTCCCGTCCAGGGTGATCTGCCCAGCGTCAGCACGCACCAGGCCCACGATCATGTAGAAGGAGGTGGTCTTGCCGGCGCCGTTGGGGCCGAGCAGGCCCACCACCTCGCCTTCTTCCACCGCCAGCGACACGTCCTTGACCACCTTGCGGCTGCCGTAGGCTTTTTGCAGGCCACTGGCTTCCAGCCGGCGCTTGGGCGCCAGCGGGGTTGCTGTGTGTGCGCTCACTGCTTGCCCTCGCCCAGTCTGGGTGTGGGTTTGAGCGATGGGGTGGGGCTGGTGGTCGGCGCCGGCGTGTCGGCCTTGGGCACCGGGGTCAGCATGGCGCGCACGCGCCCGCCGGGGTTGTTGGGGGTGGCGCTGGCCGTGGGCGAGCCGCCGTCCACGGTGAACACGTCGGCCCCGTTGTCATAGACGATGGTGCTGCCGGCGGTTTCGTCGTTCAGGGCGCTGCCCCGGTAGCGGCGCAACACCGCGCGGCCGATGAACTTCACCGTGTCGGCCTGGCTGTTGTATTCGATGCGGTCGGCCACGCCTTCGATGTATTCATCGACCACGTCGCGCTTCTGGCGGAAAAAGGCCTGCTGTTGCGCATTGCCCAGCACGGTGCCGAACTGCTGGCCTTGTGCGCCCTGGCGCACCTCGATCTGCTGGCCACGGATGACGATGCTGCCCTTGGTGACCACCACGTTGCCGGTGAAGATGCTGGTCTGGCGACCGTCTTCGTGGCGCAGGGCATCGGCCTCCACGTTCATGGGCTTGTCGCGGTCGGCCCGCTCGGCCCAGGCCGCCGCACCGGCAGCCACGGCGGCGCTCAGCAGCGCGGCGCGGCAGATGCGGGTAAACGTGGGGAGGGTCATGTCGTGCAGGGCATGGAAATTGCATTCCATTGTAAGCGGCTGCTTTTGCCTGACGGCCGGCAATGGCCGTTCATCGGGTGCAAAAGGGCACAAAAAAGCCCGCCGTGTGCGGGCGGGCTGTTTGGGCGCGGCGCGGACTCAGGCCTTGCGCGACTGGGCGATCAGGTGGTCGGCCACCTGCAGCGAGCGTGGCAGCGTCTGCGCCAGCGAGCCGGAGGTGAAGAACTTGCCCGCGATGCCCAGCGAGGGCACGCCGTCCACCTGGTAGGCGTCTTGCAACTGGGTGGCGCGGCGGGCCTTGCCGGCCACACCAAAGGCGTTGTAGACCTCCAGGAACTTGGCGCGGTCCAGGCCCTGTTTGGCGATCCAGTCGGCGATCTGGTCTTGCGTGGTGAGGCGTTGCTTTTCGGTGTGGATGGCGTGGAAGACCTTGCGGTGCAGCTCCTCGACCTTGCCCATGGCCTCCAGCGCGTAGTACAGGCGCTGCTGCGGCACGAAGTCGTCGCGGAAGGCCACCGGCGCGCGTTTGACCACCACGTGGGCCGGCTGCTTCTTGGCCCAGGCGTCAAACGTGGGTTCGAAGGCGTTGCAGTGGGGGCAGCTGTACCAGAAGAACTCGATCACCTCGACCTTGTCGGCCGGCGCGTCCACGGGTGCCGGGCGGCCCAGCTTGAGGTAGTCGCTGCCTTCCTTGAAGGCGGCCTGGGCGTGGGCCTGGGTGGCGCCCAGCAGGCCCGAGGTGGTGGTGCCGGCCATCAGCACAGCTTGGGTGAATTCGCGGCGTTGCATGTTCAACAATCTCCTTGCCAAAACGGCGGTTGCTCCCCATGGAGCGCCGCACTGCAGCAAAAGTTCAAAATGGGTTGACCTTTCAGCGTTGCACGCGCACCAGGGCGGCGTCGATGCCGTTGCCGGCCAGCTTGGCCTGGGTGGCGTCGGCGTCGGCCTTGGCGCGGTGGGGGCCGGTGCGCACGCGGTAGACGGTCTGGCCGGCCTGCTCGCGTTCGCTGACCTTGGCGTCAAAACCCAGCATGGCCAGCTTGGCGCGCTGCGCCTCGGCGTCGGCGGCGGTGCGGAAGGCGCCGGCCTGCACAAAGTACATGAAGGCATCGCCGTCCGTGCCGCTGGCTGCCGGGGCCGCCGCCACGGCGGCCGGGGCGGGGGTGCTGGCCTGGGTGCGGCTGCGCGCCAGGTCGCCCAGCGGGTCGCTGGAGGCCGCCGGTGGTGGCGAGGAGGGGGTCGCTGCCGCGGGTTTGGCCGCCGGTGGCGTGCCTTCGGCCTTCACGGCGCCTTCTTCCGGGGCCGGCGTGTCGGCCTTGGGTCCGGCCGGTTTGGCGCCTGCCAGGCCCGCGTTCGGGTTCCAGTTGCGGTTTTTCTCGGCCTCGATGGCGTCTTGTGTGGGCTTGCGCGACACGCCTCGGTCCACAAAAGGCACGGGCACCTTGGTCACGTACACGGCCACCGCCAGGGCCAGGCCCAGGCCGACCAACAGGCCGGCCAAAAACCCCACCACCGTTCCACCCAGTTGATTCTTCATGCTCATCACATCTTTTGCGGCGCGCTCACCCCGAGCACGGCCAGACCATTGTGCAGCACCTGTGCGGTGGCCGCGACCAGCGCCAGGCGGGCGCGTTTGACGGCTTCGTCGTCCACCAGGATGCGCTCGGCGTCGTAGTACGAGTGGTAGGCCGCGGCCAGCTCGCGCAGGTAGAAGGTCACGTCGTGGGGTGCAAAGTCCCGCGCCGCCGCCGACAGCATTTCGGGGTATTTGGCCAGCTGCAGCAACATGGCCTGGGCCTGCGGGCTGGTCAGAGCCGACAGGTCGGCTTCCTGCAAACGGGCCACATCACCGCCCCAGCTGGCCAGCACCGAGCAGATGCGCGCATGCGCGTACTGCACGTAGTAGACCGGGTTGTCGTTGTTCTTCTGAATCGCCAGGTCGATGTCGAAGGTGTATTCGGTGTCGGGCTTGCGGCTGAGCAGGAAGAAGCGCACCGCGTCCTTGCTGGTCCACTCGATCAGGTCGCGCAGCGTGACGTAGCTGCCGGCGCGTTTGCTGATCTTCACTTCCTCGCCGCCCTTGACCACGCGCACCATGGTGTGCAGCAAGTAGTCGGGGTAGCCCTCAGGGATGCCCACACCGGCGGCTTGCAGGCCGGCGCGCACGCGGGCGATGGTGCCGTGGTGGTCGGTGCCCTGGATGTTGA
>JAUYSB010000049.1 GCA_030696525.1 Hydrogenophaga sp. | reverse complement strand
GCAGGATATGTCCATATGCAAGACAGTGGACACACCCCAGAGTGGAGCGGGCCGACGGTGGAGCGAATCATGCGCAACGGCAAGCGCATTTACGTTTCAGCCTTCAAGGCCTGGTTGGTGGAGCAGGCGCTCAGGCCAGAGGTTTCGGTTGCCGGCCTGGCACTTCGCCATGGCGTCAACGCCAACCAACTTCGCAGCTGGATGAAACTCGAACACTGGCAGTCCTCCCCTCAAACGTTGTTGCCGGTCACGGTCGTCGCAGACGCTCGGCCAGCTGAGGTGGTGGCCACTACAAACGTCCGCCAGCCCAAGGCAGTGATGGAGATTGAGGTGTGCGGCACTGTCATCCGTCTGCGCGGCCCAGTGGATACCGAGCAACTCAAGGCGGTGCTGGCCGTGCTGCGCGCATGATCGGTCTGCCGGCGAACACGCGGGTGTGGATCGTGGCCGGCCACACCGACATGCGCAAGGGCTTCGACGGCCTGGCGGCGATGGTCCAGGGGGCCCTGAGCGAGAACCCATTCAGTGGCCACGTCTTTGTCTTTCGAGGTCGGCGCGGCGACATCCTCAAAGTGCTGTGGTTCGATGGTCAGGGTTTGCTGCTGCTGAGCAAGCGGCTCGAACGCGGTCGCTTTGTCTGGCCGCAGGCATCGGCCGGTGGCGTATCCCTGACGCCAGCCCAACTGTCGATGCTGCTTGAAGGTATCGACTGGCGCATGCCGGCGCGCACGCACCGTCCCGATCTGGCGGCGTAAAGCTTGGCAGTTGCGGGTCATTCCCGATGAGGTGAGACAGCAGAGTTGGGCATACTCAAGACCGTGCCTGCGCCCCATCAACCACCCCAGAACATCGACGAATTGCTGCGCATCATCGCGGCGCGCGACAGCGAGGTGGCGCTTCTCAAGTTGATGGTCGACAAACTCAAATTGCAACTGCTGCGCCGGGTTCGTTCCGAATTCGGTACCTCCAGCGAGCAGTGGTCGGCGCAGATGCCTTTGATCGATGGTGGCGCGAACGCGATGGCCACTCGATCCAAGGCCGCATCTGCACCGGCCCCCGCCAATGACCCGCAGATCGACCGCAGTCTGCCCGCGCACCTGCCGCGCGATGTTCGGGAGCACTTGCCCGAGATCAGCGACACCCACCAGGACACAAATGGCCAGTCCTGCGGCTGCACCGCTTGTGGCGCTCGGCTGCGCAAGATTGGACAGGATGTCTCCGAACAACTGGAGTACGTGCCGGCGCACTTCAAGGTGATCCGGCATGTGCGCCCCAAGCTGGCCTGCGTGGCGTGCCATGCGATCTTCCAGGCCAGCGCACCCAGCCGCCCCATTGCACGCGGGATGGCCGGCGCCGGCCTGCTGGCCCATGTGCTGGTGTCCAAGTACTGTGACCATCTGCCCCTCTACCGCCAAAGCGGCATTTACGCCCGCAGTCGTGTTGAGCTGGACCGCTCAACGCTTTCTGGCTGGGTTGACCAGGCTGATCAATTGCTTGATCCACTGGTGGCAGCACTGGGGCGCTACACCCTGGCGGCCGCCAAGCTTCACGCCGACGACACGCCCGTGCCGGTGCTGCAGCCCGGGCGCGGCAAGACCAAGACGGGGCGCTTGTGGGTGTACGTCAGAGATGACCGCCCGATCGGCTCGAGCGCGCCGCCGGCGGCCTGGTACCAGTACACCCCGGATCGCAAAGGCGAACATCCAGAGCGCCACTTGAAGAAATATCGCGGCATTCTCCAGGCGGATGCCTATGGCGGCTGGGGCAAGCTGTACGCCTCAGGACAGATCACCGAGGCAGCATGCTGGGCGCACGCGCGCCGACCGTGGTGGGACCTGTACCTGAGCAGCGGCAAAGACGAGACGTCTATCGCGGCACAGGCGCTCAGGCGCATTGCCGATCTGTATGCCATCGAGCGTGACATTCGGGGAAAGCCCCCCGACATTCGACAGGCCCAACGCCAGGCGCGTGCCGGGCCGCTGCTGCAGGAGATGCACGCCTGGCTCAGCCAGTTGGTTGGTCGGGTGTCGGCCAAATCGGAGTTGGCCAAAGCCATTGGCTACAGCCTCACGCGCTGGCAGGCTCTGACGCGGTATTGCCAAGATGGACGCATCGAGATGGACAACAACGCCGCAGAGCGAGCATTGCGCGGGGTGGCTTTGGGACGGGGCAACTACCTGTTCATGGGATCGGATGCCGGCGGAGAGCGAGCGGCGGCGATCTACAGCCTGGTGCAAACCGCCAAACTCAACGGAATCGACCCCGAGGCCTACCTGCGGGAGGTGCTTGACCGCATTGCGGACCACCCCATCAACCGCATCGATGAGTTGCTGCCCTGGAACCTGATGCGGCAGTCCCGTCAGGTGGATCAACAGCGCAAGGCGGCATGAGCGTACCGGGCATTGATCCGCGGGTGCTGGACGCCCTGCAGAATGCGAGCAGCTTGGAGCTGTTTCAGCTCAGCACATTGATCGAGCGGTTATTGGCTGACCCTCGGCGCATCCTTGCCGTGCGCAAGGACATGAACCTGGGTCAGACCGTGCGATTTGTGGACTGGCGCGACGGCAGTATGCGAGAAGGCAAGGTCGTGGCCATGCGTGACACGCAGGTCACGTTGCAGGACCTGCGCGAGCGCAAAGAGTGGAAGTTGCCCTACGCCGCTATCGAGCCGCCGCAGGTCAATCCTGCTGAGCGCCCTCAAGCGGTGGAGCCGCAACCACCTGCCCCAGTTCGACCAACACGCAGCGACTTTCGCTGCGGGGAGAAGGTCGCCTTTGAGGACAAGTACCTGCAGACCGTGGTGGGCACCATCGTGCGCATCAACAGCCGCACTGCAACCATCGACCCCGGTGATGGCACCCAGTGGCGCGTCGGCTTCGGTTTGCTGCGACACATCTTGGATGTCTGACCATCCCTCACGAACCTCGTCAAGAGGGTGCTGGGGCGACGCTTACGATGCGGCCGGTGGTGTCACCCCAGCAACGCCGACTGCTGCCTATTCCAGCGGAGGCCTGTCGGTCAAGGCGCCAAGCAGCGGCGGTGGCAGACGCCAGTGCCGTGAACGGATAGCAAACTGATGTTTGGGGCGGTCCGGTGCCATATGGATGTGCGCTGGCCAAGGCGGTGGAGCGAACAGATCCTGCTGGTAAGGTGGCTCAATCTCTGCAATGCCACCCCAGTCCAACACCGCCAGTGGGCGCTTGCGAAACCGCGCATATGCCTTGTAGGCCCGCACCTCAATCCATGGGATGCCCGCCGCCAGATACGCCATGCGCTTGAATCCGGACACTGGGTGTGTCTCCCAGACTTCAATCACCACCAAGAGTCGGTTGGTGTGAGCACAGCGCACGATCAGGTCAGGAACATACCGGCGCCCCTCAATACGCATTGAGGTCTCCATTTCCACCTTTACCGCTTGCTGGGGAGCTACCAGGTATCTGGCGCCTTGCCACTGCACTGGTCCGTGGAACATGCCCATCAGACCCTCACCGGCCACCAGTTCCTTCCGAATCCGGTCAATCGCACTTTGGTGTGCGCTGACTAACTTGAAAACAGTACTCTGAGAGATTCCTCGTGATTTGAATCCACCGGCTTGAAGTCGTCGCCAGCGCGTTTGCCTGATCTTGGCCATATTTGCACCAGAAGTGATAAATGTGCCGTTAAGCTATAGATCATGGATATCGCTGTGCAGTCCCCAACCGTCCAAGTACCGTCCTTGAATGCTTCTACGCCCCTGGTCCAGGCCGGACAGGTGGCGCTGCGATTCCTCGAGGACACTGGACAGGAAAAGAAGAACCAGGCGTTCCAGATCGTCCAAGCGATGGCCACCGCAGCGGTGAGCAACGGTGTATTGCTGCCTCACATCGAATTCGAGTCCAGTGCGCTCAAGGAGCTGGTTGCACCAAACAGCGGCAAGCAGGCGAGCGGGTGGCTCAGCCCCCTGTGGCGGCAGCTGGAAAATGAGCAAGACCGGTGGCTCGAGGGCATGGTGGACACCGCAGTTGGGCTGGGGGCTGAGTACGTTCCACGCCTCAGAAAGCTCGAAGGCTCCCCAGCCAAGTACCAATTGGTGGCCGAGGCGCTAGAACGATCCAGCAGTCACGAAGCCAATTCCCCCACACCACCTGGGGGACTGCGCTACACGCCGGCGGCCGTGGCCGCTCCAGGTTCCCTGGTGAGTGCAGGGCTGCGCACAGGCGTGCTGCGACATACGGTCGCGTTCATCGCGATGGCTGGAGCCGTGATCACCGTGTTGATTGCACTGGTCGTCCTCTCAGCCTGGTGGCTGATCGTCAACGGACTTCAACTGAACACACCCCTGACCGTTGCGCACCTTTGTTTGGCGCTTTCCTGGGGGCTGATTGCTTGGGGAACTTACCGGTTCTTTGACTTTTTGGCCAAACTGGGGGACCTTGGCATCGTGATGGCCCCGGAAATATTGTTGCCCTTCAAGGAAGATAACGTCACCCTTGAACTGCGGCCACGCAACAACGAACGCCGGGGCGAATTCGCCTTTGTGCGATACACCGCAGTCTGTCCGGTGTGTGCTGGCAAGGTGCTCCTGTATGAGGGAGGGCGGGATTTTCGTGGCCGCATAGTGGGGCGCTGCAGAGAGTCTCCGCGCGAACACGTCTTCTCCTTCGACCAGAAGCTGCACATCGGCAATGCACTGAGGCGATGACTCCAGGCCGCCGCACCGACAAGCTCTTGCCACACCGCTGGCAGCCCGCTCACGTCTGACTATCAGCAACGACTGCCCGAGGTGGTCAAGTTGGGGTTCCCCGCGCCAATACCGATGAAGAAGGATTGGTCTCGCCACGTCGATACCTGCGGGAGGTGGCTGGGACATCCAGAAGCGCTCAGGATTTGAGGCTCTGGACTTCTGCCAAAATTCGCCGCCGAGTTTCTTCAGGCAAAAGGATCGTCAGCGGTGACGCCTGGCGCAGCTGCTGCGCCCGTCCGGTATGCGCGAGAGCCCGACGCCAAGCTCGACGGTGCAAGATGGCAGACCACTCCTCCCACAACGCCTGCGAATGGGGACTGCCTGTGGCCCGCCATCGATTCAGTGTGTCGATCGAGCGCTGAACCAGGGCGGGGGCCTGCTTCACGAGACGCACCGCCTCCTGGTGCAACACCAGGCTCTGAAAGTCTTGCAGCTCATGCCGCTTGTGGCTGACGGACACCACGGCCCTTTGTGCACCAGGCGCTTGTTTTTTCTTTCGCCCTTGGGCTGGCTCAGGATCGCTGACCAACAATGCCAGGTCCTGCGAAATCCCGAGGACCCGCATCACACGCAGATAACTGCCGATGGTTGGCATGGGCTCACCGGCCTCGACCGATCTGAGGGTCATGCGTGACAGGCCCGCCTTCTCGGCCATCTGGACTGTGGTCAACCCCTGACGAAGTCGCTCCCGTTTGAGGCGCGCACCCAAGCCCAGCAGAAGCAGCAGGTCCGCAGCCGAAGTGATTTCCGAAGTGCCGGGCATAGATATCGCATGGTATGTTTCCGCAGCTCAACTGTCTAGAATGCCTTACAGATGAAGAGACGGTGCTGTCAGGCTACGGCGTCAGAAAGTCTGGTACCCAGCGGGCTACCGCGCGGTGGACACTGCGTTGGTCGACTTATCCCAAAAGTGATTGCTTAAACCTGTTGAAAACTGCGGGCACAACTGCCCCAGGCCGCAGCGGTGTTGACTTGCCGAGCAGTGCGCAAAAATCAGGCAGAAACAAGATCAGGTGGATTCGGGGGCTGGCGTGGCGGAGCCAAATGCCCAGAGGCAAGTAAGAACGCGTTGTCGTCACTGATCTAGGCAACCAGTGCTCGTCCTGCCACGGGTCCCTCGAGTAGGTGATTGGAGCGAGCGTTGCCGGCACCCGTCAGTTGCGACATTCCAGCATCAGGTGCAGCCGAGCTGCCTGCTCCGCCAGAGCAGGTCACTTCGTCTCCACGGCAGCGCCTGTTCTGAGGCTGAAGCGCTCCGGAAATCGCATCCCATCAGAAATTACAGAATACAATTCAAGACATAATTGGCATCTGTATTTGCCAAATCGTTATGCCCAAGCCCAGCGCATCCCTGGCGTTTTTGCCCCCAGCCGTCGAAAACCAGCTGGCGGAGTTGGGCGCCAATCTGCAGATCGCCCGCAAGCGGCGTGGCGAGTCGCGCGCGGCATGGGCATCGCGCCTGGGCGTCACGTCGCCCACGCTCCTGCGCATGGAGCGCGGTGACCCCAAGGTCTCGATGGGCGCCTACGCCACAGCGCTTTGGCTCATCGGGCGATCCGATCAGCTGCCCATAGCGGCCGCACCCCATCTGGACTATGCGGCCGCCGAAGCAGAAGCACGCAAAGTCACCGGCGCTGTTCGGCGAGGAAAGCGAGCACCCGAATGAACCATGCCGTGGGGGCCAGGTGCAGCGCCGCCGAAAGACCAGCGAGCCCGCTGCCAATGATGAGTACGTCGAAATGGGAATTCACAATCAAGCCAAAAAAAACAAATGGTCAAACTGACTGACGCACATGGCACAGCCCCCCTCTCGGAGGTAAGAGCAGTCAAGGCGCCTGGCGAGCACACTGCACACACACGACGCACACACACGACGCACACACCGCGTGCGAACGGGTGTGCTCAGGACCCCATGTGCGGGACGGGTTTGAAACGGGCTGTGATCGCCATCCCGTTGTTTGGCAAGACGCTTCGCCGTGTGGTGCGGATGAACACCCACTGCGCGGCCGACCGTCGAACGAAGGCGAACTCCCTGGACGGGACAAACCTTCGGCGTGGCTCCAAATTGG
>JAUYSB010000006.1 GCA_030696525.1 Hydrogenophaga sp. | reverse complement strand
GGATGTGCTCACCGCCACGCGACTTGAGCAGGTCCACCATGTACTTGAAATACTCGAGGTGGCCGCCCTGGTAGGAGCTGATGGCGATGCCCTGCACGTCTTCCTGCAAGGCAGCCGTGACCACTTCGTCGACGCTGCGGTTGTGGCCCAGGTGGATGACCTCGCAGCCCATGCCCTGCAGGATGCGACGCATGATGTTGATGGCCGCATCGTGGCCATCGAACAGCGAAGCCGCGGTGACAAAACGCACCTTGTGCGTGGGACGGTAGTTGGCCAGGGCTTTGAATTCGGCGGACAGGTCGGTCATGGCGGTCTGGAGGAAGGTGCGGCCAGTGGGGTTGATTGACGTTTACGTAAACGTCAACTTTCAATGGTACCGCAGAGCTTGGCCGGTGTCACCCCGGAAATCCCTGTGTCCAACGCGGTGCATTACCATCGATTTTGTCCGTCTCCTGTCAGGAATTGCCATGAAGCCCATCCAGCTGTTCGACCCCGCTTCCAGCACCTACACCTACGTGCTCTTCGACCCCGCCAGCCGCCAGGCGCTGATCATCGACCCGGTGGACGAGCAGATCGAACGCGATCTGGCCACCCTGCGCGACCACGGCCTGCAATTGGCCTGGACGGTGGAAACCCACGCCCATGCCGATCACATCACCAGCGCCGGCCAGTTGGCCGAACTGGCCGGCGCCAAAACGGCCGCCCCTGCGGGCTGCGGCATCACCACCGCGTCGGTGCAACTGCAGGACGGCGACGAGCTGACCTTTGGCGCGCAGAAAATCCGCGCCCTGCACACCCCCGGCCACACGGCCGGCAGCATGAGTTTTGTGTGGTCCACAGGCGAAGACCAGCACGTGTTCACCGGCGACACGCTGCTCATCAACGGCTGCGGCCGCAGCGACTTCCAGTCGGGCAGCGCCGAGGACCTGTACCGCAGCCTGACCGAGGTCTTGTTCACGTTGCCCGACGACACCACGGTGTGGCCCGGCCACGATTACAAGGGCCAGACGCAATCGAGCATTGGCTGGGAAAAGGCCCACAACGCGCGCGTGGCGGGCAAGACGCGCGACGAGTTTGTGGCCATCATGAACACGCTCAACCTGCCCCGGCCCAAACGCATGGACGAAGCGGTGCCGGCCAACCTCACGTCAGGCATACGCCACGACGCCGACGGCGCCGAGCTGATGCAGCCGCGCGCTGCCGGCGGTTACGCCGGCGATGTGTCGCCACAACTGGCGTGGCAGTGGGTCCAGGCGGGCGAAGCGGTGCTGGTGGACGTGCGCACCGATGCCGAACGCGAGTGGGTGGGTTTTGTGCCCGGCGCCGTGCCGCTGGCCTGGAAGCAGTGGCCGGGCATGGCCATGAACCCCGGCTTTGACGACGGCTTGCGCGCGGCCGTGCCCGAGGGCCAGAAGGTGGTGCTGCTGTGCCGCAGCGGCGTGCGCTCCATAGCTGCCGCAAAACGCGCCACCGAACTGGGGCTCAAGGCGTACAACATCCTGGAAGGTTTTGAAGGCGACCCGGACGCCGAAGCCCACCGTGGGCAGCGCGGCGGCTGGCGCCACCACGGCCTGCCGTGGCGCCAGAACTGACGCTCAGTCGCTTGCCAGGCAGTTGCCGACGTTCCAGCCGTACAGCCATTCCACGGCGTCGTAGAAGCGGTCTTGCGAGCGGCCTTTCCAGAGCGCGTTGCGCACCAGACGCTCGACACCTTCGGCGTGGTACAGGCGGCCCATCTCGCGGCCCGACAGCACGATGCGGGCGGTGCGTGCCACGCGTGAGCGCTGGTACAGCACCAGCGCCTCGGGCCAGCGCTGGTGGTGCACGCGCAGCGCCTCACCCAGCGTGACGGCGTCCTCCATGGCCATGCAGGCGCCCTGGGCCATGTACTGCGTGGTGGGGTGGGCGGCGTCGCCCAGCAGCGTGGCACGGCCAAACACCCAGGTGCCAATCGGCTCGCGGTCGGCCGTGGCCCAGCGTTTCCAGCTCTTGGGCAGGTCGATCAGGCGGCGCGCCTTGGGCGAGATGCCCTGGAAATAGCTCTGCACCTCTTCCTTGCTGCCTTCGCGCACGCCCCATTCCTCTTGCTCGCGGCTGTGGAAGGTGACCACCACGTTGTACTGTTCGCCGCCGCGCAGCGGGTAGTGCACCAGGTGGCACTTGGGCCCGGCCCACAGGCTGGCGGCGTTCCATTTCAGGTCTTCGGGGAACTCGGCCTGGTCCACCACGGCGCGGTAGACCACGTGACCGGTGACGCGGGGCGGGTCGTTCACGTACTGGGCGCGCACCACGCTCTTGACGCCGTCGGCGCCGATCAGGGCCTGGCCGGTCCAGCGCTTGCCGTTCTGGTCGATGGCGGTCACGCTGTCGCCGTCCTGCTCCACCTGCACCAGGCGGGTGTCGGTGTGGAAGGCCACGCGGCCGGTTTCCTGCGCGCCTTCCAGCAGCGCGTTGTGCACGTCCTGGCGGTGGATCACCGCGTAGGGGTTGCCGAAGCGTTGGCGAAACGCCGCCCCGGTTTCGATGCGGCCCACCAGCGATTCGTCGAGCGCGTCGTGCATGACCATGTGGTCGGTGTAAACGGCACGCCCGCGCGCCTTCTCGCCCACGCCCAGCGCGTCGAAGGCATGGAAGGCGTTGGGGCCGAGTTGTATGCCGGCACCAATTTCACCGATGTGGGCGGCCTGCTCCAGCACCTGCACCTGAAAGCCCTGGCGCACCAGGGCCAGGGCGGTGGCCAGGCCGCCGATGCCGCCGCCGGCAACGATGACGGGAAGGTCCTGTGTCATGGGGTGTCTCCTCGGGGTGGGCTTATTCGGGCTGACCGATGCGCAGGCTGACGTCGGCCACGCCTTGCACCTGGCCGGTGATCAGGTCACCCGGGCGCACCGCGCCCACGCCTTCCGGC
>JAUYSB010000293.1 GCA_030696525.1 Hydrogenophaga sp. | reverse complement strand
AAAGGCGGAGGAGGCGAAGCCGACGGGGGACAGCCGCGGAGCCTGATACCCGGTCGCCCAAGACCGACGCCACGACAAAGAAACGAAGTCAAGCCACGGGTCGACGCGACCGCGACTGATCCCGCGCCACCTCGATGAACTCCAGCACCTCGGCGCGCGGTTGCGAGCCGCGCCGCCACACCAGGCCCACATCCACCGTGGGCACCGCATCGCGCAGGGTGCGCACTTCCACGTGTTCGGCGTCCAGCGTCCAGGGGCGGTACAAAAAGTCGGGCAGCACCGCCAGGCCCGCGCCCACGCCCACCAGCGAACGCACCGCCTCCAGCGACGAGGTCTTGAGCACGGCCCGCGTCTTGAGCTGGTGGCGCGCCCACACCTGGCGCATCAGCACCTCGATGCGGTCCGCCAACAGCACGACCTGGTCGTGTTCGGCACATTCGGCCAGGCTCACCTCGGGCTGGCCGGCCAGCGGGTGGTCGGCCGCCATCCACACGCGGTTGGGTGAACGCGTCAGCGTCTCGGCCACCAGCGCCTGCGGCTCGCCCAGGGCGTTGCTCACCATGATGGCGATGTCCAGCTCGCCGTTGATCAGCAGGTGCTCCAGAAAGGGCGGGGCGTCTTCCACCACGTGCAGGTTCACACCCGGGCAGGTGCGCTTGAAACGCGCAAACACCTCCGACAGGTAGTAGCCCGCCACCAGGCTGGTCACGCCCACGGCCAGGGTGCCGCCCAGCGGCTCGGCTGTGTGTTGCACACCGCGCGTGGCATCGGCCACGGCGCCAATCACCCGCCGCGCCTTGACCAGAAACCGGTGGCCCTCGGGCGTGAGGCGCATGCCTTTGGGGCTGCGTTCGAACAGCAACAGGCCCAGCGCGTCCTCCAGCTCCAGCACGCTTTTGGTGATGGCTGACTGCGCGATGTTGAGCATGCGCGAGGCCGCGGCCACCGAGTCCGATTCGGCCACGGCGAGGAAGTAGCGGAACTGCTTGAGCGTGAGGTGGCGGTTCATGTTGGTGCAAAGACGGGTTGATGCGCCCTGTTGCAGTGCAAAAACGATATGGGTAAACCCTAGATCACTCTTTTCGAGATAGCTTACCGCAGCAATATTGAATTTTGAAAGTCGCCTGACCTTTCCTAGGATGCGGGCACTGACGACGCGCCGGGTGGCGGGTCGCGCCAGTGCCAACCTCATCCGATCGAAAGGTGACCGACACATGAAACCTGCACAACAACCCCTGGCCCGCGCTGTTGCCGGCGTGGTGGCCACCGCGTTCACGCTGGGCACGTTTGCGCCGCTGGCCCAGGCCCAGACCGCTCTCAAGACACTGGGCAAAGGCGAAGGCCAGGTCGACATCGTGGCCTGGCCCGGCTACATCGAGCGCGGTCAGACCGACAAGAACTTCGACTGGGTGACCGACTTCGAAAAGAAGACCGGCTGCAAGGTCAACGTCAAGACCGCCGGCACCTCGGACGAGATGGTGGCGCTGATGAACGAAGGTGGCTTCGACCTCGTGACCGCGTCGGGCGACGCTTCCATGCGCCTGATCGCCGGCAAGCGCGTGCAGCCCATCAACGTGGACCTGATCCCCAGCTACAAGAACGTGGACCCGCGCCTGCAGAAGGCGCCCTGGCACCACGCCAACAACACGCACTACGGCGTGCCCTACCAGTGGGGCTGGAACGTGCTGATGTACAACACCACCGTCTTCAAGGACAAGCCGCCCACCAGCTGGAACGTGGTGTTCGAAGAAACCACGCTGCCCGACGGCAAGAGCAACAAGGGCCGCGTCCAGGCCTTCGACGGCCCGATCTACATCGCCGACGCCGCGCTCTACCTGATGAAGAAGAACCCGGCGCTGGGCATCAAGGACCCCTACGAACTCAACGAAGCGCAGTACAAGGCCGCACTCGACCTGCTGCGTGGCCAGCGCAAGCTGGTGGGCAAGTACTGGCACGACGCCTTTGTGCAGATCGACGACTTCACCAACGAAGGTGTGGTCGCATCGAGCAGCTGGCAGTTCATGGCCAACATCCTCAAGAGCAAGAACCGCCCGGTGGCCACCGTGGTGCCGGTTGAAGGTGCCACCGGCTGGGCCGACAGCACCATGATGCACAGCGAAGCCAAGAACCCCAACTGCGCCTACATGTGGATGGAGCACTCGCTCAACCCCAAGCTGCAGGGCGATCTGGCGGCCTGGTTCGGCTCGGTGCCCTCGGTGCCCGCCGCCTGCAAGGGCAACAAGCTGCTGGGTGACGAGGGCTGCGCGCGCCAGGGCTACAACAGCTTCGAGCGCATCAGCTTCTGGAAGACGCCGACCACCAAGTGCACCACGCAGAACAACGCCTGTGTGCCGTACCACAAGTGGGTGTCCGACTACATCGCGGTGCTCGGAGGCCGCTGATCCCATGACCGTTGCCGTCACCCTCGAAGCCGTTTCCTGCGTGTTCGGCAGCGGCGCACAGACCGTGCGCGCTGTGGAACACGTGGACCTCACCATCGAGGGCGGCGAGTTCTTCACCTTGCTCGGGCCTTCGGGCTCGGGCAAGACGACTTGCCTGCGCATGATCGGCGGCTTCACCTTGCCCACGTCGGGGCGCATTCTCATCGGTGGGCAGGACGTATCGCAGCTGCCGCCCTACGCGCGGCCGGTCAACACCGTGTTCCAGGACTACGCGCTGTTCCCGCACATGAACATCCGCGACAACGTGGCCTACGGCCTGATGGTCAAGGGCGTGGACAAATCCAGGCGCCACCAACGGGCCGACGAGATGTTGGAGCTGGTGCGCCTGGGTGGCGTGGGCGACCGCCGGCCGGCGCAGCTCTCGGGTGGTCAGCGCCAGCGTGTGGCCCTGGCGCGCGCCCTCATCAACGAGCCGCAGGTGCTGCTGCTCGACGAGCCGCTGGGCGCGCTGGACCTCAAGCTGCGCGAGCAGATGCAGACCGAATTGAAAGCCTTGCAACGCAAGCTGGGCATCACCTTTTTGTTCATCACCCACGACCAGCACGAAGCCCTGTCCATGAGCGACCGCATCGGTGTGTTCAACAGCGGCCGGCTGGAGCAGGTGGGCACGCCGCAGGCCATTTACAACGCGCCGGCCACCCGGTTTGTGGCCGACTTCGTGGGCGCGGCCAACGTGTTCCAGGGCGACCGCGCACGCCAGCTGGCCGGCGTGGACAGCGTGATGCTGCGCCCCGAGCGCATCCACCTCGGGGCTTCGGACAGCGCCCGCCTCAGCGGCCCGGTGCTGGACGTTCAGTACTTCGGCGCCTTCTCTCGCCTGCGCATGGACTGGGCCGGCGAGCCGGTGGCGGTGGACCTCAACCCGCTGCAGCTTGCCGCCATGCCGGCCGCCGGCGACACCGTGCACCTGCACTGGAGCCAGGACGCGGTGCATGCGCTGCAAGGGGCGGCCGCGTGAACACCCTGGCGATGCGTGCGCCCGTGGTCAGCAACGGCCCGCTGCGGCGTTTGTCGGACCTGCTCTACACCCGCCGAGGCCTGGCCCTGGGGCTGCTGCTGGTGCCGCCGCTGCTGTGGTTTGGTGTGGTCTACCTGGGCTCGTTGTTTGCGCTGCTGGCCAACAGCTTTTTTGGTCTTGACGAATTCTCGGGCGTGGTGGACCGATCGCAGCTCACGCTGGTCAACTTCCGCGACATGCTGCAGCCGGCCAACGTGGACGTGGTGCTGCGCACCGTGGCCATGGCCTTGGCCGTCACCGTGGCCTGCACCGCCATTGCGTTTCCCATCGCGTTCTACATGGCCCGTTATGCGCGTGGATCACAAAAAGCCCTGCTCTACATCGCCATCATGCTGCCGCTGTGGTCCAGCTACCTGGTGCGCCTGTACGCCTGGAAGCTGCTGCTGGCCAAGGAGGGCGCCATCAGCTGGGTCCTGGCCGAACTGCACCTGAGCTGGTTGCTGGAGGCGCTGCTGGCCACGCCGGGCATTGGTGGCAACTCGCTGTCCTTCTCGCGCCTGGGCACTTTCATCGTGTTTGTCTACATGTGGCTGCCCTTCATGATCCTGCCCATACAGGCGGCCATCGAACGCATTCCCGGCTCGCTGCTGGAAGCGTCGAGTGATCTGGGGGCCAAGGGTGGCACCACCTTCTGGAAGGTGATTTTTCCGCTCGCCATGCCGGGCATCGCGGCCGGCTCCATCTTCACCTTCTCGCTCACCCTGGGCGACTACATCATCCCGCAGGTGATTGGTGACTCCACGCTGTTCATCGGCCAGGTGGTTTACCGCCAGCAGGGCGTGGCCGGCAACATCCCGTTTGCGGCGGCCTTCTCGCTGGTGCCCATCGTGGTGATTGGGGTCTACCTGTGGATCGCCAAGAAGCTGGGGGCATTCGATGCGCTCTGATCCGTCCAAAGCCGGCTGGGGCCTGAAGGCCGCCACCTGGGCCGGCGTCCTGTTCCTGCACATCCCGCTGGCGCTCATCATCCTGTACGCCTTCAGCGCCGAGGACAAAAGCTACGTGTTCCCGCCGCCGGGCCTGACCACACAGTGGTTCGCCGCCGCCTGGGCGCGCGAGGACGTGTGGGCCGCCATCGGCCTCTCGTTCCGGGTGGCGCTGATCGCCACGCTGATCGCAATGGTGTTGGGCACGCTGGCGGCGGCCGGGCTGGCGCGCACCCGCTTTTTTGGGCGCGATGCGGTCTCGCTGCTGCTCATCCTGCCCATTGCCTTGCCCGGCATCATCACCGGCATCGCGCTGCGCACGGCCTACCACACGGTGGAAATTCCGTTCAGCTTCTGGACCATCGTCATCGGTCACGCCACCTTCTGTGTGGTGGTGGTCTACAACAACGCGGTGGCGCGGCTGCGGCGCACCTCGCCCTCGCTGATCGAGGCGTCCATGGACCTGGGCGCCGACACCTTCCAGACCATACGCCACGTCATCCTGCCGCAGCTCGGATCTGCCCTGCTGGCGGGTGGCCTGCTGGCCTTTGCGCTGAGTTTCGACGAGGTCATCGTCACCACCTTCACCGCCGGCCAGCAGACCACGCTGCCCATCTGGATGCTGCAGGAGCTGATCCGCCCGCGCCAGCGCCCGGTCACCAATGTGGTGGCGATGGTGGTGGTGCTGGTCACCTTCCTGCCCATTCTTGCCGCCTATTACCTCACCCGGGACGGAGATCAGATTTCCGGACAGGGCAAATAAC
>JAUYSB010000235.1 GCA_030696525.1 Hydrogenophaga sp. | reverse complement strand
CCTTACCCTTGAGCTTGTAGCGGTACTCCACCTGGTTGCCGGCCTGGCTTTTCACAGTTTCGGGGCGGGCCTGCAGGATGTAGAGCAGGCCGTCGGTGCCGTCCTTGCCCCACTCGATGACCATGGGGCGGCCGTAATGCTGCTCGATCACCATCGCGTACTGGGCCAGCAGCTCCACATCGGCATCGGTCAGCGAGTAGCGGTTGCGCTGCTCGGTAGGCACATCGATGGTCTTGACCAGCTTGCCGCTGGCGGTCTTTTCTTCCGGCGTGGAAAACACCATCTGGATGAGCTTGGAGCCCAGGTTGCGGCGGATCACGGCCTTTTTGCCGGCCTTGAGCATGGGCTTGTGGACGTAGAACTCGTCCGGGTTCACGGCGCCCTGCACTACGGTTTCGCCCAGGCCGTAGCTGCTGGTGATGAAGACCACGTCTTCAAAGCCGCTTTCAGTGTCGATGGTGAACATCACGCCGGCCGCCCCCAGGTCGGAGCGCACCATGCGTTGCACACCGGCCGACAAGGCCACCTCGGCAAGGGCAAAACCCTTGTGCACGCGGTTGCTGATGGCGCGGTCGTTGTAGAGGGAGGCAAACACCTCCTTCATCTTGTGCAGCACGTCCTCGATGCCGTGCACGTTGAGGAAGGTTTCCTGCTGGCCGGCAAAGCTGGCGTCGGGCAGGTCTTCGGCCGTGGCCGACGAGCGCACCGCAAAGGTGGCCTCGGCATTGCCGGCGCTCAGGCGGGCAAATTCGTCGCGGATGGCCTGCTCCAGGTCGGCCGGGAAGGGCTGGGCCTCGACCATGGCGCGGATCTCGGCGCCGACCTTGGCCAGCTCGCGCACGTCTTCGGTGTCCAGCTTGTCGAGCTGGGCGTTGATGCGGTCGGCCAGGCCGTTGAATTTGAGGAATTCACGGAAGGCATGTGCCGTGGTGGCAAAGCCGGTGGGCACGCGCACGCCCTGGGGAAGTTGCGAAATCATTTCGCCCAGGCTGGCGTTTTTGCCGCCAACGACCTCGACGTCGGTCATTCTCAATTGCTCGAAGGGCACCACCAAGGCGGTTGCGCTGAAGCGTTCAGACATAAAAAGACTCCACTCAAGTTAAAAAACCGGGGGTCTGTACCGCACCACACTCGCGTGTTGGCCTGTTGTGTTCTTCTGGGCGGGTGCCGCACACACCATCGCTGACGCGATAATCCGCTGATTGTAGGTGGGCAGTGGCCGACAATCGGCCGCCCAACTCTGCCGCCCCGCCGCCGCCCCGCCATCAGCCAACCGCCCCATGCCCCACCGCACCGCCTTTTTCATCTCCGACGGCACCGGCATCACCGCCGAAACCTTTGGCAACGCCATCCTGGCGCAGTTCGAAGCCAAACACCGCCGGGTGCGCCTGCCCTTTGTGGACGATGCCGACAAGGCCCACCAGGCGGTGCGCCAGATCAACCACGTGGCCCAGGTGGAAGGCAAGCGCCCGCTGGTCTTCCTCACCGTGGTCAACATGGAGGTGCTGGAGGTGGTGAAAACCCACTGCCACGGCATGCTCATGGACATGTTCGGCACCTTCGTGGAACCGCTGGAGGCCGAGCTGGGCATCAAGAGCAACCACCGCGTGGGCCGCTTCTCGGACGCCTCCAAGAGCCAGGCTTACCACGACCGCATCGAAGCCATCAACTACTCGCTGGCGCACGACGACGGCCAGAGCCATGTGGACCTCGAAGGCTCGGACGTCATCCTGGTGGGCGTGAGCCGCAGCGGAAAAACCCCCACCAGCCTCTACCTGGCCATGCAGTACGGGCTGAAGGCGTCCAACTACCCGCTGATCCCGGAGGATTTTGAGCGCCGCCAGCTGCCCCCTGCCCTGGTGCCGCACCGCAAAAAGCTGTTCGGCCTGACCATCGACCCCATGCGCCTGAGCGAGATCCGCAACGAGCGCCGGCCCAACTCCAAGTACGCCAGCCTGGAAAACTGCCGCCACGAGGTGAACGAAGCCGAAAGCATGATGCGCCGGGCCGGTGTGCGCTGGTTGTCCACCACCACCAAGTCCATCGAAGAAATCGCCACCACCATCCTGCAAGAGGTGCGGCCCGAGCGGCTGGAATACTGAGCGATTTGCCGCCGTCCGGGGTTTGACCTGTGTCATACCCTGGGGCGTAGCGTCATGTTAATGTCTGGTTTAAGAATTTTCACAATCAGACCATTTTGTTGACGCCCACCCCACGCCCCCCTGCAAGCCGCCTGCTCGGCTTCACCCTGATCGAGCTGATGATCACGGTGGCGGTCATCGGTATCCTGGCCACGATCGCCCTGCCCTCGTACCAGAAATACATCATGGAGGCCCGCCGCAGCGACGGGCAGGCTGGCCTGCAACGCATCCAGCTGGCGCAGGAAAAGTGGCGCACCAATCACGGCAGCTTCACCACCACCCTGGCCGACCTGGGGCAGAACGGCACGTCGGACGAGGGCCACTACACGCTGCGTGTCACGGCGGCCAGCGCCACGGGCTACACCGCCACCGCCACGGCACAGGGCGTTCAGGCGCAAGACACCGCCTGCGCCACCATGACCGTCACCCTGAGCAACGGCGTGAACCTGGCCACCACACCCGCAAGCTGCTGGAAAAAATGAGCCAACGAACCGACGCACAACGCGGCACCACCCTGATCGAGCTCATGCTGGGCATCGCGCTGCTGGGCATCATTGCCACGCTGACGCTGCCGTCTTTCACCGGCTTTCTCGACCGCTACCGCCTGGAAGGCGCCATCGACGCACTGCACGCCGACCTGCAATGGGCGCGCGGCGAGGCGGTCAAGCGCAACGCGGTGCTGCGCGTGGGCTTCACACCCGGGCTGCCCTGGCGCTACACGCTGGTGGATGCCGGCAACCTCGAACTGAAGGCGGTGCAAGGCAGCGACTTCCACAACACCACCATGGACGCGCCCGCGCTGGGCGGCGGCACCGAGCTGTGGTTCCAGCCCAACCGCGGCGCCATCACCAATGCCGCCGGCCTGCCGGTGGACAGCCGGGTGGTGTTCCAGTCGGCCCTGGGGCGCGTGGCCTGCGTGCACTTCAACCAGCTCGGCCGCACCCACCTGTGTTCGCCGGCCGGCGCCACCCACCTGACCGGGGTCACGGCATGCGCCTGCTGACGCCCACGCCAAGCCGCCAGGCAGGCGCCACCCTGGTCGCCATCCTCATTGGCCTGGTGGTGGGCCTGATCGTGCTCACCGGTGGCATCGTGTTTTTTGTCAACAACGTCAGCGCCAACCGCCAGCTGCTGGCGGCCAGCCGGCTCGATCTGGAGCTGATGTCGGCGGTGGACGCCATGGCGCGCGAGATCAGGCGCGCACAGTACATCGCCCGGGCCGACACCGTGCGCCACCAGGTGCCTTGCGCCGACGTGTTTTGCGACGGCGCCGAAGACTTTTCGCTCGCCGATGGCGACGCCGCCGCCGGGTACGCACAGATCGAATTTAGCTACGACCGCCGCGACACCGGCGCTGGCAATGCCCAGACCCAGAACGCCGACGAGTGCACCGGCTTTCGGCTGCGCAACAGCGCGGTGGAGATGAAGACCAACTGCAGCACCGACGGCGGCTGGCTGCCGCTGACCGACCCCGCCACCACCGTGGTCACGCAGATCAACTTCGGCGTGGACTGCACGGTGGCCAGCGACTTCTACACCCGCACGGTGCTGATGCGCGTGAACGGCCATCTGGGCGGCGACACCACACTGACCCGCGCGCTGACCGAAGCCGTGGTGGTGCGCGCGCCGCTGGCCGCCAGCAGCCCACCCGCCTACTGCCGCCTGCCCACGCCATGACCATGCCCGCCCCCCACGACTCACCCACGCCAGCGCGGCGCCAGAAAGGCTCGGCCACGCTGTTCGTGTCCGTCATGCTGGTGGTGCTGGTCACCCTCTCCAGCGTGTACGCGCTGCGTTCGGTCCTGTTCGAGCAAAAGGACAGCAGCAACCACTACTGGTCCACACAGACCCACGAGGTGGCGCAGTCCGGCATCGAACATGCGATCGCCTGGCTGGACCTGTCCTATGTGGACGGCGTGCCCACCACCTTCAATGGCCCGATCTGGGGCGCCGCCAACGCCGCCCTGTGCCCGGCCGGTTTCACGGGCGCGCAGTGGCAATGCCTGTCGCTGGACACCAGCACCGGCCTGGACCCCGCCAGCGATGCGATCGCCCAGCACGCGCTGGCGGTGCGTGTGCTGCGCGACATCACCCGCCCCAACCTGGCCTGGGTGCATGCCACGGCCAGCCACACCGCCAACCAGACCGAGGTCATCGCCCAGCAGGTCGTCTACATCCCCTTCGGCCAGGGCGGCGGGCCGCAGCCGCCGCTGGTGGTCAACGGCTGCATCGCCGGCAGCACGGGCACGCCGCAGATCTGCCCCGACCAGGGCCCCGGCTCGCCCTGCCCGGTGTTGCCCACGCCCGGCACGCCCGGCACGTCCATCAAAAACCTGTACCTGAGCGACCTCAACCTCGACGGCACCGTGAGCGCCGCCGAAAAAGCCACCTGCCTGTCCACCGGCCACCTCGATCTGCACGGTGGCGGCATCGTGTCGCCAGCCGCGCCCGCACCCGCTGACACCTGCAACCCCCAGGCCGCCTGGGCCACGGTGTTCGGCAGCGTCACCAAGGACATGGTGATGCAATGGTCCACCGCCCAGGCCAACGCCGGCCTGAGCCAGAGCACCA
The DNA here is from genome assembly GCA_030696525.1 of Hydrogenophaga sp. Lineage (GTDB taxonomy): Bacteria > Pseudomonadota > Gammaproteobacteria > Burkholderiales > Burkholderiaceae_C > Hydrogenophaga. Next base: position 10,977 of record JAUYSB010000235.1, on the reverse strand, counting down.
CCCCCAAACGCACTGTGTATTGGATAGACAGCCCGGCGCCCTTCCACGACAGCCTGGGCTCGCCCACCGAACCCGTGACCCTCGTGTTCTCCAGCGCCGCCTGCACCCCCGACTGCCCCGCCATCAACGGCGGGCCGCAGGTCTACGGCACGGTCTACCTCGACACCGCCTGCGACGCCAGCCGCGCCAACGGCTGGGGTGGCGGCACGGTGTACGGCACCGTGGCCATCGACTCCGGCATGGACAACCTCAACGCCAACACCCAGCTGTTCTACGCTGGCAACACCGGCGGCAGCCAGCCGGCCATGTTGCCGCCCGGCGCCGACCCGGCCAAGGTGCAGCGCCTGGCCGGCAGCTGGAAGGACTGGAACTGACATGCGCGCAGCATCACGCCAACGTGGCTTCTCCCTGATCGAATCGCTGATCGGTTTTCTGATCCTGGGCATCGGCATGCTGGGCGTGACGGAGATGGAAAGCTACGTGATCGGCGCCTCGTCCGACAGCCACCAGCGCAACGCCGCCGTGCACATGGCACAAGACCGCATCGAGACCTTCCGCAGCTGGTGCCCCAGCGGCTGCGTCACCACCTTTGATGGCATTGCCGCCGGCAACGACAGCCCGGCTGGTGTGCTCGGCGCCACGTTTGACCGCCGCTGGACGGTGCTTGAAAACACCGGCAGCGGGCAGCCGCGCTTCAAGCTGGTGACGGTGACCGTGACCTGGGAAGGCAAGGAAGGCGCGACCACCGACGCCAGCACCCGCAGCGTGACGCTGCAAACCAAGATCGCCGCCGTGCCTTCGTCCGTGGTGCCGCTGGCCACGCCTTGACAACGCAGGGCGCCCGTGCGCGCTCGGCGATACTCGCTACATGCACCGCACCATCTTCACGACACCCGTCGTCAACACGCTGCTGCGCGCTTTTTCGGTGGGTTTTCTGAAGTTGAGCGGCTGGCGCATTGAAGGCGCCCTGCCCGCCGACGCCGGCAAAGCCGTGCTGATCGCCGCACCCCACACCAGCAACTGGGACCTGCCCTACACCTTGATGGTCGCCTTTGCGCTGCGCCTGAACATCTACTGGATGGGCAAACAAAGCATCTTCAAGCCACCCTTTCGGGGCCTGATGCGCTGGCTGGGCGGCATACCCGTCAACCGCGAACAGTCCACCAACCTGGTGGCCGCCTCGGTGGCGGCCATCCAGACCGCCGAAGGCCCGCTGCAACTCATCGTGCCGCCCGAGGGCACGCGCAGCAAGACGCGCTACTGGAAAACCGGCTTCTACCACATCGCCGTCGGCGCCCAGGTGCCCATCGTCATGGCTTACATGGACTACCACGAGAAGCGCAGCGGCCTGGGCCCGGTGTTTGTGCCCACCGGCAATGTGGACGCCGACATGGCGGCCATCAAGGCGTTTTATACGCCGTTCAAAGGGAAGAACGCCACCCAGTTCGAGGCCGACTGACCCCGCCCGAGCCACTGCAGCCGTGTTTTATAAAGAACAATAATAAAAATTCGCCAAAATATTTCAAATTGAAATATAATCCGATGCGTTGTGACCTCACCGGTTCCAACAACAGTGCTGGTTGCCGTTTGGCGTCACCAGCCCTGTCATGTGCCGAACCTGGATGGTCCGGCGCATTCTCAGCGTGGACTTCAATGACACCACGCCTCTCTCAGTGCCGCTTCACATATCCGGCGGCGCACTCTCTCTGAAAGGCTCATCATGAGCAGCAAACTGTACGTGGGCAACCTGCCCTACACCATCGACGACCAAGCCCTGCGTCACAACTTCTCGGCCTACGGCAGCGTTGGCTCGGCCACCGTGATGATGGACCGCGACTCCGGCCGCTCCAAGGGTTTCGGCTTTGTCGAAATGGGCACCGCAGAAGAAGCCCAGGCAGCGATCTCCGGTCTGAACGGCATGTCCGTCGGCGGCCGTTCCATCGTCGTCAACCTGTCGCGTCCCAAAGAGTCGAACGCTGGTGGCGGCTACCGCGACCGCGAACCGCGCCGCTCGTACTGAGCAGCCTGACCGGTCGCTGCAGCCCACAAGCTGCAGCCGGGCCAGTCACATCGAAAGCCGCCTTCTGGGCGGCTTTTGTCTGGGCGCTCCACTTTGCCCAGCAGAGCCTTTCAGCCCGCCCGCAGCGCTGCGCGCAACTTCTCGCCCACCTCGGGCCGCTCGGCAAACGGGTCGGTGGGGTTGCGCATCTGCAGCACGTCTTCCATGCGCGTCTGCACATTGCCCAGCGCGTGCGGGTGGCTGAAGACGTAGAACTGGTCGGCCTCCAGTGCGGCAAACACCTTGTTCGCAACCTGCACCGCCGTGACCTTGCCGCTGGTGACCGCCTTGCCGGTCATGGCCTGGTTGATCAGCTGGCTGGCGGTGGGTTTCTCGTCGGCCATGCCCAGTGGGCGGTTGCGGTCGCTCTGGTGGATGCCGGTGGCCACAAAGTACGGGCACAACACGCTGGCGCCGATCTGGTCGGTCACCAGGCGCAAGTCCTGGTACAGCGTTTCGGTCAGCGCCACCACCGCGTGTTTGGTGACGTTGTAGACGCCCATGTTGGGCGGCGTCAGCAAGCCGGCCATGCTGGCGGTGTTGACGATGTGGCCGCGCCAGGTCGGGTCGGCCTTGGCGGCAGTCAGCATCATGGGCGTGAACAGGCGCACACCGTGAATGACACCCCACAGGTTGACGCCCAGCACCCACTCCCAGTCCTTGAGCGAGTTTTCCCAGATCAAGCCGCCCGAGCCCACCCCTGCGTTGTTGAACACAAAATGCGGCGCGCCGAAGCGGGCCACCACCGCTTCGGCCAGTGCCGTCATCTGTTCGGCGCTGGACACGTCCACCCGTTGCGCCAGCACCGGGGCACCGGCCGCTTCCAGTTCGGCACGGGCGGCATCGAGCGCGTTCTGCTGCACGTCCACCAGCACCAGGCTCATGCCACGCGCGGCGGCGATGCGCGCGACCTCCAGACCAAAACCCGAACCGGCGCCGGTGATGACAGCCGTCTTGCCCTTGAACTCATTCAGCATGGGGTGCTCCGTGTGTGGCTTCGTGTGTCGCAGGTCGCAACATCTCGATGTGGGGGATGCCGTCTTCGATGTAGGTCTCACCCTCGCGGACAAAACCGTGTTGTTCGTAAAAGGCCTGCAAGCGGGCCTGGGCGCCAATGCGTATGGGCAACACGCCCCAATGGCCTTGCAGCGCACGCACGGCTTCGCGCATGAGCACATGACCCACACCGCTGCCGCGAGCCACCGACGCGGTGACCACGCGGCCTATGCTGGCCTCGGCGTACTTCACGCCCGGGCCAAAACAGCGTGCACAGGCCAGCAACTGCGGCGCAGGTCCGTCGGCCCAACCCAGCAGATGTTGGGCCGGCTGGTCGCTGTTGTCCATGTCCAGGAACACGCAGTTTTGCTCAACCACAAACACCTCGCTGCGCAGGCGCAGCAAGGCATACATCTCGGTCGGCGTCAGCGCATCAAATGCCTTGAAGAACCACCGGAGCTTCATGCCAGCGCGCGCATCACATAGCCCACGCGGGGAAAGTGCACATGCACCGTGCCGGCACGCTCGTCAAGGCGGCGCAGGGTGATCTGGGTGCGCGTAGCGGCCACCAGCTCGCCTTCGGTGAGCTCCGTGCCAAAACTCTCGGCCGCCACGCTGACGCGGCTGCCCAGCGCGATGCCGTGGTCGTCTTGGAAAAAGTCGTCGTGCGGCGCGGCGGGCGTGCTGGCATGGGCCAGCGCGATGGCATCGGCCGAACCCATCTTCTCGGGCGCGCCATGGCCCAGCGCGGCCATGCGGTCCATCCAGTCCAGCACCACGGGCGTGGCCTGGAAGATGTCGGCCACGGCGGGCGTGCGGTGGCGGGTGAACCACAGTGGGTGGTAAACCGCAAAGTCGGCCACACAGGGCGCGTCGCCCACCAGAAAGTCGTTTTGCTCCAGCATGTGGGCCAGCCGGCGCAGGTAGCTTTTGTAGGCCGCAGCGGCGTCGGCCGGGCGCAGGCGCGTCATGCCCTGCGCCATGGCGCCACGGTCGGCCGCAAAGGCCTTGGCCGCCTCGGGCGGCGCGCCTTCCCACATGCTGGCAGCCCCCTTGGGTTGCAGGTTGTAGGCCATGGCAGCCCAGAACAGCGTGCTGTCGGCCCACTGCGCCACGATGCGCGCAAGGCCTTTTTCGGCCGCCGGGTACAGCGAGGGCAGCGGCTGGCGGTGTTCCAACACGTCGCAAATCAGCGCGGTGTCGCAATAGATGTCGGCACCGATCTGCAGCAAGGGCGTGCGCCGGTAGCCGCCGGTCAGCGCCAGCACATCGGGCTTGGGCATGATGACCGGGATGCGCACCGACTTCCAGGCCAGCTTCTTGGCGCCAAGGATGAGGCGCACTTTTTCGGAAAAAGGCGAGTCGGGGTAGTGGTGCAGGATCAGGTCGGACATGGCGCGTCTCCTTCTTCGTGGTTCAGATCAGCTTGACCAGTTGTTTGCCGAAATTCTTGCCTTTGAGCAAACCCAGGAAGGCTTGCGGCGCGCTTTCTATGCCCAGCGCCACGCTCTCGCGCGGGCGCAGCTGGCCGCTGCCCACCAGCGTGCCCAGCTCCTTCAAGGCCTCGGGCCACACTTCCATGTGTTCGCTCACGATGAAGCCCTGCACCTTCATGCGGTTGACCAGGATCAGCGCCGGGTTTTGCAGCGGCAGCGGCGCGCCGTCGTAGCCGGCGATCATGCCGCACACGGCGACGCGCGCAAAGGCGTTGGCGCGCAGCAGCACGGCATCCAAAATGTGCCCGCCGACGTTTTCGAAATAGCCGTCGATGCCATTCGGGCAGGCGGCCTTGAGGGCCTGGCTCATGCTCTTGAGGTCGGGGTGGGCACGGTGGTCGATGGCGGCGTCAAAGCCCAGCTCGTTGGTGAGGTAGGCGCACTTGTCGGGCCCGCCGGCAATGCCCACCACGCGGCAGCCGCGCGCCTTGGCCAGGGCGCCAAAAGCGCTGCCCACCGCGCCGCTGGCCGCACTCACCACCACGGTTTCGTCGGCCTTGGGTTCGATGATCTTGACCAGGCCGTACCAGGCCGTCACGCCGGGCATGCCCACCGCACCCAGGTAGTGGCTCAGCGGCACGTGGGTGGTGTCCACCTTGCGCAGCGCGCCGGGCTCGCCCGCATTGACCACGCTGTACTGTTGCCAGCCGCCCATGCCCACCACCTGGTCGCCCACCGCAAACTTGGGGTGACGCGATTCGATCACCTCGCCCACGGTGCCGCCGATCATCACCTGGCCCAGCGGCTGCGAGGCCGCGTAGCTCTTGCTGTCGTTCATGCGCCCGCGCATGTAGGGGTCCAGGCTCAGGTAGTGGTGGCGCACCAGCACCTGGCCATCTTGGAGCGCAGGCGTGTCGGTGGTGACGGTCTTGAAATTGCCGACGGTGGCTTCGCCCACGGGGCGGTTGTCGAGCAGGATCTGGGCGTTCTGGGGCATGGAAAACTCCGTGACGGATCAGTCTGTGGAAACCGGAGACGCGCTGTCGGAACGGCGCGCCACGTACTTGAAAGTGCCGGTGGCTTGCGAACAGAGCAGGCCCTCGGCGTCGAAAATCGAGGCCTCGGTGAAGGCCAGGGAACGGGTGCGGTGGATCAGCCGGCCCACGCCGCGCAGCGTGCCCCGGCCGGCGCGCATGAAGGTGGTTTTCATCTCGATGGTGACCACGCCGAGCTCGGGCGTGATGCTGCGCGCCGCCGTGGCCATGGTCACGTCCAGCAAGGTCATGGTGGCGCCGCCGTGCACCACATCAAAGGAGTTCAGATGCTCGGGCCGGGGCGCGAACACGATCTCGGAGAACCCGCCATTAAAACGCGTGAGTTCGAAACCCAGGTGATCGACGAAGGGAATGGGAACGCCAAAAGAAATGCCCACCTCAGCCTCCGACCAAGGCCGACGCGCCGCCGTCCACCGCCATCAGCTGGCCGGTGATGTGTTTGCCGGCCTCGCTGGCAAACAGCAGGGTCAGGCCCTTGAGGCCTTCGTCGTCGCCCAGCCGGCCCAGTGGTGTGCCCTGCAGGATCTTCTGGCCCATCACCTCCAGCAGACCCGCGCTCATCTTGCTGGGGAAAAAGCCCGGGCAGATGGCGTTGACGCGTATGCCGTGGTGGCCCCACTCGCCGGCGAGCGCGCGGGTGAAGTTGATCACCGCCGCCTTGGAGGTGTTGTAGGCGATGGTTTTCATCTCGATCGGGTTGCCGCCCAGCCCGGCCACACTGGCCAGGTTGATGATGCTTCCGCTTTTGCGCGCGATCATGCTGCGCTTGCCCACCGCCTGGCTGAGCAGAAAGTAGCCCCGGATGTTGAGGTTCATGACCTTGTCCCAGGCTTCGATGGGATAGTCCTCGGCGGGCGCACCCCAGGTGGCGCCTGCGTTGTTGACCAGGATGTCGATGTCGCCCATGCGCTCCAGCGTCTCGTCGGTGAGGCGTTGGATGTCGGCTTCTTTGGCGCAGTCGGCCGCGATCCAGCGCGCGTCAATGCCCTGGTCCTGCAGCGTTGCCACGGCCTGCTCCAGATCGGCCGCCTTGCGCGAGCTCAGCATGATGCGCGCGCCCGCCTCGCCCAGGGCTTGCGCCATCTGCAGGCCCAGGCCGCGCGAGCCGCCGGTGACCAGGGCGGTCTTGCCACTGAGGTCGAACAGTTGTTGAACCGTGCGTGTCATGTTGCTTGTCTCCGTCAGGTTTCGAAATCCACACAGTGGCGGCCGGCCACGGCTGCCGCCATGAAAGGTTTGATGGCCGCGTGCTCGGGGTGGTGTTGGTAAGCCTCCAGCGCAGCGCGGTCGGTGAAGCTGCTGTCGAGCACCAGATCGGCGTTGAAGATCATCCCCGGCTGTGCCGTGGCGACATCAAACGACACGATGCCCGGCGTGAGCGCCGCACAGCCCTCGAGCAGCGCCCTGGCGCGCGCGATGTTGGCGGCCTTGTCGCCGCCCTCGGCGTGCTCCTTGAAGGTCCACAAGACGATATGACGCAGCATCAGAAGGCTTCCTCGGGCAGTTCGGCACAGGTGGGGTCGCGGCTCTCGACCACCGGCAACCAGCCGGCGATCTTGGGCAGCTCGTAGTGGAAGAAGTAGCGTGTGGCTGCCAGGCGGCCCACGGTGGCGGCTTGGGCCTGCACAGCGTCATGCTGAAGTGCGCTCAGGGCCACGTCGAGCCAGAGCCACGCCAGCACCGTGTGGCCAAAAGCCTGCATGTAGGGCACGGCGTTGGCCAGGGCATCCGCCGGGTTGCCGGTGGCCCAGGCGGCCTTGGTGGCGGCGCCTACACGCTGCAGCGCTGCCGCCAGGGCGTTGGCGTGGGCCGCCAGCGCGGGTTGCTGGATGGCACGCCCCACGGTGTCGTTGATGCGCCCGGCCAGCAGCTGCAGACCACGGCCGTTGTCCATCAAGACCTTGCGGCCCAGCAGGTCGGTGGCCTGTATGCCGTGGGTGCCTTCGTGGATCATGTTGAGGCGGTTGTCGCGCCAGTACTGCTCGACCGGGAAATCGCGTGTGTAGCCATAGCCGCCGTGCACCTGGATGGCCAGGCTGTTGGCCTCCAGGCACCATTCGCTGGGCCAGCTTTTGGCGATGGGGGTCAGCACCTCCAGCAGCAGGCGGGCGTCGTCGGCCGCCTCGGCGCTGCCGGTGTGGTGTTCGTCCACCAGGCGGGCGCAGTACAGCTCCAGCGCCAGCGCGCCTTCGCAATAGGCTTTCTGCGCCAACAGCATGCGCTTGACGTCGGCGTGTTCGATGATGCGCACCTGCGGCTGGGCCGGGTCTTTGCCGGCCGGGCCCACCGCCCTGCCCTGTGGGCGGTTCTTGGCGTAATCCAGACTGGCGTGGTAACCCGCCATGCCGAGCATGGTGGCCGCCATGCCCACGCCGATGCGGGCCTCGTTCATCATGTGGAACATGCACTGCAGGCCCCGTCCGGGCTGGCCTACCAGATAGCCCACGGCACCCGCCTGGCCGTTGACGGGGAACTTGCCTTCACCGAAGTTGAGCAAGGTGTTGGTGGTGCCGCGCCAGCCGCACTTGTGGTTGAGGCCGGCCAGGGCCACGTCGTTGCGCGCCCCGGTGAGCTGGCCCTGCGCGTCCACCAGCTTTTTGGGCACGATGAACAGGCTGATGCCCCGGGTGCCGGGAATGAGCTTGCCGTTCTCGTCCGGAATTTTGGCCAGCACCAGGTGCACGATGTTGTCGGTCAGCTCGTGTTCGCCGGCCGAGATCCACATCTTGTTGCCGGTGAGCCGGTAACGCGGGCCCAGCGGATCGGCTTCGAAGCCCGCGCCATCGGGCACGGCGCGGGTCATCACGTCGCTCAAGGACGAGCCCGCCTGGGGTTCGCTCAGGCACATGGTGCCCGACCAGCGGCCCGAAAATTCGTTCAGCGCAAACACCTGCTGCTGCACCTCGGTGCCGTGTTTCATGAGCAAGTTGGCGTTGCCCGTGGTCAACATGCCCGAGCCTATGCTGACCGAGGCCATGGCAAAAAAAGCGTTGCCCGAGGCCTCGACCGTGTAGGGCAACTGCATGCCCCCAATGGCGTAATCCTGCGCGGCGCTGAGCATGCCACTTTCTGCGTAGGCCTTGTGCGCGTCGTGTGTGGCCTGCGGCAGGATCACTTTTTCACCGTCGAAATGCGGCTCCTGTGTGTCCACCGTGCGGTTGAAAGGCGCGTACTTGTCGCGGGCGATGCGCTCGCAGGTGTCGAGCACCGCGTCGAAGGTTTCGCGCGAGTGGTCGGCAAAACGCGCTCGCTCGCTGAGGGTCTGCACCCCCAGCCAGTCGTACAACAGAAAATCGACCGTGGGGCGCAGACTCATGCTCACTCCCGCATCACAAGACTTCAAACACCCCGGCCGCGCCCATGCCACCGCCAATGCACATGGTCACGCACACGCGTTTGGCGCCACGGCGCTTGCCTTCGATCAGCGCGTGGCCGGTCAGGCGCTGGCCCGACACGCCATAGGGGTGGCCCACGGCGATGGCGCCGCCGTTGACGTTGAGGCGGTCGGCCGGGATGCCCAGTTTGTCGCGGCAATAGAGCACCTGCACCGCGAAGGCTTCGTTGAGTTCCCACAGGTCGATGTCGTCGACCGTCAGGCCCAGCTTCTTGAGCACCTTGGGTACCGCGAACACCGGGCCGATGCCCATTTCGTCGGGCTCGCAGCCGGCCACGGCAAAACCCAGGAAACGGCCCAGGGGTTTGAGACCGCGCTGGCTGACCAGCTTTTCGTCCATCAGCACGCAGGCACCGGCGCCATCGGAGAACTGGCTGGCGTTGCCGGCCGACACCAGGCCGCCCGGCAGCGCCGAACGCAGGCCGTGTATGCCTTCAAAGGTGGTGCCGGCACGTATGCCTTCGTCGTTCTCGACCGTGACTTTTTTGGTGGTCAGACCCATGACCTTGTCCACCACGCCGGCCGTGACGGTGATGGGCGCGATCTCGTCCTTGAACAGACCGGCTTCCAGCGCGGCCGTGGCCTTTTGTTGGCTGGCGGCGCCGTACTGGTCCATGGCTTCGCGGCCGATGTTGTAACGCTGGGCCACCTGCTCGGCGGTCTGCAGCATGTTCCAGTAAATCTCGGGCTTCTTCTTGTTCAGCGCCAGGTCGCGCATCATGTGCTGGTTCATCTCCTGCTGCACGCAGGAGATGCTTTCCACGCCACCGGCCACGAACACGTCGCCTTCGCCGGCGATGATGCGTTGCGCGGCCAGGGCAATGGTCTGCAGGCCCGAGGAGCAGAAGCGGTTGACGGTCATGCCCGAGACCGTGATGGGGCAGTCGGCCATCAGCGCGATCTGGCGTGCGATGTTGGCGCCGGTGGCACCTTCGGGCGTGGCGCAGCCCATGATGACGTCTTCCACCTCGGCGGCATCAATGCCGGCGCGCGAGATGGCGTGCTGCACGGCGTGGCCGCCCAGGGTGGCGCCGTGGGTCATGTTGAACGCGCCCTTCCAGCTCTTGGCCAGGGGGGTGCGTGCGGTCGATACGATCAGTGCGGAAGTCATGGCAGTGTCCTTGTCTCGTGTGTTCTGTGCATCAGTTGAAGGTCTTGCCTTCGGCGGCCAGGCGGGCCAGCAGCGGGGCCGGTTGCCAGAACTTGGCGTCGTCCAGCGGGTTCTGCGCAAAACGTTTCATGACCTGGGCCACGTTGAACAGCCCCACCTCGTCGGCGTACTTCAGCGGACCGCCGCGGTGCACCGGGAAGCCGTAGCCAAAGATGTAGACCACGTCGATGTCACTGGCCTTGTTGGCAATGCCCTCTTCCAGGATGTGTGCGGCTACGTTGACCAGCGAGAACACCAGGCGATGCACGATTTCTTCGTCGGACACCTTGCGTGGGGTGATGCCTAACGACGCGCGGTGGTCCGCGATCATCTGGACCACCTCGGCGTTGGGGATGGCATCGCGTTTGCCGGGCACGTAGTCGTACCAGCCTGCGCCGGTTTTCTGGCCGAAACGGCCCTTCTCGCACAGCAGATCAGCGGTCTTGCTGTATTTCATGTCGGGTTTTTCGGTGTAGCGGCGCTTGCGGATGGCCCAGCCGATGTCGTTGCCGGCCAGGTCGCCCATGCGGAACGGGCCCATGGCCATGCCGAATTTTTCCATGGCCTTGTCGACCTGGGCGGGGGTGCAACCCTCGTCGAGCAGGAAGCCGCCCTGGCGGCCATACTGCTCGATCATGCGGTTGCCGATAAAGCCGTCGCAGACGCCGGACACCACCGCCGTCTTCCTGATCTTCTTGCTGACGGCCATCACGGTGGCCAGCACGTCCTTGGCGGTCTTCTCACCGCGAATGACTTCGAGCAGCTTCATCACGTTGGCCGGGCTGAAGAAATGCATGCCCACCACATCCTGCGGGCGCTGGGTGAAGGCGGCGATCTTGTTGACGTCCAGCGTCGATGTGTTGGAGGCCAGGATGGCGCCGGGTTTC
>JAUYSB010000134.1 GCA_030696525.1 Hydrogenophaga sp. | reverse complement strand
CAGAGCGTACAACTGCGCCAGGGCCAGGAGATGGGTCGCTTTTTGCTGGGCTCAACGGTGGTCATGCTGTTTCCCAAAGGTCCACTGCAATTCAATCCGACGTGGCAACCGGGCGTCGCGATACGGCTGGGTGAGGTCATGGCCAACCGGGCGCAGCTTGCCTAGGCCGGACCGGACTGCCACAATGTTCCCATGAACTACCAACACCTGCTGCTCTCATCCGATGGCGCCATCACCACCATCACCTTGAATCGCCCTGAAAAGCGCAACGCACTGGCCATGAACGTCATGCTGGAGTTGACGCAGGCCTTGCATCAAGTGGCGCGCAGTGACGCGCTGGGCGTGATTCTGGCGGCCAACGGCCCGGTCTTCAGCGCCGGGCATAACTTTGCCGACATGGCCGGCGCCACGCTGGAGCAGGCGCGCGAATTGTTTCGTGTCTGCACCGACATGATGGACGCCGTCCAGGCCATGCCGCAACCGGTGATTGCCAGGGTGCACGCACTGGCCACGGCAGCCGGCTGCCAACTGGTGGCGAGCTGCGACCTGGCGATTGCCGCCGACAGCGCTTCTTTCGCGATACCGGGCGGCAAAGGTGGCCTGTTTTGCCACACCCCGCTGGTGGCGGTGGCGCGCAGTGTCGGTCGCAAACGGGCTTTGGAAATGGCAATGACCGGCGACGCCATCGATGCCGCCACCGCCGCCCAGTGGGGGCTCATCAACCGCGCCGTGCCGGCCGACAAGCTCGACGCCGCCACCCTGGATCTGATTACCCGCGCCAGCCGTGGCAGCGCGCTCTCAAAAGCCATGGGCAAGCAGGGCTTCTACCAGCAGGTCGGCTTGCCGCAGGACCAGGCTTACCAGTTGGCGGTCGAATTGATGGCCTCGGCAGCGCTGACGCCGGACGCCCAGGAGGGAATTCGAGCTTTTCTGGAAAAGCGCCACGCGCATTACACGCAGCGCCCCGCCATCACTTGAAAATCACGGTTTTGTGACCGTTCAGCAGCACGCGGTGCTCGCTGTGCCATTTGACGGCGCGCGCCAGCACCTGGCTCTCGGTATCACGGCCCAGGGTGGTCAGGTCTTCCACCGTCTTGCTGTGGTCCACGCGCGCCACGTCCTGCTCAATGATCGGGCCTTCGTCCAGTTCGGCGGTCACGTAATGGGCGGTGGCGCCTATCAGTTTGACGCCCCGGTCATGCGCCTGGTAATAGGGTTTGGCGCCTTTGAAGCTGGGCAGGAAAGAGTGATGGATATTGATCGCCGAGCCTGACAACTGGCGGCACAAGTCATCACTCAAGACCTGCATGTAACGCGCCAGCACCACCAGTTCAGCCGCTTCGCTGTGGATGATTTCCAATTGCTTGGCCTCCACCTGAAGCTTGTTGGCGGCGTTGACCGCCAAGTAATGAAATGGCACGTTGTAGCTGGCGGCCAGCTGGTAGAACTCGCGGTGGTTGCTGATGATGGCGCGGATGTCCAGCGGCAGCAGCCCGCTTTTCCAGCGGAACAGCAGGTCGTTGAGGCAATGGCCTTCCTTGCTCACCAGCAGCACGGTGCGCATGGGCGCGCTCAAGGGGTGCAGGCCCCAGGCCATGTTGAAGCCGTTGGCAAACTGCGCCAGCTGGTCGCGCAGCTCGGCTTCGCTCAGCTGGTCGCAGGCAAACTGAACCCGCATGAAAAACAGGCCGGTGTCGTGGTCGTTGTACTGGGCGGCTTCTTCGATGTTGCCGCCGCGCTCGAACAGGAAACCCGACACCGCGTGCACGATGCCGGGCCGGTCGGGGCAGGACAGGGTCAGGACGTAGGTGTGTTGCATGGGGCAGGATTGTCGCAGGCCGGCGGCCCTGTCTGTCGGCGCGGCAATGGCGCCGACGTTTTCTGCCTGAAATGACACAATGGCCGACGTTGCAACGTTTTCACCGCAGGAGACACCCATGGCCTACAACGATTTCCGCATGGACAACCACTGGTTGCCGTTCACCCCCAACCGTGGCTTCAAGGACGACCCGCGGGTGTTCGTCGCCGCCGACGGCATGTTCTTCACCATCCACGACGGCCGCCAGGTCATCGACGGCATTTCCAGCCTGTGGTGTGTGGGCGCCGGCCACAACCGCAAGCCCATCAACGAGGCCATCAAGAAGCAGCTCGACACGCTGGACTACGGCACCGCCTTCAACGTCACCAACGACAAGGCCTTCCGCGCGGCAGAGATGATTGCCGCCATGGCGCCGGGCGACCTCAACAAGGTGCTGTTCTGCAACTCCGGCAGCGAGGCGGCCGACACCTCGATGAAGGTGGCGCTGGCCTACCACCGCGCGCGTGGCGAAGGCCACCGCAACGTGTTCATTGGCCGCGAGCGCGGCTACCACGGCGTGGGTTTTGGCGGCATGAGCGTGGGCGGCATCCCGGCCAACCGCAAGGCCTTCGGCACGGCGCTGTTGCCGCGTGTGGACCACATGCGCTTCATCCACGACCCGGTCAACCAGGCCTACATCCACAACCAGGAACCGGTGTGGCAGGAGGACATCCTGACCGAACTGGAAAACCGCATCCTGCCGCTGCACGATCCGAGCAACGTGGCGGCCGTGATCGTCGAACCCGTGGCCGGTAGCGCCGGCTGGTACCTGCCGCCCCAGGGCTACCTCAAGCGCCTGCGCGAGATCTGCGACAAACACGGCATCCTGCTGATTTTTGACGAGGTCATCACCGGTTTCGGCCGCATGGGCACCAACTTCGCCGCCGACTTTTACGGCGTCGTGCCCGACATGCTCAACTTTGCCAAGTGCGTGACCAACGGCGTCATCCCGCTGGGCGGCGTGATTTGCCGCGAGCACATTTACGACGCCATGATGGGCGCGCACAGCAAGGCGCCCGAACACGCCATCGAGTTCTTCCATGGCTACACCTACTCCGGCCACCCGGTGGCGTGTGCGGCGGCCATCGCCACGCTGGAGCTGTTCCAGCAGGAGAACCTGTTCGCCCGGGCCGGCGAGATGGGCAAGGTGCTGGGCGACGCCATGCACAGCGCGCTCAAAGACCTGCCCAATGTGATCGGCATCCGCAGCCTGGGTTGCGCCGCTGTGGTGGAGCTGGCACCGGTGGCCGGTCTGCCGGGCAAACGCGCGTTCGATGTGTTCATGGACTGCTACCACAAGGGCGTGCTGGTGCGCAGCGCCGGCGACAACCTGGTGTTCGCGCCGCCCTACATCGTCGAAACATCGCACATCGACACCATGGTCAACGTGCTGGCCGACGCCATCAAGGCGCAGGCCTGATCACTTGCTGGCTGGTTGGCCCCAGCGCTGGCGCAGCTCGGCGCAGTGGTCCTTGGGTTCGGTGGCCGGCGTGAGCCACAGGTGGTCGGCGCCTGTTTGTGACGCGGGCGTTGCCGCGCCGCTGTGCATCACCACCACCTGGCTGCGCCCGGCCCATTCGGGCGTCAGGTGCACGGGCACGCCCAGGCCGCGCCGCACGTGTTCGGTGCCGGCCACCAGTACCACCACCTGATCGCTGGCCGCCTTGGAGGCGGCTTCCGTGAGCGTCTGCGCCATGGCGCGGTCGCGGGCAATCTGTATGCGCGCCATGGGTGCGAGCTGGCTGGCCGGCAGCAGGCCGCAGTGGCCTTGGTCGATGTTCTCGCGCTGGCGCGCCAGGGCGTCCGGGCCCAGGCGGGCATCCAGTGTCGCGTCGGCCATGGCGGCGCGCATGTCGGCCCGCGGCTGGTTGCCGCCCAGCACCGGCACGCCGGCGCGCACGGCTGCCATCACCACCGGGCCATAACGCGCCCAGGGCCAACCGTCGTTGTTCCATTGCAAACGGGCTTGCACCTCGGCTTCGGTGGCGCCCTGCGGCAGGTCCCGGGTGTGGGTGCCGCGGTCGGCCATTTCCAGCACCAGCGCGGCCAGCCGGCCCTGTGGCGCCAGGTGTGCCACGGTGGCGCGCTGCAGCGCCTGGTGGGCGTCGGCGTCGTGTTGTTCGCCCAGCAGCAGCAGGCGTTGGGCTGACAGCGCCTGCAGCGCGCCGGGCACGTCGGCCGGTGTCATCGGGGTGGGCACGGCGGTGGCGCAGCCGGCCAGCAGCAGGGCGGCCAGGCACAGGGCTTGTTGGGCGTAGCGGCGTCGGTTCATGGCACCGATACTATCGGGGCCTTTTCCCTGCGTCGCGGGGCTGCCGGTCCATTCCCTTGTTCTCATGACTGTTTCGCGTGCCCCACGCGTGGGCTTTGTTGTTCGTGTGCTGGGCACCCTGGTGCTGGCGCTGGGCGCTGCGGCGCTGTGTGTGCAATGGCACACGCCCATTCCCTGGATGCTGGGGCCGCTGCTGGCCACGGCGGTGGTCTCCCTGGCCGGTGCGCCCACCCGCAGCTGGGCGCCCTTGCGCAACGGCGGCCAGTGGGTGATTGGCACCGCGCTGGGCCTGTACTTCACGCCGCAGGTGGGTGCCATGGTGGTGGGCTTGTGGTGGGTCATCGCGCTGGGCATCGCCTGGGCGTTGCTGCTGGGCTGGGGCTTTGGGCGCTGGCTGCAGCGGGTGCATGCGCGCCACCTGCCCGGCTTGTCGCCAGCGGGCTTGCGCGCCACCACCTATTTTTCGGGCGCCATCGGTGGCGCATCGGAGATGACCCTGCTGGCTGAACGCGCCGGCGCGCGCACCGATCTGGTGGCCTCGGCGCACAGCCTGCGTGTGCTGATGGTGACCCTCTGCCTGCCGTTCGCCATGCTGTTCTGGGGTGTGAGTGGGCTCGATGTGTCCCCACCGGCCGTGCGCGACGTGGCCTGGCCCGGCTTGGCGCTGCTGGCCGCGCTCACGCTGGCGGGCGCGCTGGTGGCGCAGCGGCTGGGCCGGGCCAACCCGTGGTTCATGGGCGCGCTGCTGGTCACCATGGCCGTCACACTCAACGGCCACATCCTGTCGGCCATCCCACCGGTGGTGTCCAACGCGGCGCAGTTGTTCATCGGCGTCAGCCTGGGCGTGCGTTTCACGCCGGCCTTTTTGCACACCGCACCACGTTGGCTGGGTTCGGTGGCCTTGGCGTCACTGGTGATGATGGCCATCTGCGCCGTGTTCGGCTGGGGCCTGGCGCGGCTGATCGGGCAGCACCCCGCCACCATGATCCTGGGCACCTCGCCCGGTGGCATCACTGAGATGGCCATCACCGCCAAGGTGCTGCAGCTGGGGGTGCCGGTGGTCACGGCCTTTCAGGTGTGCCGTCTGGTGGCGGTGCTGGTGTTGGCCGAACCGCTGTACCGCTGGTGGACGGCGCGCGCGCCACTTTGAGGCAGAAATAACAACGCCGGCACGGGGCCGGCGTTGGCAGGCGGAGCGGGCGTGTCAGTGCATGACCACCGGCATCTGCGCCAACACGGCATAACCTTCCAGCGTGTCTTCCACCTCTTCCTGGCTGGGTGTGTTCAGTTGCCAGGCGCTGATGCGCTGCTGGAACATCTCGGCCCAGGAGCCATCGAGGTAAATTTCTTTGCCCGAGCGTTTGTCCACGATTTCAAAGCCGTGGCGTGCCAACTGTGGGCCGGCGGGCGCGGCTTCGTTGTCCAACAGCGCGTCGGCCTGGATGTGGACCACCGCGAAGGATTCAGAGTCGTAGAGCATGTGCATGGATGAAATGTCCTTGAAACTCGACCAATCTGCTGAAAGGAGGCTGATGTCCTTTGTAGGGATATCGGCATTCAGCATACTGGCTATATGGGCCGTTCGGCGGAAATTTCAAGTTCCCGGCGCGATCACGGGGTGATCAGTCGCTGGTCCGCCACATTGCCGTTGGCTTCCTGCAGGCGCATGCGCACCGGCAGGTGGCCCAGCGCGGGCGCCAGCCACACGTCCACCGTGGTGTCGAATTCCTTGCGCGGCAGGCGGCGCAGGTGCAGCGCGGCCACGTCGCCCTTGGGCAGGGCGATGGTTTCTGTGCCCTTCACTTCGAAAGCCCAGGTTTCCGAGTCTCGCACCCCGCTGGTGGGGATGTGCACCGTGTGCCCGGCCGGAAAACGTTCGGGCCGCGCGTGCACCAGGCCGGCGAGTTGCAAAAACACGCTCAGGCGGTCCTGGTGGCCGGGCAGGAGCGGGGCGTCGGGCGTGTTGGCGCTGTAGCGTATGCGGGTGCTGGCCTCGTCGAAATGGGCCGCGCGTTCGCTGCGGGTTTTTTCTGAAAAGCGTTGTGGGTGGATGCCGTGGCGGCCCAGCCGGCCTTCGCTGTGTTGCACCCGGCTGCCCAGAAACACCATTTCCACCGCCATGTGCAGGCGGTAGCGCTCGCCGTCGTGTTGCCAGTCCAGCGTGCCGTTGAGGTTTTGGCGCACGCCCCGGTACTCCACGTGCACCTCGTAGTGCAAGCGCGCGGATGGCGGCGGCGCAAAGGGCACGGCCGCCGGCTCCGCTGCGGGTTTGTCACCCGCCAGTGCGGCGACCACGTCCTCCACCACCGGTGCGGCGGCTACCACCTCGACAGCCGGCGCTTCGGGCGGGGCCACGTCGGCTACGGGTTCTTCAGGCTCTGGAGCCGGCACCGGCACCGGCGCCGGCATCGGCGTTATTGGCACCAGCGACGCAGGCGCGGTGGACGGCTGGGTGCGGGGGCGTGCCACCCGCGCGGGTGCACGCGGGGCTGCCGGCGCGGGGCTGGTCGCCACAGCGGGCTTGGGCGCGAGTACCACGGTGCGCGTCTGCAGCGCGCGCGGCGCGTTCAGCGGCAGGGCCACATCGGCCGCCGGCAGCAGCGGTGAGGCCAGCAGCCAGGCGTGCGCGGCCAGCACCGCGCCGGCCAGGGCGGCCAGGCGCCAATGGGCAGAGCGCGAAACAGAAGTTGCCATGGTGGTCAACCTAGAATACCAAACGACCCCTACGGACTGCCATGAAACTCGCAACCTACAAGGACGGCTCGCGCGACGGCCAACTGGTCGTCGTCTCGCGCGACCTCAGCACCGCCCACTACGCCACCGGCATCGCCAACACCCTGCAGCAGGCGCTGGACGACTGGAACTTCATCGCTCCGCAACTGCAGGATCTGTACGTCACGCTCAACCACGGCAAGGCGCGCCACAGCTTCAACTTCGACCCCGCCCGGTGCGCCGCACCGCTGCCGCGCGCCTTTCAATGGGCCGACGGTTCGGCCTACATCAACCACGTGGAACTGGTTCGGCGCGCGCGCGGCGCCGAGGTGCCGGCCAGCTTCTACACCGACCCGCTGATGTACCAGGGCGGCAGCGACGACTTGCTGGGCGCCTGTGACCCGGTGGTGGTGCCCAGCGAGGCCATGGGCATCGACTTCGAGGCCGAGATCGCCGTCGTCACCGGCGACGTGCCCATGGGCGCCGACGCCGAACAGGCCTTGGC
Organism: Hydrogenophaga sp.; assembly: GCA_030696525.1. Taxonomy (GTDB): domain Bacteria; phylum Pseudomonadota; class Gammaproteobacteria; order Burkholderiales; family Burkholderiaceae_C; genus Hydrogenophaga. Next base: position 17,935 of record JAUYSB010000134.1, on the reverse strand, counting down.
CGGCGTGCGCCTGCTGATGCTGGCCAACGATGTCAGCCTGCGCCACCTCATTCCCAACGAGCTGGCCAAGGGGTTTGGCTTTTTCCAGAGCAAACCCGCCACCGCTTTCAGCCCGGTGGCCGTCACGCCCGACGAACTGGGCGACGCCTGGCAAGGCGGGCGCGTGCACCTGGCGCTGCACAGCACCTGGAACGGCCGCAAGGTGGGCATGTGCGACGCCGGCCCCGACATGACCTTCCACTTCGGTCAGCTCATCGCCCACATCACCAAAACGCGCCGCGTGCGCGCCGGCTCCATCGTGGGCAGCGGCACCGTGAGCAACCCCGGTGTGGCGCAGGACGGCCGCATGGAATGGCCCAAGGGCTACAGCTGCATCGCCGAAAAACGCGCCATCGAAACGATTCAGGACGGCGCGCCCAAGACCGACTACATGAAGTTCGGCGACACCATACGCATCGAGATGAAGGGCCGGGACGGCCAGAGCATCTTTGGCGCCATCGATCAGGAAATCACGCCGCTGGACGCCGACTGACGCGTATCATTTCCAGCGCACCCACACTTTCGCGAGGAGGCGAACCATGGCGCTGATGGACTTCATCAAGAAGCAGTTCATTGACATCATTCAATGGACGGAAGAGAGCGACGGCACGCTGGCCTGGCGTTTTCCCATGCGCGACATGGAAATCCAGAACGGCGCCTCGCTCACCGTGCGCGAGTCGCAGCTGGCGGTGTTCGTCAACGAAGGCCAGGTGGCCGACGTGTTCGGGCCAGGTTTGCACAAGCTCACCACCCAGACGCTGCCGGTGCTGACCTACCTCAAGAACTGGGACAAGCTGTTCGAGTCGCCGTTCAAGAGCGACGTCTACTTTTTCAGCACCCGCCAGCAGCTGGACCAGAAATGGGGCACGCCCCAGCCCATCACCGTGCGCGACCCCGACTTTGGCGCGGTGCGGCTGCGCGCTTTCGGCAACTACGCCTACCGCGTCACCGACCCCAAGCTGTTCCACACCGAAATCTCGGGCACACGCGAGGCCTACACCGTGGCCGACCTCGACGGCCAGTTGCGTGGCCTGGTGCTGCAGAACATCAGCAACGCCATCGCCTCCAGCGGCATCGCTTTCCTGGACTTGGCGGCCAACCAGCTGGCGTTTGCCCAGGCGCTGAGCACGCAGCTGGCGCCCGAATTCGAAAAAATCGGCCTCAAGCTCGAAGGCATGACGGTGCAGAACGTGTCGCTGCCCGAGGAGCTGCAAAAGGTGCTCGACCAGAAAATCGGCATGGGCATGGTCGGCAACGACATGGGCAAGTTCATGCAGTACCAGACCGCGCAGGCCATCCCCAAGTTTGCCGAGAGCGCCGGCGACGGTGGCATTGCCGGCAGCGCCATGGGCTTGGGCGCGGGTGTGGCCCTGGGCCAGGTGCTGGCGCAGAACCTGGCGCAAGGGCTCAACCCGGCGGCCCAGCAGCCAGCCGCTGCGACCGCGGCGCCGGTGGGCGTCAAACCCGACGAGGTGATGGCCCTGCTGGAAAAACTGGCCGACCTCAAGGCCAAGGGCATCCTCACGGCCGAGGAATTCGACGCCAAGAAGGCCGAACTGCTGAAGAAGCTGGTCTGAAGCCCGTGGCCCTGTGACGGACCCCGCCGCCCAACGCAGCTACCGCGCCCCTTGCCCGGGCTGCGGCGCGCCGGTTGAATTCCGCAGCGCCCAGTCCACCCACGCGGTGTGCGGCTTCTGCCGCTCCACCGTGGTGCGCGAGGGCGACAGCCTGGCCCGCCTGGGCAAGATGGCCGACGTCTTCAGCGACTTCAGCCCGCTGCAGTTGCAGGCGAGTGGCCGCTGGCTTGACCGTGGCTTCACCGTGGTGGGGCGCTTGTTGTACCGCTACGAGGGCGGTAGCTGGACCGAGTGGCAGATCGCATTCGACGACGGCGGCACCGGCACGCTGAGCGAGGACAACGGCGCATTTGTTTTCAGCGAGCCGCTGGACGCTGGGCGCGACCTGCCCGACGGCGAACACCTGCGCGTGGGCGCGCAGACCGCCATCCAGGGCATCACCTACACGGTGGCCTTCAACCAGCCGGTGTCGCTGGCGGCGGCCGAGGGCGAGCTGTCGCACCTGCCGCCCATTGGCCAGCCCTTCCCCTTGGTGGAATTGCGCAGCGCCAGCGGCGAGGTCTGTGGCCTCGACTGGGGCACCCTGCCGCCCGGCGCCTCCATCGGGCGCGAGGTGCGGCTCGAAGACCTGGCGCTCAAGGGGTTGCGCAGCGAATCCACGCGCGATGACACCGGCCGCCACTTCAATTGCCCACACTGCGGCGCGCCGGTGAACGTGGCGCTGGAGCAGAGCAAAAGTGTCACCTGCGGCGCCTGCAACAGCATCATCGACCTGAGCGCCGGCCTCGGGCACGAGCTGTTGTCGGCCGCGCAGGATGAACCGGTGCGCCCGCTCATTCCTCTGGGCAGCCCTGGGCACTTGCAGGGTGTGGACTGGCAGGTGGTGGGCTTTCAGCACCGCATGGGCCAGGTGCCGGGCGACGACGAACACTTTGGCTGGAGCGAGTACCTGCTCTACAACCGCAAGCGGGGTTTCTGTTTTCTGGTGGATTCGGAGGACGGCTGGAGCGTGGTCAAACCCACCACCGGCGCGCCCGCCATGACCGGCAACGGCCAGAGCGCGAGCTACCTGGGCAAGCGCTACACGCTGCAGTACGCCTACAACGCCGAAACCACCTATGTGGCCGGCGAGTTCTACTGGAAGGTCGAGCGCGGCCAGAAAGGCTTTCTTCGCGACTTCGCCAGCGGACCGGCTTTGTTGTCCATGGAGCAGACCGCGGACGAACTGAGCTGGTCCAGCGGCAGCCGCGTCAGCGCCGACACCGTGGCCAAGGCCTTCGGGCTGCAGGCGCAAAAAGCCTTGCTGGAGCGCGCCGATGCGTCGCCGGTGAGCCAGAGCGTGGGCAGCAACTTCCGCACCTTTGTCATCATCATCGTGGTGCTCGTCCTGCTGTCCATGCTGGAGAGCCGCTGCAGCAGCTGCGACCCGGCGGTGGAAAACTGCAGCAGCAGCTACCGCAGCTCGGGCGGCTCGTTTGGCGGCTGGTCCAGCGGCGGTGGGCACAAATGAACGTTTCAACAACTTTTTGACTGGAGGTCCACATGGGCATGGAATGGTTGAGACCCGGCGCCTTTTTTGGCTCCATCCTGTACGCGCTGATCGGTGTGCTGGTGTTCTGGCTCAGCTTCATCGTCATCGACAAACTCACGCCCTACAACCTGTGGGAAGAGCTGGTGGAGAAGCAGAACGTGGCGCTGGGCGTGGTGGTGGGCGCAATGTGCCTGGGCATCTCCGTCATCGTGGCCGCAGCGATTCATGGGTGACTCCCGGGCGGCACCGCCGCGCCCGGTCGAAGTTGCGCTGCTGGCCAGCGTGTTTGTGGTGGCGGCTTGCGGGCTGGTGTACGAACTCGCGGCCGGCGCCTTGGCGTCGTATGTGCTGGGCGACTCGGTGCTGCAGTTCTCCACCGTCATCGGCACCTATTTGTTTGCCATGGGCATTGGCTCGTGGCTGTCGCGCTTTTTCGAGCGCCAGTTGCCGGCGCATTTCCTGCGCATCGAACTGCTGGTCGCGCTGATCGGCGGCCTGCTGCCGGCCACGCTGTTCCTGGCCAACGCCTTTGTGCCCGACAGCTTCCGTTTCCTGCTCTACGGCCTGGTGCTGGTGGTGGGCACGCTGGTGGGGCTGGAGATCCCGCTGGTCATGCGCATCCTCAAGCGCAATGTGGCCCTCAAAGACCTGGTCTCGCAGGTGCTCACCTTCGACTACCTGGGCGCACTGGCCGTGTCCATCGCCTTCCCGCTGTGGCTGGTGCCGCAGCTGGGCCTGGTGCGCACGGGCCTGCTGTTTGGGCTCATGAACGCGGCCGTGGCGCTCTGGGCCTGGTGGCTGTTTCGTTTTGAGTTGCCGCACCGCGCGGCCCACCTGGCTGCTGCGGTGCTGACGCTGGGCGCGCTCACCGCCGGCTGGTTCGGTGCGCAGCAACTCACCACCCTGGCCGAAGACCGCTTCTACCAGGATCACATCGTGTTGGCCGAGTCGTCGGAGTGGCAACGCATTGTGCTGACGCACGGCCGCGCCGGCCACCGGCTCTACCTCAACGGCAACCTGCAGTTTGCCGAGCGTGACGAGTACCGCTACCACGAGGCCCTGGTGCATCCGGCCATGGCCGCCTTTGCGCAGGGCGGCGGTACGCCGCGCCGCGTGGCCGTGCTGGGTGGTGGCGACGGCATGGCGGTGCGCGAGGTGCTGCGTTACCCCGGCGTCGAGTCCGTCACCCTGGTGGAGCTGGACCCGCACATGACGCGCCTGTTTTCGCACAACCCCGCGTTGCGTGCGCTCAACGCCGACGCCTTGCATTCGCCCAAGCTGCACATCGTCAACACCGACGCCTTCAAGTGGTTGGAGCAGGACGGCGACGCATTCGACGTCATCGTGGTGGACTTCCCCGACCCCACCAACTTTTCCATTGGCAAGCTCTACACCAACGCCTTTTTTGCCAGCCTGCAGCGGCGCCTCTCGGCCAGTGGTTTTGCGGTCATGCAGACCACCTCGCCGCTGGTGGCGCGCAAGAGTTTCTGGACCGTGGTGACCACCATGGAATCGGTCGGCCTGCGCACCACGCCTTACCACGCGCACGTGCCCAGTTTTGGCGAATGGGGTTTTGTGATTGCCAGCCGCCGGCCCTACACGCCGCCCGCGCTGCTGCCAACGGGTCTGCGTTTCCTCACGCCCGAGACGCTGCGCCTGCTGTTCGACTTTCCGGCCGACATGGCGCGTGTGCCGGCTGAGGTCAACCGCCTGTCCAACCAGGTGCTGGTGCACACCTACGAGCAGGAATGGGGCCGGGCGCTGCCGTGATCTTGCGTCGCCGCGATGTGTTGGGCGCAGCGGGGGCTTTGGCCCTGGCGGGTTGTGGCGACCCACCCGAGATCGCGGGCGGCTTTGTGGGCACCCATCCCGAACGTGGCCACGCCTTGCGTGATGCGACGGCGCGCGCGCCCGACACCACCCGCCGCACCCGCGTGCTGATCGCCGGCGGCGGCGTGGCCGGCCTGGCCGCCGCGCGTGCCTTGCGCCTGCGCGCTGTGGACGACTTCGCCCTGCTGGAGCTGGAAGACGCGGCCGGTGGCAACGCCCGCGCCGGCCTCATGGATGGCCTGGCCTGCCCGCTGGGCGCGCACTACCTGCCGCTGCCCGGCAACGACGCCCACGAGGTGCAAGACCTGCTGGAAGAACTGGGCCTGCGCCAGCGCGTGGCCGGCCGATGGATCTACGACGAACGCCACCTGTGCCACAGCCCGCAGGACCGCCTGTTTTTCAACGGCCACTGGCAAGAAGGCTTGTTGCCCCTGGAAGGGGTGGGGCCGGACACCCTGGCGCAGTACCGCCGTTTTGGCGCGCGGGTGCGCGAGCTGATGGCGCAAGCGCGCTTTGCCATGCCCACGCTGCGCGCGCCCATCACTCCGTTGACGCAGACCCTGTCGGCCCAGACCTTTGCCCACTGGCTGGACCGCGAAGGCTTGAACGACCCCCACCTGCGCTGGTACCTCGACTACGCCTGCCGCGACGACTACGGCGCGGGCACGGCACTGGTGTCGGCCTGGGCTGGCCTGCACTACTTTGCCAGCCGCCACGGTTTTCACGCGCCCGGCGAAGGCGATGCAGACGCCGAACCGGTGCTCACCTGGCCCGAAGGCAACGCCTGGCTGACCCAGCGCCTGGCCGCGCCCTGCGGTGACCGCATCCACACCGGCCGCACCGTGCTGCGCATCGACATGCAAAAGCATGGCGTTGCAGTGGACGCGCTGGACCACGCCACGGGCCGCGTCGAACGCTGGCTGGCCGAGCGCTGTGTGGTGGCGCTGCCGGTGTTTGTGGCGGCGCGTGTGGTGCAGAACGCGCCTGATTTTGTGCGCCAGGCCGCGCAGCGCCTGACGTACGCACCCTGGCTGGTGGCCAACCTGCATTTGCGCGCGCCGCTGCGCGACCGCCCCGGCGCCCCACCCAGCTGGGACAACGTGTTGTACGGCAGCGCCGGGCTGGGCTACGTGGATGCCAGCCACCAGTCGCTCAACCCGCGCCGTGGCCCCACGGTGTTGACCTGGTATTTGCCGCTGGGCGATGACGCCTTGGCCGGGCGGCGCGCCCTGCTGGACAAGCCCTGGACCCATTGGCGCGAGCAGGTGCTGGCCGACTTGTCGGTGTCACACCCCGATCTGCGCGACGTGCTGCTGCGTGTGGACATCACCCGCTACGGCCACGCCATGGCCTGCCCCACACCGGGGCCGCAGGTGAGCTGGCCCATGCTTGAGGGTCGGCTGCACTTTGCGCACAGCGACTGGTCGGGTTATTCCGTGTTTGAAGAGGCGTTCACGCGCGGGCACCTGGCGGGCGCTGCCATCGCAGGCCTCAGGGGCTGACCTCAGGGGCTGATCGCGCCGCGCGCCAGCGCGTGCTGTGTCACCGAAGTGGCGTCAAACAACTGCAGCAGTGCAGCCATCAGCGCGTGGGCCTTGGCCGAGTGGTCGGCGCCCAGGTTGCACACGTACACGTCCAATGTGGCGCCCAACTGTTCGGGCCAGGTGTGCACACACAGGTGCGATTCGGCCAGCAGCACGGTGGCCGTCACGCCGCCAGGGCCTTGTGTTGTGGCGGGAAATGTGTGCGCGAGTTGCGCCACCGCCTGCAGGCCAGCCGTTTGCACCAGGTCCACACAACGCGCCAGCAGGTGGTCCGCGTCGGTCAGCCAGGCGCTGTTGCAGCGGCAGCTGCGCAAATCAGCGGTGAGGTGCAAGCCTTGCACACGGGCCTCAGGTGGCGTAGACGCTGTCCAGCGAGGCGAAGCCCTTGACCTCGATCGGGTTGCCGAAGGGGTCGCGAAAGAACATGGTCCATTGTTCGCCAGGCTGGCCGGCAAAACGCAGTTGGGGCGCGAGCACGAAGTCGGTGCCGGCCGCAGTCAGGCGGTCGGCCATGGCTTGCCACGCGGGCTGTTCCAGGATGAGGCCGAAGTGTGGCATGGGCACCAGCTTGTCGCCCACGTGGCCGGTGTTGGCGGTGGGGAAGGGCTGGCCCAGGTGCAGCGAAATCTGGTGGCCGAAAAAATCGAAATCCACCCAGGTGGCGGTGCTGCGGCCCTCGGTGCAGCCGAGCACACCGCCGTAGAAGCGGCGCGCGGCGTCGAGGTCGGTGACGTTGAAGGCGAAGTGGAACAGGCTGCGTGGGGTGCTCATGCGCTCAAGGATAGCGCAGCCTGTGTGCCTTCAGCGCTGCGTCGGGTCGGCGGCTTGCTGGTCGAACTTGAGGAAGTACTGGCGTGCCATGGCCACCAGCTGCGCGTCGGTGGGGTGGTCGCTGTTGACCACATCGACGATGGCCTTGTCCACCGTGTGGGCGTGGTGTTTGCAGAAGTCGCGGAACTCGATCTTGGCGTTGGCCGGGCCGGTCACCAGCACCTCGCTCACGCCTTGCAGCGCCTGGGTGATCTCCTCAAAAAACGCCTTGTCGGCGCCCACGTGGCCGTGTTTGGGCGTGTGCTGGCTGCGCGCCTTGACGCGCTGGGCTTCAACGTGTTCGCGGTCGAACATCAGCACGTGGGCTTGGGTGTGGTCCATCCAGACAACGGCGTGGAAAGTGGTCATGCATTGGCTCCGTTCAGGTGAAAAAATATCGAAAACGCGATCACATCTTGGGCACGTTCACGCCGCCCTGGGCGTGTTCGACCTTGTCCTGGCAGGCCACGCAGCGCAGGGCGGTGGGGGCGGCGTGCAGGCGGGCGGTGGCAATCGACACGCCGCAGTCCACACACAGGCCGTAGCTGCCGTCGGCAATCCGCTTGAGCGCCTCGTCGATGGCCACAAGTTCGGCCGATTCGCGTTCTTCCAGCGCGATGCTGAGGTCGCGTTCGGCATCGGCCTGCGCCCGGTCGTCGCCCACGTTCTCGCGCGCGTCTGCAGCGGCTTCGGCGCGGCCCACCCGGCCGCCGCGTTGGGCGCGCACCTGGGCCAGCAACTCGGTGCGCATCTGGCGCAGCTGGTCGCCGAAGGTGTCGGATATGGGGGTGTTCATGGGGTCTCCTGCGGGTGATGGGTGCTTGTGCCCATCATGCGTGGGTGGCTGCGTCTGTGCCTTGACACACGTCAAGCGCGCCAGGGATAAGTCCCCCATGGTCAGCGCCGCTGGCTTGCGGTAAGCTGGCCCACGGAGCAAACAACGCGGAGCAAGTCATGAGCGATCCCCTGGGTTTTGGCAAGTACGTGCCGGGTTTCGATTTCCTGCAAAGCCTGGCCAAACAGGCCGCAGGCGGCGTGGCGCAGGGGGTGCAGCACAACCTGCCGCAAATGCCCAGCCTGGGCAACTGGATCGCACCCACCTTCAACGTGGAAGAGCTGGACAAACGGATCGATGAGCTCAAGGCGGTGCATTTCTGGCTGGACCAGAACAGCAAGGCCCTGGGCGCCACCATCCAGGCGCTGGAGGTGCAGAAGATGACCCTGGCCACCCTGAAGGGCATGAACTTCAACCTGGGCGATGTGGCCAACGCGCTCAAGATCAAGGCCGCTGACACCGTGGCCGGCATGGCCTCGGGTGTGGCCAGCACGGCGCAGAGCGTGGCGGGCCGCACGCCCACGGCGTTTGCCGGACTGGAAATTCCCCCCAATGCCTACCATGCGGCGGCGCCCCAGGTGCACATCGAACCGGAGCCGGAACCCACGCCTGAACCCGAACCCGCACCGGAACCTGCGCCCGCACCGCGCAAGTCGTCGGCCAAGAAGGCGGCCGCTGCCGAGGCACCCGCCGCCGGCCTGGTGGACCCCATGCAGTGGTGGGGCGCGCTCAGTCAGCAGTTCCAGACCATTGCGGGCAACGCCTTGAAGGACGCGGCCAAACAATCCAGCCTGGACGTGACCCGCAACGTTGCCAGCGGCCTGACCGGTGAAGCGATGAAAGCCGCCACCGGGATGGCCGGCAACGTGGCCAAGACGGTGTCCGACACCGTGGGTGCCGCCGCCGCCCTGGGCAAGGCCGTCACCGGCGGTGCGCGTGGCCGTGGCAACGCGCTCAAGTCGGCCGCCTGGCCCATTCCGGGGGCGGTGTCGCCCGAGCTGGACACACCTGCTGCCAAGAAGCCGGCCCGCAAGGCCGCCGCCAAAAAGGCGCCCGCCAAAAAAGCCGCTGCTCGCAAACGCGCGGGCTGACCTGTAGAACCACATGAACCGCTTCGCGCTCGCCCACGCCACCCACCCGCAATGGCGCATGGCCGCCGCGCTGGTGCTGGCGCAGCTGCGTGCGCAACTGGCCCTGCCCCAACACGCGGGCGCGCCGGGCCTGGCGTTGCTCTACATCACCGACCACTATGCCGAGGCCGCGCGCGACATCCTGGACCACCTGAGCGCGGAGCTGCCCGAGGTGACCGACTGGGCCGGTACCGTGGGCGTGGGCATCGCGGCCACCAACGTCGAGTACTTCGACGAGCCGGCCATGGCCGTGATGCTGTGTGACCTGGCGCCCGACCAGTACCGCGTGTTCAGCGGCGTGGCGCCCCTGCCGGCGGCCCACGGTGGCGCGGGTGGTTTTGTGGCGCAGACCGCCTTGCTGCACGCCGATTCGCAGACGCCCGATGTGGCCGAGCTGATTGCCGAGATGGCCGAACGCACCGCCAGCGGCTATGTGGTTGGTGGTCTGGCCTCCAGCCGCACCGAAACCGTGCAGTTTGCGCTGGGCAGCGCTGGCCACCTGCGCGGGCAGGGCGCGGCCGGAGGCGTGTTTCATGGCGGCCTGAGCGGGGTGGCGTTTGGCCCCGAGGTGGCGCTCGTGTCGCGTGTGACCCAGGGCGCCCACCCGGTGGGCCGCACCCACCGCGTGACCGCTGCCGACCGCAATGTGGTGCTGACCCTGGACGGCGAGCCGGCGCTGGACGTGCTGTTGGGCGAGTTGGGCATACAGCTGGACGAACCGCAGGTGGCCATGACGCGCCTGCGCCAGACCCTGGTGGGCCTGACGCTGGACGAGCGCGATGTGGCGCCGGCGCGCGCTGGTGCCTTTGGCCCGGAAGTGCTGGTGCGCCACCTGATCGGCCTGGACCCCATGCGGCGTGGCATCGCCGTGGCCGATGTGGTGCCGAGCGGCGCGCAACTGGCCTTTTGTGAGCGCCATGTGGCCGCCGCGCGGGCCGATCTGATCCGCGTGTGTGCCGAGGTGCGCGAGGAGCTGGAGCCCGAGCTGCTGAGCGTGGACGCTGCCGCCATGGCGGGTGCGCCCAGTGCCGATGGCCCGCCGGCACCGCCGCGCATGCGGGGCGCGGTGTACGTGAGTTGCACCGGCCGGGGCGGCCTGCATTTTGGTGGTCCCAGTGCCGAGCTGCAGATCATCCGCCGCGCGCTGGGTGATGTGCCGCTGATCGGCTTTTTCGCCGCGGGCGAAATCGCCCACCACCGGCTCTACGGTTACACCGGCGTGCTGACCGTGTTTGCCGACGCGGCCTGATCTTTCAGTTTTTGCGCGCCACCCAGTAGGTGGCGCCCTCGGGGCCGTAGCGCTCGGTGTGGGGCGCATCGCGCTCCAGCGCAAAGCTGTCGCCGGGGCGCAGGTGCAGGGTCTTGCCGTTCAGCCCCAGCCACATCTCGCCGCGCGTGATCACCGCCTGCACACCAAACGGGTGCGAATGGGTTTCCAGCACGGTGCCGGGCGCCCAGTCGCGCTCCAGCGCTTCGTCAAAACCGTGTGCCAGCCAATGCGCCTGGAAAGCCTCGAAGGATTCGGTGTTCATGGCGCGATTCTGGGCCGCGCGCCACATCCCTGCTGCCGGTGCGGGCATGGCCCTTGCATCACAAGCGCATACTCATTGTTTTAAGCAAGAAAGGCCGCAGCGCCGCGCGCGCCTGCCCCCACCATGATCCGTCTCGACCTGCGCATCGAACTGAACTACGACATCGATGCCTTCGGTGCCGACTTCATTCTCAACATCCATCCCGCCCTCACACCGCAACAGCGCGTGCTGAACGAAAACCTGTGGCTGAGCCAGCCCGTGCCGCCGCTGCTGCAGACCGACCGCCACACCGGCAACCGCCTGCTGCGCCTGCGCGCCGGCCCCGGGCCGCTCAAGCTGGTCTACGCGGCGCTGGTGGAGATAGACCACCACAGCGTGCTGCCCACCCAGCTGCCTGAGGTGCCGGTGGCGCAGCTGCCGCCCGAGGTGCTGAGCTACATCTACCCCAGCCGCTACTGCCAGTCGGACCGCCTGGGCCGCCTGGCCAACCAGGCCTTTGGCACCATGTGGCAGGGCCACGGCCGCGTGATGGCGGTGCAACAGTGGGTGCAACGCCACGTCACCTTCACCTCCAACACCACCAACGGCAACACCTCGGCGGTGGACACGCTGATCGAGCAGGTGGGCGTGTGCCGCGACTTCGCCCACCTCATGATCGCCCTGCTGCGCGCGCTCAACATCCCCGCGCGCATCGCCACCGGCACCGACTACGGCGCCGACCCCATCCTGGGCCCACCCGATTTCCACGCCTACGTCGAGGCCTACCTCGGCGGCCGCTGGTACATCTTTGATCCGTCAGGCACCGGCATCCCCATGGGCTTTGTGCGCATAGGCACCGGCCGTGACGCCGCCGACGTGGCTTTCGCGACCATCTTTGGTGGCGTGAAAACGCAGGCGCCGATCATCAGCGCCGTACCGGTGGCGGGCAGCCCGGAGCCCCTGCACAGCGCCTATGCGCTGTCCACCGATGCGGGGGTGGTGCCGGCCTGAGCCGAGCCGGGTTTCACGTACCATGGTTTCCATGAAAAATCTGCTTGAACGCTCCCACCACCTGCCCGAGCAAACGTTCGCGGCCGGTGACACCGTGGTGCGCGAAGGTGGCCCGTCGGGCGGCATCTGGATCCTGGTCAGTGGTGCGCTGCAGGTGCGCAAAGGCGGTGAGCTGGTCAACGCGGTCAACCGGCCGGGTGCCATGATCGGCGAGGTCTCGGTGCTGCTGAACAAGGCATACGGCGCCACCGTTGAGGCCACGGCCCCCAGCGTGCTGCGGCACGCCGCCGACGGCCACGCCTTTCTGGCCAGCGACCCCGAGATCGGCCGCCTGGTGGCGGTGGGCCTGGCCGAGCGGTTGGACTTTGTGACCAGCTACCTGTCCGACCTCAAGCACCAATATGGCGATGCGCCGGGTCTGGCCATGGTGTCGGATGTGCTCAAGCAACTGGCCCAGCGACAGGCCCCGCTGGCGCGTCCGGGGTCTGCGCGCGATCCCGACCCTGATTACTGAATCAGAACACGCTGCGCGCCGGCCGCGCCGCGTCGCTCAAGCGCATCGTTTCCATGCCCATCATGGACTTCCAGACGGCGCCACCGGCTGCGAGGTCGATTTCGATGTGCGCCGGCACCGGGCCGATCTGGCGCCCGGCGTTGAACACCCAGGTGTCGCCCAGCCGGTCGGCCCAGGCGCCGTCGGGCTTGAAGGGCGATTCGTGCACGTGGCCGGTGAGCACCAGGTCGGGCCGGTGCTGGGCGATCCAGCCGCCGATGTCGGCATCGCCGTAGTGGCGGCGGCCTGTCCAGCAGGTGGGCGAGCCCAGGGGCGGCCAGTGGTAGATCCACACCCAGCGTGCCGGGCGGCGGCGCGCGTCGGCCTCCAGTTGGGCCTCCAGCGCCGCGCGGCCTTGCGGCCCGTCCCACCAGGGGCACACCGTGACCAGGGTGTCGCCCAGCAACAGCGAGTCGCCGTCGGTGGGCACACCGGCGGCGCGCGCCTCGGTCAGCCACAGCGCGGCCTGTTCGCCCTGCGCATCGGGGCCGGTCAGATCGTGGTTGCCCGAGCTGATGACCACCCGCCCGGCCGCCTGCAGCAGCGAGAGGTAGCGCAGGATGACCACCGACTGGGTGTCCAGCGACACCGCTGAACTGATGTCCAGCTGGTCCCCGGCCAGCACCACCAGCTCAAAATCCGGCGCAACCCGCACCACCCAGTCGAGTTGCGGCAGGGTGTAGTGCAGATCGGAGACGAGCAGGATGCGCACGGTGGGGGCGGGTGTGACCAGAGTGGGTTTGCTGGAGGCTCACCAGAATACCGTCAAAGCGGTGATCGGGCATCGTCGGGGGTGTCCATTTCTCCCACCATCCGTCCCACACACAACTTGAGCCCCAGCATGCCCAAAATGCGGTTCATGGTCTGGACGCTGCCGTCGCTGTGCTCATGTTCGATGTCTTGCAGTGTGCGGTAGGCGACGCCGGCGAGTTTGGCCATTTCAGCGGTGGTCAGGCGCATGGTTTTTTTGAGGTGCCGCACGGCCTGTGGCAGTGTCCATTCGGGGTGGGCCAGCACGTCTTCGACGGCTTGCTGGCGCAGGGCCAACTGCTCTGCCACCGGGATGGGCTTGAAGCGCTTGTCCACGGTTTTCAGCTCAGCCCGGCCAGTTCTTGTGCGCGGGCCAGGATGCCTGGGCGCAGGTACTCGAGGAGTTCAGGTTCCAGGCCCATGGACTTGCCGTCGGCGGCGATGCGCTCCAGTGTGGGCACCATGGCTTTTAGGCCTTGAACCAGGGGTTCGCGTTGCACCAGGTCTGGGCCACTCTTGCGGCGTGCCTTTTTCACCTGCTTGGCCAGTTCGCAGACGCGATCGAGCACGCGGCGCCAGTCGGGTTGGCCGCCATCGTTGCCTTCCCAGCGGATGCGACGCGCGATGCCGTCGGGGTGCAGGTACATGGGCGCAAAGTCGAACAGCGGTGTCAGCGCGATGTGGCCCTCGAAGTCGCGTTGGATGGCGGTGTTGCGGGCGTGGTTGTCCTTGTTGCCCAGGGCCAGGTTGGCCACGTCGCGTTTGATGTATTCCAGCACTTCGTCTTGGGGGTGGGTGCAGTGCCGCATGAGGGCCATACAGACCTGGTCATGGCTGGGCACCGCATCAAAGCCCGGCATGCCGGTCAAGGTGGCAATGCTTTCCTGGGCCAGGCGCGTCACCCTGCCTGCTTGCACTTGGCGGTCAAACCGGGGGATGAACAGGGCGCGTTGGCTCAGTGTCAGCGGCGCGTGCACGCGCAGGCCCAGCTGCTGGGCAATCGCCATGTAGGGCGCTTCGTGCCGAAGGATGCTGGCGAGCTGCGGGTCGGTGCCGCGCCCGAACTTGACGATCAGGTGTTCGACCGCGCGCTCGTCCGGCAGGGTGTGGTCCAGGTAGAGCAAACCGTCGTCGGCCCGCGTCAGCAGCAGCTTGGGCCATTCACCCTGCACGCCCGATGAGCCGGCAACGAACAGGCCGTGCGCGGCCAGGTATTCCGAGAAGCCCTCGCCGCGTTGCGCCACCTCGTCGTTGGTGAATCCGCGTGTTGCACCCGTGTGGGCGTTGAGCCATTCGGCCGCTTCCTTGATACGAAGGTGCCCTATGGGATTGCCGGCGCCAGCCAGAAGCAAGGGCCAGTCGGCCACGAGGTCGGCGGTGGCCGGCTGGCCGATGCGTTGAAGCAGCTCTTGCCGGCCAAAACCTTGCGGCAGCATATCGATGAGAAAAACGGGCCAGTGCGCCAGTTGCATCGGCTCCAGGCCCACCGGCCAGGCGGCGCAAAGCGCGTGTGCATCGGTGGCCCTCGTGTGTTCAAACGCCCATTCGACCGCGTAGCCTGAGTAGGTGTTGGCGCGCCAGCCTTCGTTTGCAGGGCCGTGCAGGCGCACGCTGGCCACGTCGTGCCAGGCACCGTCTGCAAACAGCTGTACCGTGCATGTGTTCAGCATATGCACGAAATTTTAGCTAAAACAGGTCGTTGCAGGACTATTTTTATGCGTTTTTTTCGTGCAAACGAGGCCGCAATGCGATCAACTCACAACCCGCCCCAGTGCCCGCACCACGTCGCGCAACGGCATGCCGTAGCTGCTGGCGAATTCGGCCTCGCTCAAACCGCTGGCGCTGAAGGCACGGCGCAGGGCTTCGTCGCGGGCGTTGCGGCTGGCCACTTCGGCCAGGGCTTCCAGCGTCAAGGCGTTGACCTGTTCGTCGCGGCCCAGCACCTTTTCGGCATAGGCCTCGCGGCTCAGGCCCGATTGTTCAAAGGCCTGTTCCACCCGCTGGCGGAACTTGGGACTCAGGTCTTCGGCGGTGCGCGTCTGGCGGCGGCGGAACACCTCCACCAGCGCGTGGTGCACCTGCTCGGGCAGCAGGGCTTCCACCGCTTGGCCGCTCAGGTCGTGCCGCGGCGCACCGCTGGCCACAGCCGTGAGGTAGCGGGTGGAGCGGGTGTGCAGCGCCAGCGCGGCCTTCAGGCCCTCCTTGTCCAGCGCCTCGGGCTGGGCGTCGAGCAAGTCCTGGAAGATGCCGCGTTTGAGTGGGCGCAACACTTCGCCAAACAGGGCGGGGTAATGCTCGGCCAACTGGGCCAGCACGGGGTGCAGGGGTTTGGCGGGCGCGGCCTCGCGCGGTGGGCGCGCGCCGGCAGGGCGGCGGCGTTGGCCCGGCGCGTTGCGTGTGTGGGTCGGCGGTGTCGGGGTGTCGGTGTTTTGCATGGGGGACGTGCCGTCGAACGGGGATATCAAGGTGGAAGATTGTGACTGTTTTGAAGAGCGGGCCGTCAGGCGGCGCTTTCGCTGCGCCACAGCGGGCGCAGGGCCCAGAGCCCCAATGCCGGACCCAGGGCCAGGCCGGTGAGCAGCCAGTGCAGGGGCACGGTTTGTGTGAGTTCGACGAACAGCAGGATGCTGGCGATGCTGATGGCAAAGCCGATGCTGTTGGTCAGGGTGAGCACGCTGCCCACGGCTTGTGTGGGCGCGTTGCGCGCGGTGAGTGTGGAGAACTGGGGCGAATCGCCCGCCACCGTGATGCCCCACACCAGCAACCATGTGAAGAACACCGCGTCTGGCGCCAGCGCCATCAGCGGTGCCAGCAGGCAGCACACACCGCTGGTGGCCAGTTGGACGCCGGCCACGCGGGCGCTGCCCAGGCGGGGTGCCAGCTGCCCACCGGCCACGCAGCCCAGGGCCCCGGCGCCGATGACCACAAAGGCGGCCCAGGACAGGTCGGCGCCCTGCAGGCGTGCACCGAGGATGAGCGGCACCAGCACCCAGAAGGTGTAGAGCTCCCACATGTGGCCGAAGTAGCCCAGCACCGAACTGCGCAGCCGGCGGTCGGTGGCCAGCGTGGCAAGTGCCTGCCATTGCAAGCTGTTGACCCTTGCAGCCGCATGGGGCGGCTCGGGCAGCAGGGCATACAGCAGCAGCCCGGCCGCTGCCGACAAGGCCGCCACCGCCAGCATCAGGGTCTGCCAGGGCAGGTGGGCGCTGAGCGCGCGCAGCGCATGCGGGCTGGCCGAGCCCAGCACCAGGGCGCCAATCAGCAGCCCAAGCGCGGGGCCGAGGCCGCGCGTGTACCACTGGGACGCTATTTTCATGCCCACCGGGTAGATGCCGGCAAGGCAAAAGCCGGTGGCAAAACGCCAGGCCAGCAAGGCGGTGTGGTTGGTCACCATGGCCCAGGCGGCCACGGTGCAGGCCGCTCCGGCCAGCGCACACAGCAGGAACACACGGCGGGCTGGAAAGCGGTCGGCCACCGCAAGCAGCGCAAACACCAGCGTGCCCAGAATGAAGCCGAACTGGAGCGACGAGGTCAGCGCCCCCACCGCCGTGGCAGACCAGCCCAGTTCGCGCTGGAGGTCGGGCATGACGGCGTTGACCGCAAACCAGGGTGAGACACCGGCGAACTGGGCCACCACCAGAACGGGCAGGACGTGCCGAGGCACCGGGCTGCTGGCGGGCGTCATGTGGGGCGCTGCCGGGGGAAGGTCAGATGCCGCGTGCGCGGTCGGTCTTGAACTGGGCGCGCAAGGCGCTGAACTGGCCCGCGTCCAGCGCCTCGCGCACCTCGCGCATGAGGTTGAGGTAGTAATGCAGGTTGTGGATGGTGCTCAGCATGGGGCCGAGCATTTCGCCGCAGCGTTCCAGGTGGTGCAGGTAGGCGCGGCTGAAGCCGTCGCGCCCGCCCTGGTCCCACGACACACCCGACGTGCCCGCGCAGGCATGGCAGGTGCAGCTGGGGTCCAGCGGTTGCGGGTCGTTCTTGTGGCGCGCGTTGCGGATTTTGAGGTCGCCGTGGCGGGTGAAGATGGTGCCGTTGCGCGCGTTGCGGGTGGGCATCACGCAGTCGAACATGTCCACCCCGTCGGCCACGCCTTGCACCAGGTCTTCCGGAGTGCCCACGCCCATCAGGTAGCGCGGCTTGTGGGCGGGCAGGCGGTGGGGCGTGTGCGCCATGATCTGCAGCATCTGCTCCTTGGGCTCGCCCACGCTCACGCCACCCACGGCGTAGCCGGGGAAGTCCATCTCCACCAAAGCCTCGAGCGACTCCTGGCGCAGGTGTTCGAACATGCCGCCCTGCACGATGCCGAACAGCGCGTTGGGGTTGCCCAGGCGTTCGAACTCGGCTTTGGAGCGCACGGCCCAGCGCCGGCTCATTTCCATGCTCTTGCGCGCCTCGTCCTCGGTCGTGAGGTGGCCCTTGGTCTCGTAGGGCGTGCACTCGTCGAGCTGCATCACGATGTCGCTGTTGAGGATGGTCTGGATCTGCATGCTGACCTCGGGCGACATGAACAGCTTGTCGCCGTTGACGGGCGAGGCGAAGTGCACGCCTTCTTCGGTGATCTTGCGCATGTCCCCCAGGCTCCAGACCTGGAAACCGCCCGAGTCGGTGAGGATGGGCTTGTCCCACTTCTCGAACGGGTGCAGGCCGCCAAAGCCTTTCATGATGTCCAGCCCCGGGCGCATCCACAGGTGGAAGGTGTTGCCCAGGATGATTTGCGCGCCCATCTCGTGCAGGCTGCGCGGCATCATCCCCTTGACCGTGCCGTAGGTGCCCACCGGCATGAAGATGGGCGTCTGCACCACGCCGTGGTT
>JAUYSB010000025.1 GCA_030696525.1 Hydrogenophaga sp. | reverse complement strand
CAAAAAGAAGGCATGGCCGCTTTCGATGAAAAACGCGCAACTGTCTTCACAAACACCTGATTTTTTGTCTATAATTTGAGGCTTCGGCGCTTTAGCTCAGTCGGTTAGAGCGATGGAATCATAATCCACAGGTCCGCGGTTCGAGTCCGTGAAGCGCCACCAAATCCAAGCTGATCAAGCCCACTGTTTCACAACAGTGGGCTTTTTCTTTGCCCTTACCCGACATATAGCAAGGCTGTGCACAGATTTTTGCCAGCGCAATCTGGGCAGGCACTTCTGACGCTGCGGGCACGGTAGCAAACACGCTGTCGGGACGCCCCCTTCCATCATCCTGAAATGCCATGCCCAAACTACCGCCTGATCACCCCTGCTTATTTGTCGCGGCCATCGGGAAATGCATGCCACCGCGGCGGCGCTTCGCCCTGTTGCTGGTGACTGGCGCTGTACTGCTCACCGGTTGTGCGGTGGCCCAGTCGCCAGCTGAAGGGCCAGCGATGGTGAACGTCATGGCACGGCTCGAATGTTCCACGACATCCAACTGCGTCAACTCAACCGCCCTGGGCGGATTGCCGCCGCTGCGCTACTCAGGCTCGGCCGAGCAGGGCATGGCGCACCTGCGGGCCACGCTGGCGGCGTTCGAGGACGCACGCATCGAGTCTGCCGACGCACTGTCGGTCACCGCGGTCTTCACCACCCGGATGGGGTTTCAGGACGATGTGGAATTCGTGTTCAATCCATCGACGCAGCATATTCACTTTCGTTCGCGCTCACGGCTCGGCCTGTTTGACTTCGGTAAGAACCGCTCGCGCATGCAAATGGTGAGCGAGCGCTTCGCACAGAACGCGCAGCGCTGACCAACGCGAATCTGACGGGCGTCCAGCGGGCCCATGCATGGGTCGAAGCTCGCGTTGCGCAGGCACCGGCCTGCTCCACGTCCCCGTGTTCGCCGATCAGGCCCTCGTCAATCCACAAGCTTGTTTACGGTTTTTGGGTGTGGACAACGGTGTCGAGGGAGAGGGGGAGGCGAACGCCAGCGGCTACTTGGGGCGATGCATCCGGAACCTCTGCGCCTCACCGATAGAGAAATAGTCCGCTGGGCCACCCCCGCGCAGGATCACCCCGGCATTGGCTGTGTCGAACACACCGTCCTTGAGCAGCCGACGGTCGATGTGGACCTTGACCACCTCCCCCAGCACAAGCCAAGACGGGATCGGCTCATGGCCAGCAGTGCGCAACTGGTGGATGTCGGTCAACCGGCATTCGAAGGTCACCGGGCTCAGCGCAACCCGGGGCACGGCGATCAACTCCGAATCCACCGCCTCCAGTCCTGCCAGTTCGAACTCGTTCACCTCCGGCGGGACGGCGGCACAGGTCTGGTTCATGACTTCGGCCAGTTCACGTGTGGCCAGATTCCACGCGAACTCGCCCGTCTCCTGGATGTTGCGAACGGTGTCTTTCCAACCGATGCTGGAGAAGCCGACGATGGGCGGGACGTAGTTGAAGGCGTTGAAGAAACTGTAGGGAGCCAGATTGATCCGCCCGCTTGCGCTCTTGCTCGAAATCCACCCTATCGGTCGCGGGCCAACGATGGCGTTGAAGGGGTCATGCGGCAGCCCGTGCCCTTTGCGGGGCTCGTAGGTGTGGTGGTCGGTTTTCATCGCTGGTTGCTCTCGTGTCTCACGTATCGGGAATGCCCATCGGCGATCGTAGGTGATCGCGTGAATCTGATGTCGCGATGGGGGTGATCGCCTTGGCGGGCTCAGATCTCTGACCCATCAGCGCCGCCGCCAAGCGTCTATCCACCGCTGTGTCACGCCCCCATGCCCCGCTTGCGCGCAGGCCTATGCCCCTCGGCGGTATCCTCAAAGTTTGTCAAAATGCTTCAAACGTAAGGAGATCCGGTGTCCATCCTGTCGAGAAACAACGTCAAGGTGTTCGGCCGCGGCGAACGCACGCTGATGTTCGCGCACGGCTTTGGTTGCAACCAGAACATGTGGACACGGGTGACGCCGGCCTTTGAGGACAGCCACCGCATTGTGCTGTTTGACTACGTGGGCAGCGGGCAGTCGGAACTCCGCACCTTTGACCCGGTGCGCTACAGCCGCCTGGACGGCTACGCACAAGACGTGCTGGACGTGTGTGACGCCTTGAACCTGACGGAGAACGTGGTGTTCGTGGGGCACTCGGTCAGTTGCAGCGTGGGCATGCTGGCGTCCATTGCGCGGCCGGGGCTGTTCGAGCGTTTGATCATGGTGGGGCCGTCGCCCAGCTTTTTGAACGATCCGCCCAGCTACCACGGCGGCTTCGAGCGCGAAGACCTGGAAGGCCTGCTGGCCCTGATGGACCAGAACTACATTGGCTGGGCGAACTACCTGGCGCCGGTGGTGGCGGGTCAGGCGGGCCAGGGCATGGTCAGCGGCGAGCTGACCGACAGCTTCTGCTCAACCGACCCGACCGCCGCGCGCGTGTTTGCCCGCGCCACCTTTTTTGCAGACAACCGCGCCGACCTGCCCAAGGTGGCCGTGCCCAGCCTGATCCTGCAGCACCGCGAGGATTCGCTCGCGCCGCTGGCCGTGGGCGAATACCTGCACCAGCACCTGAAAAACAGCCGCCTGCAGGTGCTCGATGTGGCCGGCCATTGCGCCCACATGAGCCACCCGCAACTGGTGGTGTCGGCCATCCGAAACGAGCTGCATTGAACCTCGAAGCGGCCCGCCCGGTGACCGACCTGGACCAGCTGCCCTGCCCGGTGGTGTTGACCAGTGCCAGCGGGCGCGTGCTGCGGGTCAATGCCGAACTGGCGCGCGTGGCTGGCGGCGACGCCGGGCGCTGGGTCGGCCTGCAAATCGATGCCCTGATGCCACCGGCCAGCCGCATCTTCCTGCAAACCCATGTGTGGCCCATGCTGTACCGCGAGGGCAGCGTGCGCGAAATCCACCTGCTCCTGCTGGGCGAAGCCGGGCAGCGGCTGCCGGTGATGGTCAACTGCGACCGGCGCGAGGGCGCCGACGGCCCGACCTACCTGTGGGTGCTGTTTGTGGCCAACCAGCGCAGCCAGTTTGAAGCCGAACTGCTGGCCGCGCGCCAGCGGGCCGACCAGGCCGCCGTGGCCCTGCGGGAAAGCGAACGCTTTCTGCGCACCATCACCGACGCCGTGCCCGGCCTGGTGGCCTACTGGGACAAAACCCTGTGCTGCCGCTTTGCCAACAACGGCCACGCCGACTGGTACCGCCGCCCGGTACCGGAGCTGCTGGGCCAGCACATGGCCGACATCGTGGGGCCGCACCTGTTCGAACAGAAAAAGCCACACGTGCAAGCTGCGCTGGCCGGCGAGCAGCGCTCGTTTGAAACCATGGTGCAGGGGCCCGACGGCCAGCAGCGGCACCACCTCAACCACTACATCCCCGACACGGCGGCCGACGGCAGCGTGCACGGTTTTTATGTGCTGGCCGTCAACATCACCGAACTCAAGGAGGCGCAGGCCGAGCTGCAGCTGGCACACAGCGCCGTCAGCAGCACGGCCGAAGGCATTGTGGTGACCGACGCCAAGGGCATGGTCCTGTCGGTCAACCCGGCCATCACCGCCATCACCGGCTACGAGGCCGGCGAGCTGCTCGGGCAACCCCTTAAAAACCTGCGCCGCGACCCCAACGACGCGGCCTCGCAAGCCCTGCTGGAACAGGCCCTGGGCACCACCGGTGCGCACCGCGGCGAGGTGTGGGTGCGCCGCAAGGACGGCGAGCCCTTTCCGGCCTGGCGCACCGTGACCCGCATTCCCGCCGGCTTCGGTGTGGCCGAGCGGCGCGTGGTGGTGATCCACGACATCTCCGAACGCCAGCGCGACGACGAACGCCTGCGCCACCTGGCCTTCCACGATCCGCTGACCGACTTGCCCAACCGGGCCCTGCTGCTGGACCGCCTGAACCAGCTGCTGGTGCGCACCGAACGCGAGGGGCGCACGCTGGCGGTGCTCTACCTCGACCTGGACGGCTTCAAGAGCGTCAACGACAGCCTGGGCCACGGCGCGGGCGACGCGCTGCTGCGCGAGAGTGCGCGGCGTTTGCTGCACCTGGTGCGGCGCTCGGACACGGTGGCGCGCCTGGGCGGCGATGAATTTGTGATCCTGATCGACAACCCCAGCCACGCCAACGAGGTGGAGCTGGTGGCGCAGCGGGTGATCGCGGCCCTGAGCGCGCCGTTTGAACTCGCACAGGCCAGCGCGCGGATCAGCACGTCGGTGGGCATCACGCTGGCCAGCGGACAGGTGGTGGATGGCGAAGGCCTGCTGCACCGCGCCGACCAGGCGCTCTACGCCGCCAAACAGGCGGGCCGCAACACCTACCGGTTCGTCAAGGACGAGGCCGCGCTGCCCGGTGGCGACACCGCGTGCGGGCGGTAAGTAGCATCCACAAGCGCCTTGCCCGTGCCTTGAGCGACACTGTCCGGTGATCTGCCCCGCCGGTGTGGCTCAGCGCCGGCATCCCTCTTCTGGAGACAACGTGTACAAAAAGCTTTTCGTTCCCGTCGACGGTTCTGAACTTTCGCACCGCGCCATGGACGGCAGCATCGAGCTGGCCAAACAACTGGGTGCATCCATCAACGGCTTTGTGGTCGAACCCGACCTGCCGCTGTCGGTGGTGAGCCCCGACGCCCACACCTCCTCTGAACGCATCAAGCGCCACGAAGCCCAGAACGAGGCGCACGCCAAGGCCCTGCTCGACCAGTTCGCGCAGCGCGCCAGCGCGGCCGGCGTGCCCTTTGTGGCGTCGCACGTGACCGCCTATTCGGTGGACAGCGCCATCATGGAAGAGGCCGAAAAAGCCGGCTGCGACATGATCGTGATGGTCACGCACGGCCGTGGCCCGCTGGGTGAATTCGTGTTCGGCTCGCACACCAAATCCATCATCTCGCGCAGCAAGCTGCCGGTGCTGGTGCTGCACTGAACACCGCCCGCTGAACGCGGCCTGAACGCAGCCTGAACGCAGCCTGGGCGCACCGCGCTCAGCTGCTGGTTTCCACCCGGTTGCGGCCCATCTCCTTGGCGCGGTAGAGCGCCGCGTCGGCCTGGCGGATCAGCGACGCGGCGTCGGTGGCGTTCTGCGGCGCCTCGGCCACGCCCACCGACACACACACCTGCAGCGCCACGCCCTCGGCGCTCAGGCGCAGGGCAGCCACCTGGTGGCAGATGTCCTGCGCGCGCGCCTTGGCCGCCGCCAGCGGCATGCCCGGCAACAGCAGCAAGAATTCCTCACCGCCGTAGCGGCAGGCGATGTCGCCGGCACGCAGGGCCTGCGTGAGCACGCCGGCCACCGCCTTGAGCACCTCGTCGCCCACCGGGTGGCCATGGGTGTCGTTGATGCGTTTGAAGTGGTCGATGTCAACCATCATGGCGCTGATGGGCGCGTCGTCGCGGGCACAGCGCGCCAGCTCCCGGTCGATGGTGGCGGCCAGGTGGCGGCGGTTGTACAGGCCGGTCAGGTGGTCGCGGTCCACCTGCGCCTTGAGCTGGGTTTGCAGCAGCTGGATTTCGTCAAGCTGCACCTGCAAGGCCTGTTCGTTGCGGCGCAACTGCTCGCGCACCTGGTGCAGCTTGAGGGTGCGGGCGTTGGCGCCCAGGCCGTACATCACCAGGTAGCCCGACAGGGCCGCAATGGCCAGCAGGGCAACCGGCAGGCGCGTGTCGGGCGCCCAGTGCCAACCCACCAGCAGGCCCAGCACCACCGCACCCAGGCTGTGCGCCGCCAGCGCGCTGAACACGCCACGCGCGCCCTGAAAGGCCACCAGGTTGATGCAGGGGCCAATGCCGAACAGGAAGGCGATCCACAAGGGAAAGCCCAGCGCCGCCGACCAGGCGCCCAGCACACCGGCGTCGAACAGCATGTTGTGCATTTCGGCGCGAAAAGGCTGCGGCGCGCGGCGCGCCCGCCAGTACAGCAGCTGCGGGTAGAGCAGAAACTGCAGCGCCAGGGCCAGCCACACCCTGCCCGGCGGCGACGCCGGCCACAGGTGCACCCCCACCAGCAGGCCCAGCACCGCCCAGGACCACGAGCGGTTGACATGGTTCATGTGCACCACCCAATGCGGGTCGGCGCCGGCTTGCGAAGCCGGCGGCGTGTTGTGGTGGGTGGGGTTCGGATGTGACATGGCGGTGGGCGCAACCTGCAACCATAGCGGCGCGCCGGGTGGCGGTCAACGGCCAACCGCCACGCCGAACCGCCAGGCTGTTTTTCAGGGCGCGCGCAATGCCAGCGCCTCGCCGGCGCGGTTGAAGGGAATCAGCCCCTCGATGTCGCCCGCCTGCACGCGCTGCACCAGGCGGTCCAGCGCAGCACCCACGGCGGCGTCTTCGGGCGCGCGGCCGGCCTGGCCACCCATCGCACCGGCCAGCACCATCTGCCAGCCAGCGCTGCGGCCATCGGCCTCGGCCCGCAGCTGCTCAAAACCGGTGAGCAGCGCGATGCGATCGGGCGCCAGGTCCACACACATCAACGGCACCAGCGCCCCGCCCTGCCCGGCCTCGAAGTCGGCGCGTTCGGCCTCGCTGCTGTCCTCGGGCAATTCCACCTGCACAAACACCAGCAGCAGGCATTGCGGCTGGGGCTGGGCGCGCGCGGCGCGCAGCAGGTCGTCAAAGTGTTCGATGTCCATCGGCTTCAAGCCTTCTTGATGTATTCGGACTTGAGCTGCATAGCGCCAAAGCCTTCGATCTTGCAGTCGATGTCGTGATCGCCTTCGATCAACCGGATGTTCTTCACCTTGGTGCCCACCTTGATGACGCTGGACGAGCCCTTGACCTTGAGGTCCTTGATCAGCGTCACGCTGTCACCGTCCTGCAGCGGGTTGCCGTGGGCGTCCTTCCACACCCGCAGCGCCTCCCGCTCGGGCGCGGCGTCGGCCGCCCATTCGTGGCCACACTCGGGGCACACCAGCATGGCCCCGTCGGGGTAGGTCAGCGTCGATTGGCATTGGGGGCAGGCAGGTAGATCGGACATGAAGGCTTGGCTCAAAAAAGGGAAAGATGGTAGCCCGGCCGTGGGGCTCATCCGCAGGCGCCGATGTGGCCGCAGGCGGTGCAGTATTCGCAGCCGTCCTTGCGGATGACCGCGTGGGCGCCACACTCGGGGCACTTGCGGCCAGCCATGTGGGCGGGGGCCACCGGCGTGGCGGTGGTGTCTGCAGCGGGGGCGCCGGACGCAGTGCCACCGCTGGCACGCCGCTCCAGGATGTTCTGCACCGCGTAGGCGATGGCCGCCACCTCGGAGTCGTGCCACAGCGGCACGCGCGTGCCGTCTTCGCGCACGCGCTGGCCCAGGCGCACGGGGCCGCGGTCCCAGGCCACCTTGCGCATGTCGCTTAGGGCGCGCTCCAGAAAACCGCCGCGCGCCGCCAACGACAGCATGCGCATGCTGGAGGTGATCCACTGCTGCGACTCGCCGCTCTGCCCCACCGGCATGAAAAATTCGATGGCGCGGTCCACCGTGCCGCTGCCGTCGGCATTGGGCACGGGCAGAAAGGAAACGATCAGGTACAGCGTCTTCTGACCCTCGTGGGTCCAGTACTCGACCTTCTCGGCCACAGCGTCGAGCGCACCCTTGGGTCGGCTCTCGATCACGCTGCGCATGGGGTCCACCAGCGGCACCGGCGCGGCGGCCTTGGGCGCTTTAGGCGTCACCTCCAGCACCGCGCCCAGAATGTCGTTGGGCCGGTAGGTGGCCAGGCCCTTGAGCCCCGCGCGCCAGGCGCTTTGGTACAGGCCCTTGAAGTCGTCGTAGGGCAGATCGGCCGGCACGTTCACCGTCTTGGAAATGGCGGTATCCACAAAGGGCTGCACCGCTTCCATCATGGCAATGTGGTCCTCGGCGCGCATGGCCAGTGCCGTCACAAAGCTGTCTGGCAAGGGCGCGTCCGGCCCGTTCAGGTGGCGGAACAGGCGCCAGGCGTGGTCCAGCACCTCGTAGCTGCGCTGGCTGCCATCGGCCTCGCGTTTCTTGCGGGTGTAGCGCCACGAAAACGCGGGTTCGATGCCGTTGGACGCGTTGTCGGCAAAGGCCAGGCTGACCGTGCCCGTGGGCGCGATGGACAGCAAATGGCTGTTGCGGATGCCATGGCTGCGGATGGCCTGTTGCAACGCGGCCGGCAGCCGGCTGGCAAAGGTGCCGGGCTCCAGGTAGGTGGCAACGTCCAGCGCCGGGAAGGCGCCCTTCTCCTGCGCCAGCGCCACCGAGGCGGTGTAGGCCGCGTCGCGCATGGCCTCGGCAATGCGGGCGGCCATCGCCCGGCCTTCGGCCGCGTCGTAACGCAGGCCCAGCAAGGTCAAGGCATTGCCCAGGCCGGTGAAGCCCACACCAATGCGCCGCTTGGCCTGTGCCTCGCGCGCCTGTTCGGGCAGCGGCCAGTGCGTCAGGTCCAGCACGTTGTCCAGCGCCCGCACCTGCAGGGCCACACTCTCGGCAAACGCCGCAAAGTCGAAGGCCGGCAAACCGCCGTGGCCAAAGGGGTGGCGCACAAAACGCGTGAGGATCACCGGGCCGAGGTCGCAGCAACCGTAGGGCGGCAGGGGTTGCTCGCCGCAGTTGTGCACGACCAGGCCGTTTGCGTCGAAGGCGTGCACGTCGGCCACGGTGACGTCGTACACCGGTTCCTCGCCATCAGGCTCCAGGGTCAGCACGGTGGCGGTGAAACGCTCGCGGTTGAGCACGCGGCGGTAGGCGCCCAGCAGTTGCTCCAGCCGCTGGGACTTGGCGGTGTCGGCAAACCCCACGCGGTCGGCAAACACCTGCAGGTTGGAACCGCTGATGACGAGTTCGTGTTGGGCGGCCGTGCTGACCACGCCCAGACGCAGCAACAGCCGTTGCACGGTCTCCAGCAAGGGCACGTCGCTTTGTGACAGGCGCACGCTGACGCCCTTCTCCTGACCGCCTTGCACGCTGCCGTCGGCATCGAACAGGCCACGCAACAGACCCTGGCAAAAGTCGGACGATTGCCGCTCCATGGTGGGCGTGATGGTCTTGTGGCCGGGGGCCATCCCCAGCGAGAACGCGAGGTCGCGCAAGGGCACGCTCGCAAGCCGCGCTTCGCCGCGCCCGGCAACCGGGCGCTGGAAGCCACGGAAATCGGCGCGGTGGGGCAAAGTGGCCACAGCGGCCTCAACCGCCGCCACGATGCCCGCCGACGCATGGGCCTGATCGGCCGCGCCCACCACCCGCAGTTGCGGCGCCCAGACCGACAACACCGCCTTGTCGGCCTTGAGCGTGCCGTCACCGATCAGCATCCCCAGCAGGTAGCCCTGCGCCTGGGTGCCGGCCCCGGGCCAGCCGTCGAGCGCACGGTGGTCGCCCAGCACGACTTCGTCACCTGGGCGCAATTCACTGGCCGGCGTCCAGTCCAGCGCCATGGCGTAACGCGTCTTGTGGGCCACACGCCGCACGCGGTGGTCGGCGGTCAGCCGCGAGTGGTGGCCTTCACGCGTGCGCAAGCGCCACACAGGCTTGGTGCCAGTGGCAAAAAACCCCTGACTCGCCACCGGGTAGAGCCGGCCGTCAACCACCGCCTCGAAGGGCTGGCCCACGAGCTCTGCCACCTGGCGCGGCCCCTCGCCCGTCTGAACCCAGGTGTCGGCAGTGACGCAGGGATTCGTCGCCGTGATGGCCTCGATGGCGCGCAGGTTGTTGTCGCGCTGGATCTGGTCGAGGAACAGGATGCCGGGCTCGGCGAAGTCGTAGGCCGAACGCATGATGGTGTCCCACAGCTCGCGTGCGGGCAGCGTGCGGTAGACCCACAGGCCATCGGCCCGCTGGTGGGCACCGGCGGCGCACAAGGCCTCGCCGGGGTGGGCGGCGTGCACCAGGTCCCAAGGCTGGTCCTGGGCCACCGCGTCCATGAAGGTGTCGCTCACGCCCACCGACACGTTGAAGTTGTTCCAGCGCCCGGGCGTGCGTTTGGCGGTGATGAATTCGAGCACGTCGGGGTGGTCGATGCGCAGCACGCCCATCTGCGCGCCGCGCCGCGCGCCGGCGCTTTCCACGGTGGCGCAGGACTGGTCGAACACGTTGATGTAGCTGCACGGGCCAGACGCCGTGGAGGCCGTGCCTTTGACGCGGGCGCCACGCGGGCGGATGCGCGAAAAGTCGTAGCCCACGCCACCGCCCCGGCGCATGGTCTCGGCGGCTTCTCGCAAGGCCTCGTAGATGCCGGGGAAACCGCCGTCGTCGCGGCCCTGTATGCAGTCGCCCACGGGCTGCACAAAGCAGTTGATCAGTGTGGCCTGTATGCCGGCACCGGCCGCGCTCATGATGCGCCCGGCGCCGATGGCACCGGCCTCCAGGTTGCGGCGGAACAGGGCTTCGAAATGGGCCTGCCGGTCGGGCGCCTCCACCGAGGCCAGCGCGCGCGCCACGCGGTCGAACAGCGCGGCGGCGTCGGGCTCGCCGTGTTTGAGGTATTTCTCGCGCAGCACGTCGGTGCTGATATCCTGCGGCGGCAGGGCCGGGTTGGGAGGCAAGGGGTCGCGGTTCATGCGGGGGCTCCGGTGGCGGGAACAGCACCCATGGTGTCACGAACACCCGCCAGCAGCCAACGCAGCAGGTCGGCCACTGGTCGGATGTCGTCGCCAAACGGCAGGCGCCCCGCGCCCCGGAAGAACAGGCCGCGCTGGGCATCGCCTTCCAGGGCGTGGCCCAGCTGCTGGTCGATGCAGAACTGGCCGATGTCGGCCTTGCCGTCGCGCAGGCCACACTGGGCCAGGCAGTCGAAGGCCATGTTGCATTTCGCCTTCACGTGGGCCACGGCCTTGAGCTTGGGCTCGACGCGCAGGTATTTGTCCAGCCAGGGCGTGCGCACCGCGCGCGCCGGCAAACCGGCCACGCTGACGAATTCGACCATGTCCTCGGGCCTGGCGCGCGCCAGCACCTGCTTGAAAGCCAGGTCGGCGTCGCATTCGGTGGTGACGGCAAAGGCCGTGCCCAGCTGCACCGCGCTGGCGCCCAGGGCCTGCAGGCGCACGATGTCCTCGTGGCTGGAAATGCCGCCGGCCGCGATCAGCGGGATGTCGCGCTCCAGGCCGGCGCTTTTGAAAAATTCGCGCACCTGCGGAATGACCACCTCGAAGTCGAAGCGGGTGTC
>JAUYSB010000256.1 GCA_030696525.1 Hydrogenophaga sp. | reverse complement strand
TGGAAGGGCGACATCGTGCCCGGGTCCACGTTGAGGTAGGGGTCGAGCTTGATGAGGGTGACGGAGAGGCCGCGCGACTCCAGCAACGCGGCCAGGGAGGCGGAGGCGATTCCCTTGCCCAGGGAAGACACCACACCGCCGGTGACGAACACAAATTTGGTCATGACTCGGGCGAGCTGCGCGCTCGCGGAGATGGAAATGGAGATTATAAAGTGGGGCGTCTGGCGTCCCGGGCGGGTGCTCCAAGGCCCTGGAACTGATACATTGCCGCCCATGAACGACCTTGCCGGCAAACACATCGTCCTGGGCCTCTCGGGGGGCATCGCCTGTTACAAATCGGCCGAGCTGTGCCGGCAGCTGATCAAGGCCGGCGCCACGGTGCAGGTGGTCATGACCGCTGGCGCTGAGCGTTTCATCACCGTCACCACCATGCAGGCTCTGTCGGGGCGGGCCGTGCACACCTCGCAGTGGGACACGCGCGAGCCCAACGCCATGCCCCACATCAACCTCAGCCGCGAGGCCGATGCCATTCTGGTGGCGCCGGCCAGCGCCGATTTCATCGCCCAACTGGCCATGGGCCAGTCGCAGGAGTTGCTGGGCCTGCTGTGCCTGGCGCGGCCCACCGCCCGGGTGCCGCTGCTGCTGGCCCCCGCCATGAACCGCGAGATGTGGGCCCACCCCGCCACCCAGCGCAATGTGGCCCAGGTGCGTGCCGACGGCGCCACCGTGCTGGCCGTGGGCCAGGGCGACCAGGCCTGCGGCGAAACCGGCGACGGCCGCATGCTGGAGCCCGAGGAGCTGCTGCACGACCTGGTGCACTTCTTCCAGCCCAAGACGCTGGTGGGCCAGCACGTGTTGGTGAGCGCCGGCCCCACCTTTGAGGCCATCGACCCGGTGCGTGGCATCACCAACAAGTCCAGCGGCAAGATGGGTTTTGCCATCGCCCGCGCCGCGCGCGAGGCCGGTGCCGAGGTCACGTTGGTGGCTGGCCCGGTGGCGCTGGCCACGCCGCGTGGCGTGCGCCGCATCGATGTGTCCTCGGCCCACGAGATGTTGGTGGCGGTGGAAGCCGCCGTGCCGCAGGCCACGGTGTTTGTGGCCACCGCCGCCGTGGCCGACTGGCGCCCGGCCAACGCCGCCACCCAGAAGATCAAGAAGGACGGCAGCGGCCAGGTGCCGGCCCTGGCCTTCGAAGAAAACCCCGACATCCTGGCCCGTGTGGCGGCCAGCGAACGCGCCCGCAGCGGTGCGCTGTTCTGTGTGGGTTTCGCCGCCGAAAGCCATGACCTGGCCCACCACGCCAAGGCCAAACGCGAGCGCAAGGGTGTGCCGCTGCTGGTGGGCAACATCGGCCCGGCCACCTTTGGCCAGGACGACAACGCCTTGCTGCTGGTCGATGCCGAAGGCGCGCGCGAACTGCCCCAGGCCGGCAAGCTGACGCTGGCGCGCCAGCTGGTGGCCGACATCGCCCGCCGCCTGGCCCACTGAGCTGCGAGCCCCAACCCCGGCAGGGGTTTGACTCTATTTATCGCTGCTTGCTTATTGATCGATAATCTCCGCCTGACGACGAGCATCCAGGAGGCAGACATGCAGAAGATCGATCCACAGGCGGCGGCTCAGGCTTTCACGGGCATCACCCGCCGCCGCTGGCTGGGCGCCTCCGCGCTGGCCGGTGCTGGCTTGGCCGCCACACCCGAAGTGCGGCTGTTTGCGCAGCAGGTGCAGGAATTCATTGCCGGCCCGCCGGTGCCCGACGTCAAGCCGGTGCAGCTCTCGCCCCACGTGTGGATGGTGTACGCCAAGGACGGTTTCCCCACCGCCGAAAACCAGGGGCTGATGGCCTCCATCATTTTTGTCGTCAGCTCGGCCGGGGTGGTGATGCTGGACACCGGCGCCTCGGTGCAGATCGGCCGCATGGCCCTACGCATGATCAAGACCGTGACCGACAAACCGGTCGTGGCCGTGTTCAACAGCCACTACCACGGTGATCACTGGCTGGGCAACCATGCCTTTGCCGAAGCCTATGGTGCGCAACTGCCCATCTACGCGCTGCCCCACACCATCACCCAGATCAAGGGCCATGAGGGCAGCCTCTGGCGCAGCCTGATGGAGCGCTGGACCAACCAGGCCACGCTGGGCACCCAGGTGGTGGCGCCCAACCAGGCCACCGAACACGGCAAGACCTACCAGTTTGGCGACGTGACGCTGCGCATGCACCATTACGGCACGGCCCACACGCCGTCCGACCTGTGTGTGGAGGTGGTGCAGGACAAGCTCACCTATGTGGGCGACATCGCCATGGGCAACCGCATCGCCAACATCGACGACGGCACCTACGTGGGCACCTTCAAGTACTACGAGGCGCTGCAGAAGGCCGCCGGCGAGCAGCTCTGGGTGCCCGGCCACGGCCAGGCCGGCAAGACGCTGCTCAAGGACTACGGCGAGTTCATGGCCGGCATTTACGAACCCTGCCTGAAAGCCGTCAAGGACGGACAGCCCGTGGACGCGGCCCGTGCCGCCGTGCTCAAGGACCCACGCGTGGCCAAACGCGCCGCCACCATGGACGGCTTCGAGTCCAACATCGGCAAGTACGTGAGCCTGGCCTACCTGGAAGCCGAAAAAGAGGCTTTCTGAGCCCTGGTTTTGCGCGGCGGCAAGTCCCACCAGGGCAGCACCTCGCGCAGCGACAGCACGTCGCCGCTGTGTTGCGGCGCGCAACCCGGCACGCCGCCCAGCAGCGTCTTCCAGCCGGCCGATGCCAGGACCTCGCGCAGCGCGCGCACCGCTGGCTGTTCCAGCGCGCTTTTCAGGCACACCAGGTGGTAGTTTTCCTGCGCCAGCGGTACAAAACCCAGGCCCAGCTTGTGGGCCGAGGCTTCGGTGCCCAAGCCCACGTCGGCGCTGCCGCTGGCCACGGCCTGGGCCACGGCGGCGTGTGAGGGTTCGGTGCGCTCGTAGCCGCTCAGTTGCTCCGGTTTCAGATCGGCGTCAGTCAGCAGTTCGTCCAGCAGCACCCGGGTGCCAGTGCCCAGTGCGCGGTTGACAAAACGCGCCCGCCAGTGGGCGGCGCGGCGCAGGCTGTCGATTTTCAGCGGGTTGCCCGGCGCCACGATCAGGCCCTGGGTGCGGCGCGCAAAGCCGATCAGCTTGTGCTGGCCCGGCTGCAGCAGCGCGCGGTAGGCCTGCGCGGCCAGGCCGTCGGCGGCGGGCTGTTCCCGCACATGAAAGCCGGCCAGCACGCTGCGGCCTTCGTTGAGGGCGCGGATGGCGTCCACACTGCCGCAGAAGCGGATGTCCAGGTGCAGCCGGTCGGCCGCCGCGTGTTCTTGCAGCAGGGGCAGGGCGTCGTCGTGGCTGGCGTACAGGCTCAGCACGTGGCTGGCTTCGTCGAAGGCCAGGGCCAGGGTGCGCTCCAGCTCGGCGCGCAGGGCTTCGATCTGCGGTGCCAGCCGGGCCTGGGCCAGGCGCTCGGTCCACAGCAGCTTGTCGGCAAACGGCGTGAGCTGGGCCGACTGGCCGCGCTCCCAGATGATCAGGGGCTGGCCTACCGTCAGCTCCCATTCCTTGAGCAAACCCCACACGTGGCGGTAGGACAGGCCGAGCTGGCGCGCTGCCGCCGAGATGGAGCCCTCGCTGCGCACGGCCTGCAGCAGGTCCATGAGCTGGTTGCGGATCAGGGTATCGCGCTCGCGTTGGGCGCTGAGTTGGTAGCTGAGGGCGATTTTTCGCATGGCCCGAGTGTGCCGCAGTGCCAACGTATGAAACGCTGAGCATAACTCGGCCCATGGATGGGGCGGCGCAGTGGCTTGCGACTAGCATTCGCGCCTGTCCAGTCCACCCACCGATGAACACCTTTGCCGACAGCCTCACCACCGCCCTGCAGCTGGTGGTGTCCTTCGATCCCGCACTCTGGGTGGTGGTGGGGCGCTCGCTGGCGGTCAGCGCCACCGCCTGCCTGATCGCCGGCTGGCTGGGGCTGTGGCTGGGCGCCTGGCTGGGCACGGCGCGGTTTCGCGGCCGCGAGGCGGTGCTGACCCTGCTCAACACCTGGCTGGCCGTGCCCTCGGTGGTGGTGGGTCTGGTGGTGTATTTGCTGCTGTCGCGCACCGGGCCGCTGGGTGCGCTGGGCTGGCTGTTCAGCTTCAAGGCCATGGTGCTGGCGCAGGCCGTGCTGGTGCTGCCGGTGGTCACCGCCCTGGTGCGCCAGGTGGTGGCTGACGCCGAACGGCAACACGGTGAGCAACTGGCCTCGCTGGGTGCGCGGCCCCTGCTGCGCAGCCTGCTGCTGGCCTGGGACGAGCGCTACACCTTGCTGACCGTGGCCATCACCGCCTTCGGGCGTGCGATCTCGGAGGTCGGCGCGGTGATGATCGTGGGCGGCAACATCGACGGCTTCACCCGGGTGA
The DNA here is from genome assembly GCA_030696525.1 of Hydrogenophaga sp. Classification (GTDB taxonomy): domain Bacteria; phylum Pseudomonadota; class Gammaproteobacteria; order Burkholderiales; family Burkholderiaceae_C; genus Hydrogenophaga. Next base: position 1,344 of record JAUYSB010000256.1, on the reverse strand, counting down.
TGACCACCGCGATTGCGCTGGAAACCAGCAAGGGCGACCTGCCGCTGGCGCTGGGCCTGGGCCTGGTGCTGCTGGCGGTGATGCTGCTGCTTAACGCGCTGGTGTCGCTGCTGCGGCGCTGGCGCGAGCGGGGTGCGCCGCTGTCCGCCTCGGCCGATGTGGGCACGGGGTGGGCGGCATGATGGCCCCTTTGTTTGAACTTGAACGCGCCAGTGTCGTCTTGGGCCGGGTGCCGGCGCTGCGCGAGGTGAACCTGCGCATCCAGGCAGGCGAGCGCGTGGCCCTGGTGGGCGCCAACGGCAGCGGCAAAAGCAGCCTGCTGCGCCTGCTCAACGGCCTGCTGTCGCCCAGCGAGGGTGTGGCCCGGGTGCCGCCGGCCCATGCGCAGGCCATGCTGTTCCAGCGCCCCTTTCTGCTGCGCACCAGCGTGTGCAACAACGTGGCACTGGGGCTGTGGCTGGCCGGTACGCCCTGGCGCGAGGCCAAGGCCCGCTCGCAATTGGCTTTGCAGCGCACCGGGCTGGCCGACCTGGCGCAGCGACGGGGCCGGGAGTTGTCAGGCGGGCAGCAGCAGCGGCTGGCGCTGGCGCGGGCCTGGGCGCGGCAGCCACAGGCCTTGTTGCTCGATGAGCCCACCGCCAGCCTGGACCCGCACGCCAAACGCGAGGTCGAAGCCCTGATTGCGGAGTTTGCCGTCAGCGGCACAGAGCGCCCGATGACACTGGTGTTTGCCAGCCACAACCTGGGCCAGGTCAAGCGCCTGGCCAGCCGGGTGGTCTATCTGGAGCGGGGGCGGGTGTTGGCCGACATGCCGGTGGCCAGCTTCTTTGACGATGCGCAGTTGCAACGCATCAGCCCGCAGGCGCACAACTTTGTGCGCAGCGAATCCGCTTGAAATATCAGCGGCGGCGCGGGCCGGGCGACGAAGGACCGCGGCCTTCGATGTGGCGGAAGGTGATGCGGCCCTTGGTCAGGTCGTAGGGCGACATTTCCAGCGACACCTTGTCACCCGCGAGGATGCGGATGTGGTTTTTTTTCATGCGGCCGGCCGAGTAGGCGATCAGCTCGTGGCCGTTGTCCAGCGTGACGCGAAAACGGGTGTCGGGCAGGACTTCGGTGACCTTGCCGCTCATTTCGATGTGTTCTTCCTTGGCCATGTGGCTCCTTCAGTGCTTGTTCCGTGGGGATGTCTGGTGACGTTGAGCGAAACAGGTCTCAACGCTGCGCTTGGGGCAGGCCACCGTTGGCGTGGCGGTGGTGGCCCAGTGTCGGCGTTCTGGGCGGGAAGCGGATGCGGGCCCATTCATCTTGTGCCAGTGCAGATAACCCGACATTATACCGCGA
>JAUYSB010000234.1 GCA_030696525.1 Hydrogenophaga sp. | reverse complement strand
CTCTTCCAGAATGGCGTCGAACAGGGTGCGGTAGTGGGCGGTGATGTTCTTCACATAGGCGAGGTCCTTGTAGCGGCCCTCGATCTTGAAGCTGCGCACGCCGGCATCGATCAGTGCGCGCAGGTTGTCGCTCTGGTTGTTGTCCTTCATCGAGAGCACGTGTTTTTCGTGCGCCACGATGCGGCCCTGGCTGTCCTTGACCTCGTAGGGCAGGCGGCAGGCCTGCGAGCAGTCGCCCCGGTTGGCGCTGCGCCCGGTGTGGGCGTGGCTGATGAAACCCTGGCCGCTGTAGGCCACACACAGCGCGCCGTGGATGAAAAATTCGATGGTGCTGCGGGCGGGGTCGGTGGCGGCACGCACCGCGGCGATCTGCTGCAGCGTGAGTTCACGCGCCAGCACCAGCTGGCTCAGGCCGGCGTCTTGCAGGAATCGCGCCTTTTCGGGCGTGCGGATGTCGGTCTGGGTGCTGGCGTGCAGCTGTATGGGCGGCAGGTCCAGCTCCAGCAGGCCCATGTCCTGGATGATGAGTGCGTCCACGCCCGCGTCGTACAGCTGGCCGATCAGCTGGCGCGCCGGCTCCAGCTCGTCGTCGCGCAGGATGGTGTTGACGGTGACAAAAATGCGGCTGCGAAAGCGGTGCGCTTCCTTCACCAGACGGGCGATGTCCTGTACCGAGTTGTCGGCGCTGGTGCGCGCCCCAAACGACGGGCCGCCAATGTAGACCGCGTCGGCGCCGTGGTGAATGGCTGCGATGCCAATGTCGGCGGTGCGCGCGGGGGACAAGAGTTCGAGCTGGTGGGGCAACATAATTCGGACTTTCAAGCCAACCCGCAATTGTCCATGAAACGATCAGATTTCCGCTTTTTTCACCGCCTGCGCGTGCGCTGGGCCGAGGTGGACATGCAAAAAATCGTCTTCAACGCCCACTACCTGATGTACTTCGACACGGCCATCACCGAGTACTGGCGCGCGCTGGCCCTGCCCATGGAGGAGGTGTTTGCCCGCCTCGGCGGCGAGCTCTATGTGAAGAAGGCCACGGTGGAGTTCAACGCCTCGGCCCAGATGGACGACCTGATCGACGTGGCCTTGCGTTGTGAACGCATCGGCAATTCGTCCATCCAGTTCATTGGCGCCATCTTCCATGGCGACAAACACCTGATCTCCTCCGAGATCATCTATGTGTTTGCCGACCCCATCAGCCAGACCTCGCGCCCGGTGCCCGACGACTTGCGCGCGTCCTTTCTGGGCTATGAAGCCGGCGAGGCCATGACGACGATGAAGGTGGGCACCTGGGCCGAGCTGGGCGACGACGCCGCGCAGGTGCGCCACGAGGTGTTTGTGGAAGAACAGAAAATCCCCAAGGAACTGGAGTGGGACGCGGCCGACGCCGACGCCGTGCACGCCGTGGCCTACAACCGTCTGGGCATGCCCCTGGCCACCGGCCGCTACCTGCCCTATGCGGCAGCGGGCCGGCCGGGTGTGGTCAAGGTCGGGCGCATGGCGGTGAAAAGGGTGATGCGTGGCGCCGGCGTGGGGCGCGACGTGTTGTACGCGCTGATGGACGCGGCGCGTACGCGGGGCGAAAAAGAGGTGGTGCTGCACGCCCAGCGCAGCGCCGAACCCTTTTACGCGCGCCTGGGCTACACCGTCAACGGCGAGCCGTTCGAGGAAGCCGGCATCCCGCACATCGAGATGCACATGCGCCTGTAGGTGCTGTGGGCCAGCGGCCAGCGGCTGCTTGTGCTGGTCTCGTCCAGGGGGGCGGTCCGCTCGTGGGTCCACTCCTCCATCTGCACTTCGTCGGCCGAGGCGCAGACCAGCAGGCTGCTGCGGGTGCCGTAGTGGCGCTCCGCGTAGTCCACAAAGGGGCTGGACAAGGCCTGCTCCCACACGCGGGGCGCGCCGGTGCTGGGCAGCGCATCGGCGGCGGCTTGTTGGCGGTCCAGCAGTGCAGCCAGCAGCGGCTTGCGCCAGTCCGCCGCCAGGGTGCTGCTGCTGCGGTCCACCACCGACCACAAGGCCTGCTTGAGCTGTTGCGTTTTGGGCCAGGGCGTGTCGAGCGCCGCGTTGGACAATCCGTAAACGCCGGCCGCCAAGGGCCGGCCCACCACGCTGCCCAAGGCCTCAAGCGCCTGCGTGTCGCCCTGGGCCGGGCGGCGGTTGGTGATCCAGGCCCATTCGCCCCGGACCAGATCACCGAGCACCAGGTTGAAGCCGCTGTATTGCCCGGCGTCCACCCCAAGGGCAAAGTCGCCCCAGCCCTGCGTGCCTTGCAACCAGCCTGTGACCAGTTCGCCCCGGCTTTGGGGCGCGTTGAGCACACCGGCTTCGCGCACATTGGTCAGCATGGCCACCCGGCCCTGCGGCGTGACGCCCAGCCAGGTGCCGCCCGCGTGCTGGTCGCGCCCGGCCACCACGGGTGTGCCGTTGTCCAGTTGCCAGGCGTGCAGGGGCAGGGTGGGGCGCGCCAGGTGCTCGTCGCGGTTGGACGCGATCAGCAGCGGATGGCCCGGCACGGCGCCAATGGCAAAGGCGATCAGGCACATGGCTCAGATGTCGTCGCGCAGCGGGTAGGGCAGGGGCAGCAGCGTCAGCGCAGGGCCGCCGGTCGTGCCCGCGGTCAAGGCGCCGCCCTCGGCCGAGGCGATCTGCATGGACACGATGGCGTCACAACCCGCCACCGGGTGCGCGGCGGCGGCCACCACGGTGCCGGTGGGCTGTTCGGCGTCGCTGGCGTGAAACACGTTGTCGCCCACGGCCAGGGGCGCGTCGGCGTGCACGAGGTAGGCGCGCCGCTTGAGCGTGCCCCGGAACTGGCTGCGCGCGACCACCTCCTGGCCCGGGTAGCAACCCTTCTTGAAATTCACGCCGTCCACCGATTCGTAGTTCAGCATCTGGGGCACAAAGGCCTCCACCACCGGCGCGCTCACCGTGGCCACGCCGCTGCGCACGTCCAGCCACCACCAGGCGGCGAGGTCCAGTTCGGGCAGGTCGGGCACGGCACTGGCCGGCGCCAGCCACAAGGCGCGTGCGCGGCCCTCAGCCTGCGGCAGGCGCACCAGCGAGACCTCGCCCTGGTCGGCCTTGGTCCATGCGGGCGACGGCCAGCCCTGGCCGTCGCCCACCAGGCCGTACACGGCCACCTCGGCGCTGGCGTCGCTGAGTTTGGCCTTGGCGCGCAGCACGAACATGGACAGGCGCTTGAGCGTGGGGGCCAGCAGGTCTTGTGCGCAGACCAGCCAGATGTCCTGGTGGCTGCGTTTGATGCCCACGAAGCTGGCCATCATCCGGCCCTTGGCCGAACAGAACGCGGCCAGGCGCGCTTGCGACAGGCCCATCAGCGCGAAATCCTGGGTCAGTTGCCCGTGCAGGAACGAGGCCGCGTCCTCCCCCACCACCCGGATCACACCCAGGTGCGGCAGGCGCACAGCCCCTTGCAGGGTGCTGGCGTCAAAAGGAGCAAGAGCGGGACTGTCGGTGGTCATGCAGGGGGCCTCTTATATGATTTGGGTTGGACTATTTTCCCAAAGGCGCAAGGACCGTGCTCAGAGTGTTGAAATGGCTGCTGCTGGTGGGCCTGGTGGCGGGTGCCTTGGCCGCCGCCGCTGGCGCCTGGTGGTGGCAGCGGCCCTTGCCCTTGCGCCCACCACCTGGGCAATCCGTGCTCGATGTGACCGTGCCTGCAGGCGCCTCGGCGCGCGGGGTGGCCGAGGCGCTGGTGGCCGCGGGCGTGGACACGCCCGCCTGGCTGCTGCACCTCGGGTTTCGCGCCTCGGGCGAGGCGCGCCGCATCAAGGCAGGCAGCTACGAGCTGGAAGCCGGCGCCACACCGCAGAGTGTGCTCGACAAGCTGGTGCGCGGCGAACAGGCGCTGCGGCAGGTGACGCTGGTGGAGGGCTGGACCTTTCGCCAGGTGCTGGCGGCGCTGCGCTCGGCCGAGCATCTGGCGGACGACATCGGCAACCCGTCGCCGGCCCAACTCATGGCGCAGCTGGGTTACGCGGGGCGCCACCCCGAAGGGCGCTTTTTCCCCGACACCTACCGCTACGCCAAACGTTCGCCCGCCTCAGGTGTGCTGCGCCAGGCCGCACAGGCCATGCAGCAGCAACTCGACGCCGCCTGGGCGCAGCGCCAACCCGGCCTGCCGATCAAGAACGCCGACGAGGCGCTGGTTCTGGCCAGCATCATCGAAAAGGAAACCGGCCAGGCGGCCGACCGCACCCAGGTGGCCGCCGTGTTCGTCAACCGCCTGCGCATCGGCATGCGCTTGCAAACCGACCCGACCGTGATCTATGGCCTGGGTGAGCGCTTTGACGGCAACCTGCGCAAACGCGACCTGCTGGCCGACACACCCTACAACAGCTACACCCGCGCCGGCCTGCCGCCCACGCCGATTGCCATGCCCGGCAAGGCGGCATTGCTGGCGGCCGTGCAGCCCGCCACCAGCCAGGCGCTGTATTTTGTGGCCCGGGGCGACGGCAGCAGCCAGTTCAGCGCCACACTCGACGAACACAACCAAGCCGTGCGCAAGTTCATATTGCAGCGCTGAACACCCCATGCCATCCAACGGAATTTTCATCAGCTTCGAAGGCATAGACGGTGCCGGCAAATCGACCCACATCGACGCGCTGGCCGCCGCGCTGCGTGCACAGGGTCACTCGGTGCTGCTCACCCGCGAACCCGGCGGCACGCCGCTGGCCGAACAACTGCGCGCGCTGCTGCTGCACGAAGCCATGGACCCACTGTGCGAGGCACTGCTGATGTTTGCCGGCCGGCGCGACCACCTGCAGCAGATCATCGAACCGGCGCTCGGGCGCGGCGAGGTGGTGTTGTGCGACCGCTTCACCGACGCCACCTTCGCCTACCAGGGCCACGGCCGGGGCTTCGATCTGGCCACCTTGCGCACGCTGGAGCAATGGGTGCAGACCACGCCCGAGGGCCGCTTGCGCCAGCCCGACCTCACGCTCTGGTTCGACCTCGATCCGGCCATCGCGGCGGAACGCCTGGCCGGCGCCCGTGTGCCCGACAAGTTCGAGTCACAGCCGGTGGACTTTTTCCGCCGCGTGGCGGCAGGTTATGCCGCCCGCATGGCCGGCGATCCGGCCCGCTTTGCCCGCATCGAAGCCCAAGGCACGCTGGAGGCGGTGCGCGAAGCCGTGTTCGCCGCCTGCCGAACCCGGCCCTGGTGGCGCGAGGGCAGGGCATGAGCGCCACCGTTTTGCCCCCCTGGCAACAGGCCCAGTTGCAAGCCCTGCTGCAACAGCGCGGCCACGCACTGCTGCTGACCGGACCCTCCGGCCTGGGGCAATACCCGCTGGCGCTGGCGCTGGCCGCTGCCTGGCTGTGTGAACACGCCACGGCGCAGGGCGCCTGCGGCCAGTGCGAGAGCTGCCACGCCATCACCGTGCGCACCCATGCCGACCTGTGTGTGCTGATGCCCGAGACCTTGTCCATGGAACTGGGCTGGCCGCTGGACGAAAAGACACAGGACAAGATCGACAAAAAAGAGATCAAGGCCAGCCGCTTGATCCGTGTGGAGGCCGCGCGCCAGGCGGTGGCCTTCACCCAGTTCACGCGTTCGCGCGGCACCACCAAGGTGGTGTTGATCTACCCGGCCGAGCGCATGAACATGGAAGCCGCCAACACCTTGCTCAAGACGCTGGAGGAGCCGGTGGGGGCGGTGCGTTTCATCCTGGCCACCGAGGCGGCCCACCAGTTGCTGCCCACCATACGCAGCCGCTGCCAGAGCCACGCGCTGGTGTGGCCCGACGCCGCGCAGGCGCTGGCCTGGCTGCAAAGCACCAGCGGCACTGACGCCGCCAGCGCGCAGGTGTGGCTCAACGCCGCCGGCGGCCGCCCCGACGACGCACTGGCCTGGGCGCAGGCCGGCCTGGCGGCAGACACCTGGCGGCGGCTGCCACAGGCAATGGCCAAGGGTGAATTTGCCGCCATGGCCGACTGGGGCCCTGCGCGCCAGCTGGAGGTGCAGCAGAAGCTGTGCCACGACCTGATGGCCGTGGCCGCAGGCGGCACGCCGCGCTTTTTTGACGCCGCACACCTGCCTCGCGCGCCGGGCATGGGCGCGCTGGCCGGCTGGTCCCGCGAGCTTGCCCAGAGCGCGCGCAGCGTGGAGCACCCGTTCCAAGGCCCCTTGATGCTGGAGGCCTGGGCCGCGCGTGCGCGACAAGTGCTGGCCAAGGCTTAAACTCGGCCTCCATGAACGCGCCCGACCTGCCCCTGAACACGCCCGGCGCCCAGCCGCCAGCGGGCGGAGCGGGTGTTGGGGCCGATGGCGCCGACAGCACGGGCGAGACGCCTTTTGTGCGGCCCACCGTCATCCAGCTCTCGATCAAGGAGAAAGGCGCGCTGTACGCGGCCTACATCCCCATGTTCACCGAAGGCGGCATTTTTGTGCCGTCGTCCAAAAGCTACCGGCTGGGCCAGGACGTCTACGTGCTGCTGACCCTGCCCGAGGACGCGCACCGCTACCCCATCGCCGGCAAGGTGGCCTGGATCACGCCGCCACACGCCACCGGGGCCCGCACCCAGGGCATTGGCATCCGTTTCCCCAATGACGAGAAGTCCGCGCAGCTCAAGAAGCGCATCGAGGAAATCCTCGGCGCCCACCTCGGCTCGGACCGCCCGACCCAAACCGTTTGAACCGGCACAGCCGGGCCACAGCGCCCGGTGTGCCAGCCCGCCATGTTCACCGACTCCCACTGCCACCTCAATTTCCCCGACTTCAAGGACCAGATGCCCGAGGTGCTTGCGGCCATGCGCGAGGCCCAGGTCACGCGCGCCCTGTGCATCTGCACCACGCTGGAAGAGTTCGACGACGTGCACGCGCTGGCGACCACCCACCCGCACCTGTGGGCCACCGTGGGTGTGCACCCCGACAACGAAGATGTGCGCGAACCCACGCTGGATGACCTGTTGCAGCGCGCCGCCCTGCCGCGTGTGGTGGGCATTGGCGAAACCGGGCTCGACTACTACCGCCTCAATGGCCGCAGCGTGGCCGACATGGCCTGGCAACGCGAGCGCTACCGCATCCACATCGAGGCCGCGCGCCAGACCGGCCTGCCGCTGGTGATCCACACCCGCAGCGCCAGCGACGACACGCTGGCCATCCTGCGAGAAGCCGGTGGCACCGGTGCGCCCGACGCGGCACGCGGTGTGTTCCACTGCTTCACCGAAACGGCCGAGGTGGCGCGTGCCGCACTCGACCTGGGTTTCTACATTTCCTTCTCCGGCATCATCACCTTCAAGAGCGCGGCCGACCTGCGCGCGGTGGTGGATTTTGTGCCCATGGACCGCTTGCTGATCGAGACCGACAGCCCTTATCTGGCGCCTGTGCCCTACCGGGGCAAAACCAATTCACCGGCCTATGTGCCCTGGGTCGCCAAACAGGTCGCTGAGCTCAAGGGCATGAGCGTGGAGGCGGTCGCGGAAGCGACCACGGCCAATTTCCTGTCGCTTTTCGATCAGGTGGTGGGCTGAAGCGGGGTAAATCTTTCCCTGGATAGGTGAAATCCACATGCGAACCTCAGGTAAAGGACCGCAAAATCCACGGGTTCATTCAATGCAGGAGACGCGTGTGCTGATAAAAAGTCAAAAGGACTTCTTTTCCGGGCTGATGTTCGCAGCCGTCGGCGTGGGGTTTGCGGTGGGGGCCACCAACTACACAATCGGCCAGGCCTCGCGCATGGGCCCGGGCTACTTTCCGCTGATCCTCGGCATTCTGCTGGCCATCCTCGGCGCCATCATCTCGCTGCAGTCCTTCAGCTCCAAGGCGCCTGACGGCGACCTGATCGGCAAGTGGGCCTGGAAGCCGCTCTTTTTTGTCCTGGGTGCCAACCTTGTTTTCGGTCTGATGCTGGGTGGTCTTCCCTCCATCGGCTTTCCTTCTTTCGGTCTGATCGTTGCCATCTACGCGCTGGTGTTCATTGCCAGCATGGCGGGCCCCAAGGTGCCGTTCAAAGAGCAGATCGTCCTCGCGACCTTGCTGGCCGTGGGCAGCTACTTCGCCTTCATCAAGCTGCTGAACCTGCAATTCCCTGTGTGGCCGTCCTTCCTGGTCGGCTGAAACATCAGAACAACGACAGAAGAGACCACACATGGATCTGATCAACAACCTCTCGCTGGGTTTCAGCGTTGCGTTCACTCTGCAGAACCTGCTGTACGCCTTCATCGGCTGTCTGCTGGGGACCCTGATTGGCGTGTTGCCTGGCATCGGCCCGGTCGCCACCATCGCCATGCTGCTGCCCGCCACCTACGCGCTGCCGCCCGTGGCGGCGCTCATCATGCTGGCCGGTATCTACTACGGCGCGCAGTACGGCGGCTCCACCACCGCCATTCTGGTCAACCTGCCAGGCGAATCGTCTTCGGTGGTGACCGTGATCGACGGCTACCAGATGGCGCGCACGGGCAGGGCGGGTCCTGCGCTCGCCGCTGCAGGCCTGGGCTCGTTTTTTGCCGGTTGCGTGGGCACGCTGATCCTCGCGGCGTTCGCGCCGCCGCTCACCGAAGTGGCCTTCAAGTTCGGCCCTGCGGAGTATTTCTCGCTGATGGTGCTGGGCCTGATCGGTGCCGTGGTGCTGGCCTCGGGTTCCCTGCTCAAGGCCGTGGCCATGATCATCCTGGGCCTGCTGCTGGGCCTGGTGGGCACCGACGTGAACTCGGGTGTGGCACGTTACAGCTTCGGCATCCCTGAACTGACCGATGGCATCAGCTTCATCGTCATCGCCATGGGCGTGTTCGGTTACGGCGAAATCATCAGCAACCTCTCGCACCCCGAAGAGAAGCGCGAAGTCTTCACCGGCAAGGTGACCGGCATCATGCCCACCGCCGAAGACTTCCGCAACATGGTGCCTGCGGTGCTGCGTGGCACCGCGCTGGGTTCCGCACTCGGCATCCTGCCAGGCGGCGGCGCGCTGTTGTCGGCTTTTGCCGCCTACACCATAGAAAAGAAAACCAAGCTGCGCCCGGGCGAAGTGCCCTTTGGCCAGGGCAACATCCGCGGTGTGGCCGCGCCTGAAGCCGCCAACAACGCCGGTTCGCAAACCTCCTTCATCCCGCTGCTGACGCTGGGCATCCCGCCCAACGCGGTGATGGCGCTGATGGTGGGTGCCATGACCATCCACAACATCCAGCCCGGCCCGCAGGTGATGACCAGCAACCCCGAGCTGTTCTGGGGCCTGATCGCGTCGATGTGGATCGGCAACGCCATGCTGGTGATCCTGAATCTGCCGCTGATCGGCATCTGGATCAAGCTGCTGACCGTGCCCTACCGCTGGCTGTTCCCGGCCATCGTGCTGTTCTGCGCCATCGGCGTGTACTCCACCAACAACAACACCTTCGACATCTGGATGGTGGCCATGTTCGGCTTCGTGGGCTACATGTTCATCAAGCTCGGCTGTGAACCCGCGCCGCTGCTGCTGGGCTTGATCCTGGGCCCCATGATGGAAGAAAACCTGCGCCGCAGCCTGCTGCTGTCGCGCGGCGACTGGTCGGTGTTCGTCACCCGTCCGTTGTCGGCGTCCTTGCTGGCAGCAGCCGTGCTGCTGCTGGTGGTGGTGCTCAGTCCCTCGATCAAGAAGAAGCGCGAAGAGGCTTTTGTCGAAGACTGATAGAGTAGGGCGATGAACCCTTGCTGCCGTTTGCCAGGCAACAACAAAGGGCCCCGGAAGCGGGGCCTTTTTGTTGCTGAGGCGCCATCTGCACCCACCCGGAGAGCCTGTCTTTCGCTGCTCGCCAGTGGCCTATGGGCTGCTTCGTCTGGCGCGCATGCCAGCTCGTTTGAGGACTTTTTCCGCGCCATCGCCGCCGACAACCCACAAACCCTGCAGGCGCTGGCCAACCGCGGTTTTGATCTCAATACACGCAACGAGCTGCTGGAACCGCCGCTGGTCATTGCCTTGAGGCTGGACGCATTGAAGGTGGTGGATTTTTTGCTGACCCGTCCCGATGTGGACGTGGAAGCCCGCAACGCCAAGGACGAAAGCCCGCTGATGATCGCCGCGCTCAAGGGTCGGCTGGCGCAGTGCGAGGCGCTGATAAAGCGCAAGGCGCACGTCAACAAGACGGGCTGGACCCCTTTGCATTACGCGGCCACACACCCAGGCGAAGGCGCGCCGGCGCTGGTGAAGCTGATGCTGGATCACCACGCCTACATCGATGCGGCCTCGCCCAATGGTTCCACGCCCTTGATGCTCGCGGCGATGTATGGCAACCGCCAGGTGGTGGCACAGCTGCTCGACGCCGGCGCTGACGCGACACTGAAGAACGAGCAGGGATTGACCGCACTCGGCTTTGCCCACCGCGCAGGCCGCCCGGCAGAGGCTGACCGCATTGCGCAGCACATTCGCGGCAGCGCCCCAAAGGGTCGCTGGTGAGGTTTTGGGTGTCAGCGGCGCGTTTGTGATCTGCGCTGCTCGCGCAGCATGAACAGGTACAGGCCTTCGACTTTTTCACGCGCCCACGGCGTGCGGCGCAGAAATTTCAAGCTCGACGAAACACTTGGCTCACTCGCAAAGCAGCGCACGGGTATGCGCTGCGCCAGGCCATCCCAACCGTACTGAGCCTCCAGCGCCGTCACAATGGCCTCCAGTGTCACGCCGTGCAGCGGGTTGCGTGGCTGTTCTTCGGATGCGTGCGCTGCGGGGATGGGGCGGTCTGTGCTCATGCGACATTGTCGCCGGGGGTGATGCGGATTTTGGTTGTGGCTTTATTATTTAACATAATATACATCGTGGAATATCAATAAACCAAGATTCACATTGGACCCTGGAAAACACCAAGCACTGGGCGCCACTTCGCTCAGACGCCACCTCTAGAATAAGCAGCCTGTCCAACGGGGTTGCAACGTTCTGCTGCCACCCGTTCAACTTCATTCAGGATTTTCATGAAAAAGCTGCTTCTGTCTGTGGGCCTCATCGCCGTTGCCGCCACCGTGTCGGCCCAGGACCTCAAGGTCGCCATCGACCCGACCTACGAACCCTTCACCTACAAGACCGCCGACGGCAAGCCCACCGGTTTTGACGTCGACATCGCCCAGGCCATTTGCGACCAGATCAAGCGCAAGTGTGTGTTTGTGGAGCAGGTGTGGGACAGCATGATCCCCGGCCTGCAGGCGCGCAAGTACGACGTCATCATCAGCTCCATGTCCATCACCGACGACCGCAAGAAGGTCGTGGACTTCAGCGACAAGTACTACAAGACGCCCAGCGGCATCGTGGTCAAGGAAGGCACGCCGTTCACCGGCGCGGCCTCGCTCAAGGGCAAGAAGATCGGCGTGCTCAAGGGCAGCACCCAAGAGAAATTCGCCATGGGCGACCTCAAACCCGCCGGTGTGACCGTGGTGCCCTACGAGGCACAAGACCAGGTCTACCTCGACATCAAGGCCGGCCGCCTGGACGGCACCGTGGCCGACAAGGTGGAAGTCAATGGCGGCTTCCTGAGCAAGCCCGAAGGCAAGGGCTACGGCTTTGTGGGCGCCGACCTGTACGACGTGAAGTACTTCGGCTACGGCGTGGGTGTGGCCATGCGCAAGGGCCAGGACAAGCTCAAGGCCGACGTGAACGCCGCCATCAAGGCCATCCGTGGCGACGCGCGTTACGCCACCATCAGCAAGAAGTACTTCAGCTTCGACCCCTACGGCAACTGATGGGGCGCCACGGCTGACGCCACCCACCACCGGGGCGCATTCGCGCCCCGTGCTGTTTGATTGCACCGTGACCACGCAACCGACACCCCAACGGACACCCTCTTGAGCGACTACTACCTCTCCATCCTGCAGGGCGCCGCGCTCACGGTGGGCGTGTCCTTGGCTGCCCTGCTGGTGTCCATCGTGCTGGGCCTGCTGGGCGCGGTGGCCAAGCTCTCCGGGCGCCCGCCGCTGGTGGCGCTGGCCACCGTCTACACCACCCTGGTGCGTGGTGTGCCCGAGCTGGTGCTGATGCTGCTGGTGTTTTATGGCGGCACCATCGGCCTGAACAACCTGCTTGAAGCCATGGGCAGCAGCGAGTCCATCGACATCAACCCCTTCGTGGCCGGCGTACTCACCATCGGTTTCATCTACGGCGCCTACATGACCGAAACCTTCCGAGGCGCCATCCTGTCCATCCCCAAAGGGCAGATGGAAGCGGCCTGGGCCTTTGGCATGGGCCCCACACAAACCTTTGTGCGCATCACCCTGCCACAGATGGTGCGCTACGCCCTGCCCGGCTTCACCAACAACTGGCTGGTGCTGATCAAGGCCACCGCGTTGGTGAGCCTGATCGGGCTGCAGGAAATGACCTATCTGTCCAAACAGGCCAGCGCCGCCACGCGCGAGCCGTTCGCGTTTTTCCTGTTCGCGGCCGCCTTGTTCCTCGTCTACACCTCGGCCTCTCTTTGGGTGCTCAAGCGCATCAACGCCCGCTACAGCCTGGGCGTCAAGCGGAGCACCAGCTCATGAACTGGGCCGTGATTTTTGAGCCGGCCAACCTGGCGCTGTACGGCGAGGGGGTGGTCACCACGCTGTGGCTGCTGGGCTCGTCGCTGGCCGTGGGTGCTGTGCTGGCCCTGGTGTTTGCGCTGGCGCTGACCAACGGCCCGGCGCCCGTGCGCTGGCTGGTGGGGGCCTACACCTACTGCATACGCGGCACGCCGCTGCTGATCCAGGTCTATCTGATCTATTACGGCCTGGCACAGCTGGAGTGGATCCAGACCCGCTGGGACGATGTGTGGCCCTGGACCCATTTCAAGGAGCCCTTCTTCTGCGCCCTGCTGGCCTTCAGCCTCAACACCGCCGGCTACACGGCCGAGATGCTGGCCGGTGCCATGCGCGAGACCAGCGCGGGCGAAATCGAAGCCGCCCAGGCCATGGGCATGAGCCGCTGGCAGGCGCTGCGCCGCGTGGTGCTGCCCAGCGCCATCCGCCGCACCCTGCCCGCCTACAGCAACGAGGTGGTGATGATGCTGCACAGCACCAGCCTGGCCAGCACCGTGCCGGCCATGATGGACGTGACCGCCGCCGCCAGCCGCGTCTATTCCGACTTCTACCTGCCCTTCGAGGCCTACCTGTTCGCCGCCGGCATCTACCTCAGCATCACCTTTGTGCTGGTGGGCGCTTTCAAGCTGGCCGAGAAGCGCTACCTGGCCCACCTGGCACCACGCCAGCACTGACACCATGGACATCCGACACCACCCGCTGCCGGCCGCCAGCCTGGGCCGCCAGACCACCGTCACCAGCCTCCACTTTGGCACGCCGGGCGCGGCCCCCAAGGTCTACCTGCAAGCCAGCCTGCACGCCGAAGAACTGCCCGGCATGCTGGTGGCCCATCACCTGCGCCAACAGCTGCAAGCGGCCGAAGCCGCTGGCCAGATACAAGGCGAGGTGGTGCTGGTGCCGGTGGCCAACCCCCTGGGTCTGGCCCAGCGCCTGGACCACAAACCCATGGGCCGTTTCGAGTTCAGCAGCTCGGAAAACTTCAACCGCCACTACCCCGATCTGGCCCAGGCGGCCTTTGAGCGCGTGAGCGGGCGTCTGACACAGGATGGCGCGGCCAACGTGGCGCGCGTGCGCCAGGCCGTTGCGGCCTGGCTGGCCGAGCAGCGCCCCCAGACCGAACTGCAAGGCCTGCGCCACACCCTGGTGTCGCTGGCCTTCGACGCCGACGTGGTGATCGACTTGCACTGCGATTGCGAGGCCGTTATGCACTTCTACACCGAACGCGCGTGCTGGCCGGCGCTGGAGCCGCTGTCGCGCTACCTGGGGTCTGAGGCGGTGCTGCTGGCCGACGACATCGGCAACGGCGGCCCATTCGACGAACAGCTCTCGGGTTTGTGGTCGCAATTGCCGGGCCTGCTGCGCTCGGCCGGCCAGGACGTGCCCCTGCCCATGGGCTGCGCCAGCACCACCGTGGAATTGCGCGGTGAGGCCGACGTGACCCACCCGCTTGCGCAACAGGACGCCGCTGCGCTGTGGGCCTACCTGCAACACTTGGGCGCGGTGGCCGGGCCGGCCCCCGCCCTGCCCCCCGCACGTTGTGAGGCCACGCCACTGGCCGGCTCCGAAACCCTGCGCGCGCCCTGCCCTGGCGTGCTGGTGTACCTGGCCGACGTGGGCCAGCGCCTGGCCACCGGCGACGCGGTGGCCGAGATCATCGACCCCACCCTGGGCACGGTGCACACCGTGCGCGCCGGCACGGCCGGCGTGTTTTACGCCCGCATCAACCACCGCTACATCCAGGCAGGCCTGGAAATCGGCAAGATCGCCGGCAGCGTGCCTTTCAGAACCGGCAACCTGCTGGGCAATTGAGACGGTTGGAACACCTTCCCCATGAACGACAAGACCCTCAAACTCCAGGTTGACGACATCCACAAAAGCTACGGTGGCCACGAGGTGCTCAAGGGCGTCTCGCTGCAGGCCCACGCGGGCGATGTGATCAGCATCATCGGCAGCTCCGGCTCGGGCAAAAGCACCTTTCTGCGTTGCATCAACCTGCTGGAAAAACCCCAGCAAGGCCGCATCGTCGTGGCCGGGGAAGAACTGAAACTCAAGCCCGCCAAAAACGGCGAACTCCACGCCGCCGACCCCGCCCAGCTGCAGCGCCTGCGCACCCGGCTGTCCATGGTGTTCCAGCACTTCAACCTCTGGGCCCACATGACGGTGCTACAAAACATCATCGAGGTGCCGGTGCACGTGCTGGGTGTGCCGCGCGAGCAGGCCGTGGCCACCGCGCGCAAATACCTCGACCTGGTGGGCCTGAAAAACGTGGACGACCGCTACCCCGCCCACATGAGCGGCGGCCAACAGCAGCGCGTGGCCATTGCGCGCGCGCTGGCGGTGGAGCCCGAGGTGATGCTGTTCGACGAACCCACCAGCGCGCTGGACCCCGAGCTGGTGAGCGAGGTGCTGCGCGTGATGCAGGTGCTGGCCGAACAAGGCCGCACCATGGTGGTGGTGACGCACGAAATGGGCTTTGCCCGCGAGGTCTCCAACCACCTCATCTTTTTGCACCAGGGCCGCATCGAGGAACAAGGCCACCCGCGCCAGGTGCTGAGTGCGCCCAAGAGTGAGCGGCTGGGGCAGTTTCTCTCGGGGTCTCCTCGTTTTCAGTGCAATAAGTGACGGTACGCAAAGCTAGCACTGGCGCGGGGGTGGTCTGGGTAGACCGTTGATTTCATTGACTTTCCTGTTCGCTTTGTAAACGGGTATGGTGGCCTCCCACTTTTGAG
>JAUYSB010000221.1 GCA_030696525.1 Hydrogenophaga sp. | reverse complement strand
CCGCAGCCAGCACAGCAACCGCGACGTGGCCTGGCAGCGCCTGCGCTCGCGCCTGTACGACCACGAGCTGCGCAAGCAGCAGGAAGAACAGCAGAAGCTGGAAGACACCAAGACCGACGTCGGCTGGGGCCACCAGATCCGCTCCTACGTGCTGGACAACAGCCGCATCAAGGACCTGCGCACCAACGTGGAAATTTCCGCGACGCAAAAGGTCCTCGATGGCGACCTCGATCCCTTCATCGAAGCATCCCTGAAACAAGGCGTCTGAACATGACTTCTCTGCGTGAAGGCCCCACCACCGTGGTGCGCCGTGAGGACTACGCCGCCCCGGCGTTCTGGATCGACAGCGTTGACCTGAGCTTCGACCTCGACCCGGCCAAGACGCGCGTGCTCAACCGCATGCGCCTGCGCCGCAACACCGAGGTGCCGGCCCAGCCGCTGCGCCTGGACGGCGAGGACCTGAACCTGGCGCGGGTGATGGTCAACGGCGGCGGTTGCTCGTTCAAGATGGACGGCGGCCAGCTGGTGCTGGAGAACCTGCCCGAAGGCACGGACCCCATCGACCTCGAAATCTTCACCACCTGCAACCCGGCAAAAAACACCCAGCTCATGGGCCTGTACGTGAGCCAGGGCACCTTCTTCACGCAGTGCGAGGCCGAGGGCTTTCGCCGCATCACCTACTTTCTGGACCGGCCCGACGTGATGTCGGCCTACACCGTCACCCTGCGCGCCGACAAGGCGCTCTACCCGGTGCTGCTGTCCAACGGCAATCTGGTGGAGAGTGGCGACCTTGACGATGGCCGCCACTTTGCCAAATGGGTGGACCCACACAAAAAACCCTGCTACCTGTTTGCGCTGGTGGCCGTCAAGCTGGTGCACCGCGAGCAGAAGATCGTTTCGCGCGGCGGCACCGAACACCTGCTGCAGGTCTACGTGCGCCCGGGCGATCTGGACAAGACCGAACACGCGATGAACTCGCTGATGGCCTCGGTGGTGTGGGACGAGGCCCGCTTTGGCCTGCCGCTTGATCTGGAGCGCTTCATGATCGTCGCCACCAGCGACTTCAACATGGGCGCGATGGAGAACAAGGGCCTGAACATCTTCAACACCAAGTATGTGCTGGCCAACCCCGCCACGGCCACCGACACCGACTACGCCAACATCGAGAGCGTGGTCGGCCACGAGTACTTCCACAACTGGACCGGCAACCGCATCACCTGCCGCGACTGGTTTCAGCTGAGCCTGAAAGAAGGCCTGACGGTCTTCCGCGATCAGGAATTCAGCATGGACCTGTGCCCCAGCCCCTCGGCGCGCGCGGTCAAACGCATCGAGGACGTGCGCGTGCTGCGCACCGCCCAGTTCCCTGAAGACGCCGGCCCCATGGCCCACCCGGTGCGGCCCGACAGCTACGCCGAGATCAACAACTTCTACACCGTCACCATCTACGAAAAGGGCGCCGAAGTCGTCCGCATGATGATGACCCTGGTGGGCCGCGAAGGTTTTGCGCGCGGCATGAAGCTGTACTTTGAACGCTTCGATGGCCAGGCCGTGACCTGCGACGACTTCGCCCAGGCCGTGGCCGACGCCAACCCCGGCAGCGAACTGGCGCGTGTGCTGCCCCAGTTCAAGCGTTGGTACGCCCAGGCCGGCACGCCGCGCGTGAAGGCCGAAGGCGTTTACAACGCCGCCGACCGAACCTACACGTTGACACTCTCGCAAAGCTGCCCCGCCACGCCCGGCCAGGACCACAAAGAACCCTTTGTGATCCCGGTCAACCTGGGCCTGCTGAGCCACGACGGCCGTGAGCTGCCGCTGCAACTGGCGCACTGGCACAACGCCGAATCTGGCACACGCAGCTTCGTGTTAACCGAGGCCAGCGAAACGCTGACCTTCATCAATGTGGACGCCGAACCCGTGCCTTCGCTGCTTCGCGGTTTCAGCGCGCCGGTGGTGCTGGACTATGCCTACACCGACGCCGAATTGCTGGTGCTGCTGGCGCACGACACGGACGCCTTCAACCGCTGGGAAGCCGCACAGCGCCTGGCCTTGCGCCGCGCGCTCAAGGCCATCACCGAGCCCGGCCCCGTGCCCACAGAGCCGCTCAACCCTGCCTTCATCAGCGCCATGCGCGCGGTGCTGCGCCACCCGGAGCTGGACGCCGCCTTCAAAGACCTGGTGCTGACCCTGCCGGCCGAAACCTACATCGCTGAGCAGTTGAGCGAGGTGGACCCGCAGCGTGTGCATGCCGTGCGCGAAGCCATGCGCGCCCAGATGGCGCGCCAGCTGTTCGACGACTGGGCCTGGGCCTTCGAGACCTTTGAGGCCAACGGCGCCTACTCGCCCGACAGCACCAGCGCCGGCCGGCGGGCACTGGCCGGCCTGGCCCTCACCCACCTGTGCCTGGCCGCCGCCGACAGCAGCGACGCGGTGTGGCCAGGCAAGGCCTACCAGCGATTCAAGGACGCCGGCAACATGACCGACCGCTTCAACGCGCTGTCGGCCCTGGTGGTCAGCGGCCATGAGTTGGCCAAGCCCGCGTTGCAGCGTTTCCATGCCTTGTTCAAGGACGAGGCGCTGGCGCTGGACAAGTGGTTTGCCCTGCAGGCCGGCGCACCCGATCGCAACGGCAACGTGCTGCCCACCGTGCGCCAGCTGATGTTGCACCCCGACTTCCAGCTGCGCAACCCCAACCGCGCGCGCAGCGTGTTGACCACCTACTGCCAGGCCAACCCGGCCGCCTTTCACCGTGCCGACGCCGGTGGCTACGTGTTCTGGAGCGAGCGTGTGATGGAGCTCGATGGCTTCAACCCCCAGGTGGCCGCCCGCCTGGCGCGCGCCCTGGACCGCTGGAAAAAGCTGGCCGAGCCCTACCGCAGTGCCGCCCGCGAGGCCATTGCCCGCGTGGCCGCCAAACCCGACCTCAGCAACGACGTTCGCGAAGTCGTGACCCATGCCCTGAAAGACTGAGCCCATGAAAAAAATCTCCCTTTCCCGCTACCTGGTCGAGCAACAACGTGTGGACGGCCGCATCCCGCCCCAGCTGCGCCTGCTGCTGGAAGTGGTGGCCCGCGCCTGCAAACACATCAGCCACTCCGTCAACACGGGCGCGCTGGGTGAGGTGCTGGGCACGGCCAGCAGCGAAAACGTGCAGGGCGAAGTGCAGAAGAAGCTGGACATCATCGCCAACGAGGTGCTGATCGAAGCCAACGAATGGGGCGGCCACCTGGCGGCCATGGCCAGCGAAGAAATGGAAGGCATCTACGTGGTGCCCAACCGCTACCCCCAGGGCGAGTACCTGCTGCTGTTCGACCCGCTCGACGGCTCCAGCAACATCGACGTCAACGTCAGCATCGGCACCATCTTCAGTGTGCTCAAAATGCCTGATGGCGACCGTGGCGTGGACGAAGCCGACTTCCTGCAGGCAGGCAGCCAGCAGGTGGCGGCCGGCTACTGCGTCTACGGCCCACAAACCACCCTGGTGCTGACCGTGGGCGACGGCGTGGCCATGTTCACGCTCGACCGCGAGCAAGGCTCCTTCGTGCTGGTGCAGGAAAACGTGATGATTCCGGCCGACACCAAGGAGTTCGCCATCAACATGAGCAACATGCGCCACTGGGATGCCCCGGTGAAACGCTATGTGGACGAGTGCCTGGCCGGCAAGGAAGGCCCGCGCGGCAAAGATTTCAACATGCGCTGGGTGGCCAGCATGGTGGCCGACGTGCACCGCATCCTCACGCGCGGCGGCATCTTTTTGTACCCCTGGGACAAGCGCGAACCCGAGAAGCCCGGCAAACTGCGCCTGATGTACGAAGCCAACCCCATGGGCTGGCTGGTCGAGCAGGCCGGCGGCGCCGCCACCAACGGCCACCAGCGCATCCTGGACATCCAGCCCGGCAAGCTGCACGAACGCGTCAGCGTGATCCTGGGCTCCAAGCACGAAGTCGAGCGCGTCACCCGCTACCACCTCGACCCATCCTCGCCGGCCTGAAAACCCCTGCCCGGGATTTGCTAGAATCCAGGGCTTCGCCGGTGTAGCTCAGTTGGTAGAGCAGCTCATTCGTAATGAGAAGGTCGGGGGTTCGACTCCTCTCTCCGGCACCAGTTTCAAAAGCCCCTTGTCATGCTGGCAAGGGGCTTTTTTCATGTGTTGATGGCGCGCATTGCGTTAAAAATGCGCTCAGCTGCAACCACTGCCGGAGGTTCGTCATGGCGCACCGCTCCCTGACCGTTCTTGTCACCACCTTTGTGCTCAGTGCCTGTGGCGTTGAGACCGCCGGCACGGCCGCTGCCGTGGGCGTCTCCCAGAAACAGGCGCTGGAGCAGGGCCAGGCCGCGGCAGACAGGATGCAGGAGCAGCTGAAGGCATCGGCCGAACTGGCCCGGGAGCGCAACGAATCGATGGAAAAAGCGGGCCGTTAGCCCCGCGCGTGGCCCACCGCCGCGCGCAGGCCCAGCAGGTAGCTGTCCGCCCCAAAGCCGGCGATCTGGCCGCGCGCGATGTCGGCGATGACCGAATGGTGGCGGAAGGGTTCTCGGGCGTGGATGTTGGACATGTGGACCTCGACGATGGGGCAGGCAAGGATGGCCAGCGCATCGCGGATGCCATAGCTGTAGTGCGTCCAGGCGCCGGCGTTGATGACCACCGCGTCCACCTGCTCGGCATGCGCCTGGTGGATGCGCTCGCACATGGCGCCCTCGAAGTTGGTCTGGAAGGTCTCGACGCTCACGTCCAACTCGTCGCCCAGCGTGCGCAGCTGCTCGTTGATCTGGTCCAGCGTGACGGTGCCGTACTGTTTGGGGTCGCGCTTGCCGAACATGTTGAGGTTGATGCCGTGCAGGACAAGGACTTTCATGGTTGCTCCAGATCGGGGGGGTCAATGGCCATCGCCGCGCAGTTTGGCGTGGATGCGCTGGGTGGTGCGCCACACCACCCACAGCACCACCGGCACCATCGCGCCGGCGGCCATTTCGGGGTGCAGGGGCAGGCCGGCGGCCTTGCCGGCCTTGGCCAGGTAGAGCAGCAGGCTGATGACGTAGTAGGAAATGGCCGCAATCGACAGGCCTTCCACCGTGCTCTGCAGGCGCAGCTGCAGTTCCTGCCCGCGCGTGAGTTTCTCCAGCAGCAGCTGGTTCTGCGCCTCGGTGGCGATGTCGACCCGGGTGCGCAGCAGGTCGCTGGCGCGCGACACGCGTTCTGACAAGGATGTCAGCCGCTGCCCCGTGGCGGCCACCGTGGCCATGGCGGGCGAGAGGCGCCGCTGCATGAACTCACCGATGGTCTGTGTGCCCGGGATGGCTTTTTCGCGCAGCTCGGTGATGCGCTGCGAGACCAGCGTGTCGTAGGCGCGGGTGGCCGAAAAGCGGTAGGTGTGTTCGGCGGTGGCGCGTTCGATGCCCGCTGCCAGCGAGACCAGTTCGTCCAGCAGCGCTTGGTCCGAGGTGCTCTTGTTCTCCAGCTGCGCGGTGATGGCGGCGAGGCGACGCTCCGCATCCGCCAGCGTGGGCCCCAGCGCCTTGGCCACCGGCAGGCCGCGCAAGGCCATCAGGCGGTAGGTTTCAATCTCCAGCAAGCGCTGCGAAATGCGCCCGGCCCGCGTTTCGGTGGTGCCAGGCGGCGCAATGACCAGCATGCGTTCAAAGCCATCTTCGCGCAGGGCGAAATCGGTCAGTGCCCACGAATGGCCGCCGCCGAGTTGCGAGGCCACCAGGCTGTCGCGCCCCAGCCAGCGCTGGGCTTGCGCCATCAGGGCCGCGTGGCCGGCCGGCGTGGGCTCGGGCCAGTCGGCGTTGAGCATCACCAGCTGGATGGCGGCCACGGTGCGCCCGGGGATGCTGGCCAGCCAGTCGGTCGTCACGCCCAGCTCGCCCAGCAGGTCGGGCTGTGTTGCACCCAGGCCGGCGGCCTCGGGCAAGGCCTGCACCAGCGAGTAGCGCGTGAACTCGGTGTGGCGCTCCCACTTGAGCGTGTGTTGTGCGAAGCGCAGGCGCAAAAAGTTGCCCTGCAGGCTGTCCAGCGGCAGGTGGGCCTGGCCCGGCAGGCGGCGCAGGTGCTCGCACTCCTGCTCGCGGCCCACGCCCTCGTTGAGCACGGCCACGAACACGATCAGGGCCGGCAGGCGGATGCGCGCCGAGGGGCGGGCATGCACCTCGTTGTGCAGGAGCACGCGCTGAGTGTCGTCGGGCGGCAACAGGCGCAGGGGCGCGGCGGCGTGGGCGGAAGTCGGGAAGTCGTCCATGTCCGCCATTGTGCTTGCTGCGGCCTTGGGATAATGCCGCCACTGTGAAAACGCGCCCCAACCCCATGCTCCAACGACGACACCTGATGCAGCTCGCCACCTGGGGGCTGCTGGCGCCACCCGCCTGGGCGCAGGTGCCCGCGCTGCCGCGCCGCGTCGGCCGCCTGATGCCCATTGGTGGCGCGGAGGACCGCATGCAGGACCGCGTGATCCTGCGCCGTTTCGTCGAGCTGTGCGGCGGGCCGGGCGCGCGTATCCGCGTGCTGTCGGCCGCCAGCGGCGACCCCAAGGCCGCCTGGCGGGCCTACCAGGGCGTGTTCGGCGAACTGGGGGTGTTGCACACCGCCCACCTCGACATCACCGACGTGGACCACGCCAACAGCCAGGACGTGGTGGACCAGATTCTGGACACCGACGGGCTGTTCATCTCGGGCGGTGACCAGCGCCGCCTGATGGCCCTGCTGTGGGAGACCGAGGCCTTTCGCGCGCTGCACACCGCCTTCCACCTGCGCGGCTGCTGCATTGCCGGCACCAGCGCCGGCGCGGCCGTGTTGTCGCGTCACATGCTGGCCCAGGGCGACACGCCGCGCCTGCCCGAAAAAGAGGCCGCAGAACTCGACCTGGGCCTGGGCTTTGTGTCCAAGGCCATCATCGACCAGCACTTCTCCGAACGCGGCCGCCTGGGCCGCCTGCTCTCGGTGCTGGCGCAGCGCCCCGACATGCTGGGCGTGGGCATAGACGAAGACACGGCGCTGGTGATTGAGCGAGGCGTGGGCGTCGAGGTGGTGGGACAAGGCGCCGTGACGCTGCTCGATGGGCGCCAGCTGCGCAGCAACTACGAGGACATCGAAAGCCGCGAACGGCTGGAGATGCTGGGCGTGCGGCTGCATCTGCTGCCGGCGGGCCGCCGCTACAGCCTCACGCCCGGCAGCGAGAGTTTCCGCCGCATGCCCCCCATCCTGCGCGAAGCCGTGGGGCTGCTGGTGGCGCCCGGCCCAATACGGGGTTGAGCGGTTGAACAGTCAACAGCTCACACGTCGGTCGCCACTTTTTTTGCGCTATCGTGCGTGCTTCGCGCAGCCCGTGCGCGCCACTTTCAGGAGCCCCTGCATGCCCTCTCTTGCCCGCCGCCCCTTGTTGCGCAGCGCCCTGTGCGCCGCGCTGATCACCGCGAGCGCCTTCAGTGGCGCAGCCCTCGCCCAGAGCGGCAAGACCATCAAGTTGATGGTGGGTTTCCCACCCGGCGGCGGCACCGACGCCATCGCCCGCATCCTGGCCGAGCCCCTCAAAGACGCGCTGGGCGCCACCGTGGTGGTCGATAACAAACCCGGCGCCGGCGGCCAGATCGCCGGCCAGGCCCTCAAGGCCGCCGCGCCCGACGGCACGACCTTTTTCCTCTCGCATGACCACAGCATCTCCATCCTGCCGCTGGTGATGAAAAACGCCGGCTACGAGCCCGCCAAGGACTTTGTGCCGGTCGCCGGTTTTGCCACCTTCGTCAACGCCTTTGCGGTCAGCAGCGGCACCCCGGCCAAAACCTTCAACGACTACGTGGCCTGGGGCAGCAAACAGGCCAAGGGCGCGGTCGGTGTGCCGGCGCCGGCATCGGTGCCGGAGTTCCTGGTCAAGGTGATCGGCGCCAAGTACAAGCTCGACCTGGTGTCGGCGCCCTACCGCGGCAGCGCGCCGCTGATGGCCGACATGCTGGGCAACCAGATCCCCGCCGGCGTGGCGTCCGTCCCCGACTTCATTGAGAACCACAAGGCCGGCAAGCTGCGTGTGGTGGCGGTGCTGGGCGACAAGCGCCAGGCCGCCCTGCCCGACGTGCCCACCTTCGCCGAGCTGGGCCTGAGCGGCTTCGAGGACGTGCCTTACTACGGCATCTTTGCGCCCGCTGGCACACCGGTCGCCACCATCGAAGCCTTCGGCGCCGCGCTGCAAAAGGTGCTGGCCCAGCCGGACGTGCAGACCAAGCTCACCAACATGGGCCTGACGGTCGGCTTCAGCAGCAGCCAGCAACTGGCCGCGCGCGAGGCCGCCTACTCCAAAGTCTGGGCCAAAATCATCAAGGACAGCGGCTTCCAGCCCCAGTGATTCAAGCCTGAAAGCCGCCAGCACGCAGGGTGATCACCAGCGTGTCGCGCCAGCCCAGGCCATCCGGCCCGTCCACGGGCTGAATGGGCGTGGTCTCGTGGATCACGCGCTCGTCGTCCAGCAGCAGCAGCGACCAGGGCTCGGTCAGCGTGAAGCGCTGACCATTGGGCCCCTGGGCCTCGAACACGCGGCTCTCCCCGCCTTTGATGCGGTGGCGCCCGACCAGAAACACCGCCACAAAATCCACACCATCGCGGTGCGCACCTTCGGGCGTGGGCCGGCCGATGCCGTCGGTGGTGTCGATGCGGAACAGGTGCGACTCGATGTACCAGGGCTGCGGGCCCTTCAGGCTGGAGGCGGCCGCCGCGAGCTGCCGCAGCAGCCCGGTCCAGGTGGGATGGGCCACCATGACCGGAGCCATGGGTTCAAACCAACGCGTCATGCCGCCATGCAGGGCGTTGTAGGCGATGGGCTGCCAGTGCGGGCGGTGCGGCACCTGCTCCACGCGGTCGCCATCCACCACAAAACAGCTGTGGCGCCGGCGCCGGTAGCGGCCGCCGTCTTTGAGGTAGGCGTCGCTGGGCAGGTCGTCCCAGGCCGGCTGCAGGGCGGCCAGCGCCTGGGCTGAAAGGCCGGCCCAGTGCTGCACCGAACGGGCATCGAGCACGGCATAGCCATGCTGCTGCACCTGGGGCAAAAACCGGTCCACCGGCACACAGGGGGGCAGGAAGTGAGCGCTCATGTTGGCAGTGTATGCGGGCGGGAAAACCACAGGTCCGGACGACTACCCCGTGCGGTATGTTCAAGCTTCTCGTCCCACCCCCACCGCCCATGAACGCCGTCTCCGAACCCGACCAGCCCGCCACCCCGGATCACAGCGCCGCGCCGGAAGAACGCGGGCCGTCCATCTTCTCGTTGCCCCTGGCCGAACTGAGCGCGGGCGACCCGCTGCGCTGGCTGGCCCTGGGCTGGGCCGATTTCAAGCGATCGCCCAAACTGGGCCTGTTTTATGGGCTGTGTTTTTTCCTCATGGGCCATGCGCTGCTGTGGGTGTTTCGCACCGCGCCCGCCTATGTGCTGGCACTCAGCGCCGGCTTTCTGCTGATGGGGCCGTTTCTGTGCCTGGGCCTCTACCATGCGAGCCGCGCACTGGAACAGGGCCAGGCGCCCCGGCTCGGGGATTCGCTGGCGGCGTGGCGCCCCACCAAGGGCACCATGGCCATTTTTGCCGGCGTGCTGCTGATCTTGGAAATGTTGTGGGGCCGCGCTTCGCTGGTGGTGTTTGCCGTCACCTTCAACACCATGCCCAGCACCGAGAAGCTGTTGCCGGCGCTGATTGCGCCCGAGAACATCACCTTCCTCATCACCTACGTGATTGTGGGTGCGGTGTTTGCCGGGCTGATCTTTGTCACCAGCGTCATCTCCATCCCCATGATCATGGACCGGCAGGTGGACGCGATTTCGGCCGGCCTCACCAGCATACGCGCCAGCCTGCAAAACCCCGGCGTGATGCTGATCTGGGGCGCACTGATCACGGCCATCATCGGCGTGTCCATGCTGCCGGCGTTTGTGGGCCTGCTGATCAGCGGGCCGGTGATCGGCCACGCCACCTGGCACGCCTACCGGCACATCGTGCCCAAGACCGACTGAGCGCCAGGCGCGGCAACGTCAGTCGCCGCGCAGCAGCCGCCAGGCCAGCCACATGCCGGCCAGGGCATTGGTCAAGGCAAACACCCCCACCACCGCCATGCCCAGCGGGCTCAGCACGTCGCTGCGCAACACGCCGCCCATGAAGGTGGACAGCAGGTTGAAGCCCACCATCAGCCAGAACACCCCGCGGCGGGGCTGCCACAGGCGCGCCAGGCCTTTTTTGGGGCCATCGCTGTGGATGAACTGTGAACGATCTTGCATGCAGCCGATGTTAGCGCCACGCCAGGGTGGAGGTGGCATGAAACCTGCATCTGCACCTGTGCGCAAGAGCGGAGAAACCCATGTGGCATTTGCATAAAGCGCCCGCGTAAACCCCGATGCTGAGGGCATTTTCCCCAAGTTACAGTTCCGCGCTTGGCAGGGCCATCCCGCCCGCCATACCCCTCACGATGTTCAATGACTGGAGCCCATCCATGAAATTCAAGACCCAACACCTCGCCACCGCCGCCATTGCTTTTGCCGCCACCCTGGCCGCGCTGCCCGCGCAGGCCGGCAAGACGCTGGACGCCATCAAGGCGCGGGGTCAGGTGGTGTGTGGTGTCAACACCGGCCTGGCGGGCTTCTCCGCTGCCGACGCCAGCGGCAAGTGGACCGGCCTTGACGTGGATGTCTGCCGCGCCATCGCCGCCGCCGTGCTGAGCGACGCTGAAAAGGTCAAGTACGTGCCGCTGAACGCCGCACAGCGCTTCACCGCCCTGCAGTCGGGCGAGGTGGACATCCTCTCGCGCAACACCACCTTCACCCTGACCCGCGACGCTTCGCTGGGCCTGGTGCAGACCGCCGTCACTTACTACGATGGCCAGGGCTTCATGGTGCCGGTCAAGAGCAAGATCAAGAGCGCCAAGCAGCTCAAGGGCCAGACCGTGTGTGTGCAGTCCGGCACCACCACCGAGAAAAACCTGACCGACTACGCCAAGGCCAACAACCTGGGCATCAAGCCGGTGGTGTTCGAGAAGGTGGAGGCCGCCACCGGCGCCTACTTCGCCGGCCGCTGCATCGCCTACACCACCGACGCCTCGGGCCTGGCCTCGGTGCGCAACAAGGAAGCCAAGGACCCGGCAGAACACATCATCCTGCCCGAGCTGATCTCCAAGGAGCCCCTGGGCCCCATGGTGCGCCGCGGTGACGACGAGTGGTTCACCATCGCCAAGTGGGTGGTGTACGGCCTGATCGAAGCCGAAGAGTACGGCGTGACCGCCGCCAACGCCGACCAGCTCAAGGCCACCAGCACCGACCCGGTGGTGCAGCGCCTGCTGGGCGGTGGCAACGAAGACTCCGGCAAGCTCATGGGCCTGGACAAGGAATGGCTGCTGCGCGCCGTCAAGGCCACCGGCAACTACGGTGAAATCTTCGAGCGCAACGTCGGCCCGAAATCGGCCCTGGGCCTGCCGCGCGGCCTGAACAACCAGTGGACCAAGGGCGGCCTGCAATACGCCTTCCCGGTGCGCTGATCCGCTTCTACCGGCCGGGTCGCATGAACCTTGATCATGTGACCCATCTTCTCCCCCCTGCCCACGCGCCACGCCGCGTGGGCAGCGTCAGAGTGTTCCCATGAGCGCAGCACCACCCCCCCCCAAAGGCAACCGCTGGTCCTGGCGCAGCCAGGCCTTCCGCGGCCTGGTCTACCAGGCCATTGCCATCGCCGTCATCGGCTTGCTGGTCTGGACACTGGCCCACAACACGCTGGAAAACATGCGTGTGCGAGGCATCCAGAGCGGCTTCGATTTCCTCTCCTCCAGCGCCGGTTTCGACATCGGCGAAAGCCTGTTCCCCTTCGACTCGGCCGAGCCCTACTGGCGCGCGTTCCTGGTCGGCCTGGCCAACACCTTGCGCGTGGCGCTGCTCGGCATCGTGCTGACCACGCTGATCGGCACCATGATCGGTGTGGGCCGCTTCTCGCGCAATGCGCTGGTGCGCGGCTTGTGTTCGGCCTATGTGGAGTTCTTCCGCAACGTGCCGGTGCTGCTGCAACTGCTGATGTGGTACCTGCTGCTGACCGAGCTGCTGCCCGCCTCGTATGAGGCCTGGCAGGCGGGGCCGTTCTTCCTGAGCAAGAGCGGCATCAATTTCCCCATCCCGCAATGGGCACCGGGCCACCTGTGGGCAGCCATCGGGCTGCTGGCGGGTGTGGCCCTGGCGTGGGTGCACCAGGGCTGGGCGCGCCGCCGCTTCGAGGCCACCGGCAAGCCACCCAGCATCTTCTGGGCGCCGCTGGCCGTCATCCTCGGCGCCGGTCTGGTGGGCTGGCTCGTGGGCGGTGCGCCCACCGCCATGTCGGTCCC
Organism: Hydrogenophaga sp.; assembly: GCA_030696525.1. Taxonomy (GTDB): domain Bacteria; phylum Pseudomonadota; class Gammaproteobacteria; order Burkholderiales; family Burkholderiaceae_C; genus Hydrogenophaga. The sequence goes on along the minus strand of JAUYSB010000221.1, from coordinate 7,368 downwards.
CAAAGAGGGCGAATTCGCGATCGAGGGCGGCGGTTCGCTGACGCCCGAATTCATCGCCGTGCTCATGGGCCTGACCGTCTACACCGCAGCCTTCGTGGCCGAGGTGGTGCGCGCCGGCATCCAGTCGGTGCCGCGCGGCCAGGCCGAGGCATCGGCCGCGCTGGGCCTCAACAAAGGCCAGGAAATGCGGCTGGTGATGCTGCCGCAGGCCATGCGCGTGATCATCCCGCCGCTGACCAACCAGTACCTGAACCTGACCAAAAACTCCTCGCTGGCGGTGGCCATCGGCTACCCGGATGTGGTGTCGATCGCCAACACAGCGCTCAACCAGACCGGCCGCGCGGTGGAATGTATTGCCATCGTGATGGCGGTCTACCTCACCACCTCGCTGGCCACATCGCTGCTGATGAACTGGTACAACGACCGCGCGGCGATCAAGGAACGATGAAGGTGGCACCCATGAACACCCCCGCACAGACCTTTGTCCCCATCTCGCCACGACCGGCGCCCAACCGCACCGACGGCCCCGTGGCCTGGGTGCGCAACAACCTGTTCAGCGATGCGAGAACCTCGCTCGCCACGGTCATCATCGGCGGCGTGCTGCTGTGGTACCTGCCGGGCTTGCTCAACTGGGCGCTGTTCAGCGCCTCGTGGCGGCCCGACTACGATGCCTGCCGCGTCGACGGTGTGGGCGCCTGCTGGGGCGTCGTCTCGGCCAAGTACCGGCTCATCCTGCTCGGCCGCTACCCCTTTGAAGAACAGTGGCGCCCGGTGCTGGCCACCGCGCTGATGGTGGGCCTGCTGGTGGCAAGCTGCATGCGCATGTTCTGGCACCGCTGGCTGGCCGCACTGTGGGTGGCGGTTCTGGCGGCCGTGTTCACGCTGATGTACGGCGGCGCGTTCGGCCTGAGCGTGGTCGAGACCGACCGCTGGGGCGGCCTGCCGCTGACCATCCTGCTGTCGTCACTGTCCATCGTCATGGCCTTTCCCATCGCGCTGCTGGTGGCACTGGGCAAACGCTCGCGGCTGCCGGCCATACGCACCTTCTGCGTCATCTACATCGAACTCATCCGCGGCGTGCCGCTGATCTCGGTGCTGTTCATGGCTTCGTTCATGTTCCCGCTGTTCATGCCGCAGGGCGTCAGCATCGACGTGCTGATCCGGGTGCTGGCCGGCATCACGCTGTTTGCCGCCGCCTACATGGCCGAGGTGATCCGTGGTGGTCTGCAAGCCATTCCCAAAGGGCAGATCGAAGCCGCTGCCACCCTGGGCCTGAGCTACTGGCAGACCCAGCGCAAGATCGTGCTGCCGCAGGCCCTGGCCATGGTGGTGCCCGGCATCATGAACAACTTCATCTCCATCTTCAAGGACACCTCGCTGGTCACCATCGTGAGCCTGTACGAGCTGACCGGCGCCATGGGCCTGGCACTCAACTCCGATGCCGACTGGCGCCCCTTCAAGGTCGAGGCCTACCTCTTCATCGCCCTCATCTACTTCGGCTTCTGCTTCGCCATGTCGCGCTACAGCCTGTGGGTGGAAAAGCAAGTCAACAAGAGCAAACTCCGCTAAGGCAAGCCATGAGCGAACCCATCATCACCTTCGAAAAAGTCAACAAGTGGTACGGCAACAGCTTCCACGTGTTGCGCGACATCGACCTCTCGGTCGCCAAGGGCGAACGCATCGTCATATGCGGGCCGTCCGGCTCGGGCAAGTCCACCCTGATCCGCTGCATCAACCGTCTGGAAGAACACCAGCAAGGCACGCTCAAGGTGGACGGCGTGGAACTCACCGACGACATCAAGGCCATCGACCAGGTGCGCAAGGAAGTCGGCATGGTGTTCCAGCAGTTCAACCTGTTCCCCCACCTCACGGTGCTGGAAAACCTCACGCTCTCGCCCATGTGGGTGGGCAAGCTGCCCAAAAAAGAGGCCGAAGAGCGTGCCATGGCGCAGCTCAAGCGGGTGCGCATTGCCGAGCAGGCCGACAAGTACCCGCTGCAGCTCTCGGGCGGCCAGCAGCAGCGCGTGGCCATTGCGCGCGCGCTGTGCCTCACGCCCAAGATCATGCTGTTCGATGAGCCGACTTCGGCGCTCGACCCCGAGATGATCAAGGAGGTGCTGGACGTGATGATCGAACTGGCCAACCAGGGCATCACCATGATCTGCGTCACGCACGAAATGGGTTTTGCCAAGGCTGTGGCCGACCGCGTGATCTTCATGGACCAGGGCCAGATCGTGGAGCAGAACACGCCACACGAGTTCTTCAACAACCCGCAGAACGAACGCAGCCGGGACTTCCTCTCGAAGATTCTGGGCCATTGAGATGCCCTGCTGACAGCAGATTCAGCAGCTTGCTGGCATGATCTCGGGTCGTTTCAGCGACCCGTTTTCATGTCCGAACAGCCCCCGCATTCACCCCGCCTGCCCGGCCTGCTGTACCTGTTTGCCCTGTGCAACCTGGTGCTGGGCACGGGCGCGTTTGGCCTGGGCGGCATCCTGGAGCAGGTGGCCGCCGACCTGAAACAACCGGTGCAGGCGGTGGGCCAGAACATGACGGCCTACGCCTTCTCCACCGCCCTGCTGGCACCGGTGCTGTTGGTGCTGGCCGGGCGCTGGCGGCGGCGCACCGCCGTGCTGGCGACCCTGGCCACGTTTGCGCTGGGGGTGGGCGTCTCGGTGCTGGCCACCGACTTGCGCACCCTGCTGCTGGGCCGTGTGCTCATGGGTGCCGGTGCCTCGTTCACGCCGCTGGCCGCCGGCATCGCCGTGGCCCTGGTGCCGCCGGCACAGCGGGGCAAGGCCTTGTCCACCACCTTCCTGGGCATGAGCATGAGCTATGTGATCGGCGTGCCCTTGGGCGCGTGGATCGGTCTGGCCCACGGCTGGCGCTGGCCGCAGATCGGCGTGCTGGTGTGCCTGCTGGTGATGATGGGGCTGGTGTGGCGCCTGATGCCCGCCGACGTGGACGCGCCGGGGTCCAGCTTCAAGGGGCTGGGCACGCTGTTGCGGCGCAGCGAGGTGTTGCGCACCCTGGCCACGACGCTGCTGTATTTCACCGCCATCTTCAGCGTGTTTTCCTACATCGGGCCGGTGTTGCTGTCGCTGGTGCCGCTGAGCCCCGCCGAGCTGTCGGGCACGCTGGTGGTGTTTGGCCTGGCCGGTGTGGCCGGCACCTTGTCGGGCGGCTGGGCCAACGACCGTTTTGGCGCTCTGCCCTCGCTGCGGGTGCAGTTGAGCGGCCTGGTGCTGATGATGTTGCTGGTGCCGCTGACCAAGGGCCTGTACCTGCCTCTGCTGCTGGTGCTGGTGGTATGGGGCATTTGTGGCTTCGGCATGATGGCGCCGCAGCAGTCGCGCCTGGCCAGCGTGTCGCCGCCACAGGCACCGTTGCTGCTGAGCCTGAACACCTCCATGTTGTACTTCGGCACCGCGCTCGGCGCGGCGGTGGGCGGCCTGGGCAGCCCGGTGCTCGGTTTTGACCACCTGCCCTGGCTGGGCGCGGTGTTTGCGGGGCTGGGGTTGCTGGTGCTGCTGACCACCCCCACTCCCCAACCCCTGGCGCCCCAGCGTGTGACCCCATGACCCCAGCACTCACCGAACTCGCCGCCCTGCGCGACAGCCTGCAAGCCCTGCGCGGCGGCACGCAACGCATACACGATTTTTCGGCACAGGCGCGGCAGTCGCCCACCCTGCTGCAATCCCTGCCACCGCGCTACAGCGAGGTTTTGCTGGGCCTGCTGGACCGGCTGGAATCGTCGGCCCTGTTTGCCGAGGAAAGTTGCTCCTTCAGCCAGACCGACCTGCTCGACAGCCTGCAGATGTGGCTGGACAAAGCGCAGGCGCAGCTGGCGCGGTAAGCGTTCAGAGGTGGCGCCGCCGCACCAGCGGCACGCCTTCAGGCACGGCGGCCTCGTCGGCGCGCGCGTGCAGCGCTTCGATGATGTGGCACTGGTCGTCCGAACCGTCGCAACGCTCGCGCAGACCACGCAGATCGCGCTCCAGCGAGCGCAACTCGGCCAGGCGCTCGCGCACATGCTGCAGGTGGGCGTCCAGCGCCCAACGCGCGGTGCCACAGTCGGACTTGTTGTTGAGGTCCAGCCCCACCAGCGTGCGCACCTCGTCCAGCGACATGTCCAGCGCCCGGCACAGGCGGATGAAACGCAGGCGGTGCACGTCGGCATCGCTGTAGAGGCGGTAGTCGCCCTCGCTGCGCGGCGGCGCCGGCAGCAGGCCCTGGGCCTCGTAGTAGCGGATGTTGGCCGCGCTCACGCCGCAGCGTCTGGCGGCCTCGCCGATGCGGTGAACCGGGGTGCTGGCTGGTGCTGGGGCGGACATGCTTGACTTTCAACCCACTTGAAGGTTTCCAATGCTCTCACACATTCCACAAGACCTCACCATGGCCTGCACCTCCTGCCACACCGACACCTGTTCCACCAACAGCACACCCGCCGCAACCGACCCGCGCTGGCGGCGCGCCCTGTGGATCGCCCTGGTGGTCAATGCCGCCATGTTCGTGGTCGAGCTGTGGGCCGGCCTGCAGGCCGATTCCGTGTCGCTGCTGGCCGACGCGGTGGACTTTGCGGGCGACGCCGCCAACTACGCCTTGTCGCTGGCCGTGCTGGGCCTGGCGCTGAGCTGGCGCAGCCGCGCCGCCCTGGTCAAGGGCGTGTGCATGTTCGGCTACGGCGTGTTTGTGCTGATCAAGGCCGGCTGGGTGATGCACATCGGCGCCGTGCCCGAGCCGCTGACCATGGGCGTGATCGGCTTCATCGCCCTGCTGGCCAACACCGGCGTGGCCGTGCTGCTCTACAGCTTTCGCAGCGGGGACGCCAACATGCGCAGCGTCTGGCTGTGCTCGCGCAACGACGCGCTGTCCAACCTGGCGGTGATGCTGGCGGCGGTGGGCGTGTTCGGCACCGGCAGCGCCTGGCCCGACCTGGCCGTGGCCGCCGTCATGGCCGCCCTGGCCCTGAGCGCCGGCTGGTTGGTGGTGCGCCAGGCCCGCGCCGAGCTGGCCGGTGCGCCGGTGGCGCCCCAGCACAACAACCATGGACACGTGCACTGACCCTTCACTGAACTTTTTACGCCCTCCCGCTATCATTCCCCCCATGCGCCGCTTCCTGATGTGGATGATGATTTGCCTGCTGCCCCTGCGGCTGTGGGCAGGCGACGCCATGGCCGTGCAGCACGCACCGCCCGCCGCACACGAGGCTGTGGTGGTGATGGCGCAGGACGCCCATCCCTGCCACGGTGCCGACGCCCCGTCGGACAACACAACGGCACAGGCGGCTGCCGAACACAGCGGCGCTTGTGGCGACTGCAGCGTCTGCCACGGCCCGCTGGCCGGCCTCACCACACCCGTCTGGGCCGCCAAAACGCTCCCTGCCGCCGTGCCCCAGACGGTTGGCTGGCCGCCCTTGAGCGCGCACGCCCTGCCGCAGCTCAAACCCCCCAGAGCCTGAACACCCGGCCCGCCCTTGGGCCTTGGCTGGCCGCGCCGAGCGCGCGGCCCATTTGTTCACTCTGGAGAATCTCATGTGGATTGTTTTTCCCGGCCGGGCGCGGTGGCGTGCCCGCCTTGGCGCCGTGGCCCTGGCCTGCGCCTGGCCACTGGCGTCCCCTGCGACAGCCGAGCTGCCAAGTGCCGCGCTGCCCAATGCCGAGCCCCTGGACTGGCGCCTGGCCAACGACACCGTGGGCCGCTTTTTGCGTGGTCACATCGACCTGCTGAAAACCGAGCCCGAAGTGGCGCCGCCACCGCCCGCCTCCGGCACGCCGCTGACGCTGGACCAGGCGCTGAGCCTGGCCTTGTCGCGCCGGCCCGACCTGTTTGACCGCCCTGGCCTGGCACCCAGCGAACGGCTGGCCCAGCGGCGCGAAGCCCTGGCCCTGCGGCTGCGCGTGCAGGCCCTGTGGTCGCGCGCCGTGCTGGCCGCCAGCCAGGCTCGGCTCAGCGAAGAGGCCGCCGCCGCAGCGCAGACCGGTGCCGAACTGGGCCGCCGCATGGCCCAGGTGGGCAACTGGAGCCGCGCCCAGTGGCAGCAGGAACACGCCGCCTGGCTCGACGCCCAGATGGCCCACGACCAGGCCCGGCAGCAGGCCAGCGCCGCCCGCGAGGCGCTGGTGCGCGAGCTGGCCCTCACCGGCACGGCGGCGCAGATTCGCCTCCCCGACAGCCTGCCGCCGGCAACACCTTTACCGCGCCTGGACAGCAACCCGGACAAGGCCCTGGCCACCCTGCAGACACAGGCCAGCCAGAACCACCCCGCTGTGGCGCAAGCCCGTGCGGAAGCCCAGTGGCAGGCGCAGGCCACCAGCCCGACCCACCTGACCCAGGTGCGGGCAGCACTGGCGCAGGCAGCCGAACAGGCCACACGCGCCGGCGCCGCGCAAGCGGCCCTGAACCCGGCCGAGCTGGCCTGGAGCCACAGCCTCGAACGCGCGCTGACCGCTGAGCACCAGGCCCAGGCACAGGAGGCCGCGCTGCAATCGCAGGTGCGCCAGGCCTGGCAACAGCTGCAGCTGAGCCAGCAACGCACCACCCAGCTCAGCCAGCTGCTGACGCTGCAAACCGAACTGCTGGCCGACATGCAGCGCCGCTACAACGGCATGCTCAAAAGCACCTGGGACCTGCTGGCCACCGCCCGCGAACGCCTGGCCGTGGAACAGCGCCTGCAACAAGCCCAGCAACAGCAGTGGCTGGCCCAGGCAGCACTGAACCATCTGCTGGCCGGCGGCGACGCGGCCGGCATTGAAACCGAATCCGCCGATGCGGGCACCAGCCCCCGGCGCAGCCCAGGACACTGACCATGAGCACCTCTACCCTGCCCCGCCGCGCCTTTCTGGGCGGCGCCGCCTTCACCGCCGTGGCCGCCGCCGCGGTGTCGCGCGTGGCCCTGGCCGCCCTGCCCGAGCCCGTCATCCAGACCTCGCCCGACACCGCCGCCCCGCTGCTGCCGCCCAACGGTCAGCCCTACCAGCCGGTGGTCACCTTGAACGGCTGGACCTGCCCCTGGCGCATGAACAACGGCGTCAAGGAGTTCCATTTGGTGGCCGAACCGGTGGTTCGTGAAATGGCTCCCGGCATGAAAGCTCATCTTTGGGGATATAACGGACAAAGCCCGGGGCCGACTATTGAAGTGGTCGAAGGAGATCGAGTACGCATCTTCGTCACCAATAAATTACCCGAACACACCAGTATTCATTGGCATGGCCAGCGTTTGCCTAACGGCATGGATGGTGTCGCGGGACTCAACCAACCGGCGATACGCCCTGGCAAGACCTTTGTCTACGAATTTGTGGCCCGACGTCCTGGTACTTTCATGTATCACCCCCACGCGGATGAAATGACGCAGATGGCGATGGGCAT
>JAUYSB010000187.1 GCA_030696525.1 Hydrogenophaga sp. | reverse complement strand
GGTCGGTCACGCGCATGCCCTGGATGAACTCGCCCTTCTTGCCCAGGCGCTTGAGCAGGCCTTCGATCTGCGGGCCGCCGCCGTGCACCACCACCGGGTTGATGCCCACCAGCTTGAGCATGACCACGTCTTCGGCAAACGCCGCCTGCAAGGCCGGGTCGGTCATGGCGTTGCCGCCGTATTTGATGACCATGGTCTTGCCGTGGTACTTGCGGATGTAGGGCAAGGCCTGGGCCAAGATCTCGGCTTTGTCGCGCGGAGTGATGGTGGCAGCGGGTGCGGCGTCGTTGGTGCTCATGGCGGTGTGTGTCTGAAAACGGAACCGGGGCGGCGGCACCGCCCTACCGCTGTGCATTATGCGTGCCCGGCGCGGCCGGCCCGGCAAACGGCCGCCCCCATAGCCACAACTACAATCCGCCGGTCATGACCAGCTCTCCACCCCTTGCCTGCGCGCCCCTGTCCTGCGGCGCAACGCGTGCCTGATACCTGGCGGAGGCTGGCCGGCCTCTGCGCCTTGCTGCTGTGCGCCGCCGTCCAGGCGGCAGGCCTGCAGATCACCGACGACCGGGGCGTCACCGTGCACCTGAACGCGCCACCCCAACGCATCGTCACGCTGTTGCCCTCGCTGGCCGAAACGGTGTGCGAGCTGGGCCAGTGCCAACGCCTGGTGGGGGTGGACCGCTACACCAACTGGCCGGCGCAGATCGCCCACCTGCCGCGCTTGGGCGGCGGGCTGGACCCAAGCGTGGAAGCGGTGTTGGCGCTGCGCCCCGATGTGGTCTTGCTGGCGCAATCGGCGCGTGTGATCGCGCAGCTCGAAGGCCTGGGCCTGAAGGTCGTTGCGCTGGAACCGCGCACCCATGCCGACGTGTCGCGTGTGCTGCAACAGGTGGCCCTGCTGCTGGGCCAGGCGCCGCCAGCGGCGCAGGCCGTGTGGCAACGCATCGATGCCGAAGTCACGGCCGTGGCGCAGGCGCTGCCGGCCCGGGCCAAAGGGCTGCGTGTCTATTACGAGGTCAACAGCGGACCGTATGCGGCCGGCCCCGGCTCCTTCATTGGCGAGACGCTCAGCCGCCTGGGTGCGGTCAATGTCGTGCCCGCCGGGCTGGGGCCGTTTCCCAAACTCAACCCCGAATTTGTGGTGCGCGCCAATCCCGACGTGATCATGGTCGGCGCCCTGGCCGCGGCAGAAATGAACCAGCGCCCCGGCTGGCCTGCCATGCGCGCGATGCGCGAACAACGCCGCTGCGTGTTCAGCACCACCGAATCCGACGTGCTCATGCGCGCCGGCCCGCGCCTGGCCGAAGGCGCCCGCCTGATGGCGCGCTGCCTGCAGGAGAGGGCGCCTTGACCACGGCCCGCACGCGCCGTCCGCTCTGGCTGGTGGCGGCACTCATCCTGTGCGGCGGCGTGCTCGCGCTGGCCGGCCTGGGCGTGGGCAGCACCGGGCTGGAGGCGGTCTGGGTCATGCTGGCCGACCCGGTGGCCGCGCAAATTGTGTGGGACATCCGCGCACCACGCACCGTGGCCGCCTTCTGTGCCGGTGCCTTGCTGGGCCTGGCCGGCGCAGTGGCGCAAGGCCTGTTCCGCAACCCGCTGGCCGATCCGTTTTTGCTCGGCAGCGCTTCGGGCGCCTCGCTGGGCGTGGCGCTGGCGCTGGCCAGCTGGGGCGTGTCGCCTTTTGCCAGCCAGTGGCTGCTGCGCCTGGGCCTCACCGGTGCCGCCTTTGCGGGTGCGGTGCTGGCCGTGCTGCTCACGCTGGCCCTGGCGCGGGGTGTGCAACACACGTTGCGCCTGCTGCTGGCCGGTGTGGTGGTGGGCGTGGTGCTGGGGGCGCTGACCTCGCTGGTCACACTCACCGCGCCCGAAACCCTGGCCGCCATGCAGGCCTTCATGCTGGGCACCACCGCCACCGTGGGCTGGGCCGGCAACACCCTCATGGGCGGCATCGGCCTGCTGTGCCTGCTGCTGGCCTGGGCGCTGGCGCGGGCGCTGGACGGCCTGGCCCTGGGCGAGTCCACCGCGCTGAGCCTGGGCCTGCCGCTGGTGCCGCTGCGCGCCGCCCTGGTGGCCGTGCTGGCCCTGGCCACCGGCACCGCCGTGGCCCAGACCGGGCTGATCGCCTTTGTGGGCCTGGCCGCGCCGCACCTGGTGCGCGGCGCCATCAAAACCACACACGCCTGGCTGCTGCTGCTGTCCAGCCTGATGGGCGGCGTGCTGCTGATGCTGGCCGACACCCTGGCGCGTGGGCTGCTGGCGCCGCAGGAGCTGCCGGTGGGCGTGCTCACCGCCGTGCTGGGCGGCGGCTACCTGTTGTGGCTGATGCACCGGCGGGTGGGTTGAGACCGTGACCACCCACACCACCGCCTTGCAGGCCCGCGATCTCTCGGTCAGCCTGGGCCACGGCAGCACCCGCCGCCCGGTGCTGGCCGACCTGAACCTGGCGCTGCGCGCCGGCGCCTGGACGGCCATCGTCGGCCCCAACGGCGCCGGCAAGTCCACCCTCTTGCGGGCGCTGGCCCAACTCCTGCCCAACACCGGTGAGGTGATGCTGCAGGGCCGGCCGCTGGCCACTTTCAGCCCGCGCGAGCGGGCCCGCGCCCTGGCCTGGCTGGCCCAGAGCGGTGCCGGCGAGGCCAGCGCCGACGACCTCACGGTCCTCGACGTCGCCCTGCTGGGCCGTCTGCCCCACCAGACCTGGCTGGCCCCACCCAGCGCCGCCGACCATGCCGCCGTGGAAGCCGCCCTGCGCCAGACCCAGGCCTGGGATTGGCGCGCCCGCCCGCTGGGCGCGCTCTCGGGCGGCGAGCGCCAGCGCGTGCTGCTGGCGCGCCTGCTGGCGGTGCAAGCCCCCGTGATGCTGATGGACGAGCCCCTGGCCAACCTGGACCCGCCACACCAGGCCGACTGGATCGCGCTGGTGCGCGCCCTGGTGGCCGAGGGCAAAACGGTGGTCAGCGTGCTGCACGAAATTTCGATCGCGCTGATGGCCGACGACCTGGTGGTGATGCGCCAGGGCCGCGTCGAACACGCCGGCCCCTGTGCCGACCCCAGCGCACACCGCCAACTGGAAGCGGTGTTCGAGCACCGCATCGCCATCCACCCGCTGAACAGCCAATGGGTGGCCCTGCCACGCTGACCGACACCATGAACCAACCAAGATGGGCCCGCTGCGTGATGGTGCTGGGCACCACCAGCGGCGCCGGCAAAAGCTGGCTCGCCACCGCACTGTGCCGCCACTACGCCCGCCAAGGCCTGCGCGTGGCGCCCTTCAAGGCGCAGAACATGAGCAACAACGCGCGGGTGGTGGCCACACCCGATGGCGGCTTTGGCGAGATCGGCAGCGCCCAGTACTTCCAGGCCCTGGCCGCGCGCGCCGCGCCCGAGGTGCGCATGAACCCACTGCTGCTCAAGCCCGAGGCCGACACCCGCAGCCAGGTGGTGCTGATGGGCGAGGTCAGCCGCGCGCTCAGCGACATGCCGTGGCGCGGCCGCAGCGAGCATGTGTGGCCCCACATCACCGCCGCGCTCGATGCCCTGCGCGCCGAGAACGACGTGGTGGTGATCGAAGGCGCGGGCTCGCCAGCCGAGATCAACCTGCACGCCAGCGACATCGTCAACATGCGCGTGGCCCGCCACGCCCAGGCCCGCAGCCTGTTGGTCACCGACATCGACCGCGGCGGCGCCTTCGCCCACCTGTACGGAACCTGGGCCCTGCTGCCGCCCGAGGAACGCGCGCTCATCCACGGCTTCGTGCTCAACCGCTTTCGTGGCGATGCGGCCTTGCTGGCGCCGGCACCGCAGATGTTGCAAGACCTCACCGGCGTGCCCACCGTGGCCACCCTGCCCATGTGGTGGCAGCATGGCCTGCCAGAAGAAGACGGCGTGTTTGACGACCGCACCCGCGCCAGTGGCGTGGTGCACACCACCGTGGCGGTGATTGCCTACCCGCGCATCAGCAACCTCGACGAATTCCAGCCGCTCAAGAACGTGCCCGGCGTGCGCCTGCGCTGGGCGCGCACACCGGCCGACTGCGCCGGGGCCGACTGGATCGTGCTGCCGGGCTCCAAACACACCAGCGCCGATCTGGCCTGGCTGCGCGCGCAAGGCCTGGACCAGGCCGTGGCCGCCCACGCCGCAGCGGGCGGACGCGTGCTGGGCATCTGCGGCGGCCTGCAGATGCTGGGCGAGGCACTGCTGGACCCGCACCAGATCGACGGCAACGCACCCGGCTTGGGGCTGCTGCCCCTGGTCACGCAGTTCGAACAACAGAAAACCGTGCGCCCCAGCCACACCACGCTGGGCGAGGTGCGCGGCGCCTGGAGCGCGCTGCAGGGCGTGACCCTGAGCGGCTACGAAATCCACCACGGCCAGACCGTGCAACACCCCGCCATGGCCGCGGCCGGCGACCTGGCCCACACCGTGGTGCCCGCCCTGGCCTGGCAGAACGGGCACGGCAACGTGCTGGGCATCTACCAACACGGCCTGTTCGAAGACGCCAGGGTGCTGCGCGCCCTCTTCGGCGCCAGCGTGCCGACGCTGGACAGCGTGTTCGACGGCCTGGCCGACTTCATTGAGGCGCACTTCGATGCAGGCGTGCTGGAGGCGCTGAAATGCGCTTGACCTGTGTCAAGGCCCGAAGGGCGCAACAGGCACAAGATGAAGTCCCCTTCCCTGGAGACTTCGATGAAAACGCTGCCCACCTCGCTGCCCGGCCTTTGCCTTGTGTCTGCCCTGTTGTGCGCCCCGGTTGTGAGCGCGCAGCCGGTGGCCAAAGACGGCGTGTTGACCACCCCCGCCGGCATGAGCCTCTACAGCAACGACAACGACAAGACCACGCCCGGCAAGACCGTGTGCTACGGCCCTTGCCTGATGTTGTGGACACCCTACCTGGCTGCTGCCGACGCCAAGGCCACCGGCGACCAAGGCTTCATCACCCGCGAAGACGGCAAGCGGCAATGGACCTACAAGTCCATGCCGCTGTTCCAGTGGGTGGACGACAAACAGCCGGGCGACCGCAAGGGCGAAGGCGTGCGCTCGGTCTGGCACCTGGCCAAGCCCTGAGTGAACACGCCAGGACGCTCAGCGCAACAGCAGCGTGGGAATGCGCGCGGCGCGCAGCAGATCGGTGGTCTTGCTGCCGCGCAGCCAACTGCGCAGCGGCGAGTGGCTGTAGGCGCCCATCACCAGCAGGTCGATGCCGTGTGAGTCGATGGCACGCGCAATGGTGCTTTCGGTGTCGCCAGGCTCGATCATCGTATGCACCTCAAAGCCCGCCGCTTGCAATTGCGTGCGCGCCCATTCCATCTGCCGGGGGCCATCTGCGCCGGGCTGGCCGGTCATCAGCAGGTGGATGGGCAGGCCACTGAACAGCGGGCTCCCGGCCACCATGTCCACACCCTTGCGCGCCATGGCGCCGCCGTCGAACGCGATCAGCACGCGTCGCGGCGGTGTGAAGGCTTCGGTAACGGTGAGGATGGGTTTGTGCAGGGCGCGCACGGTGCGTTCCACGTTGCGGCCCAGGTCGCGCTGGGAGGCGTCGGCCGAGGCGCCGCGCCGGCCCATGACGATCAGGCGCACGCCGGCCTCCTGCTCGGCCAGGGTCTCGTCCAGCGTGCCATAGCGCTGGCGCATGTCCACAACGCCCACACCGGCGTCTATCGCGCGCAGGCGCAAGCGGTTGAGGAACACACGCCCGGCCTCGCGCGCGCTGCGGGCTTTGGCCTGGTCATCGGCCGCCAGTTCGGCCAGCAGTTTTTCCTGTGCGTTGATCCCGATGGCGCCGCTGTGGTCGTGTCCACTGCCCACCTCGGGGTGGCGGTCGATCACATGCAGCAACTCCAGCGGTGCCCCCATGCGTTGGGCGGCCCAGGCGGCGTAGTCACCGATCACATCGGCGTAGGGCGACTGGTCCACACAGGCCAGCACCTTGTTGTCGTTTTTCGTGTCCATGGTGTGTGTCCTTTCAGTGGCCCATCAGCACGTCGTCGGCGCCGTCTTTGTCGTGCACGCCGAACTTGTCGACCAGGGTGGCGCTGGCCTCGTTCAGACCGATCACCTCGACCTCCGCACCTTCGCGCCGGAACTTGAGCACCACCTTGTCGAGCGCGCTCACGGCGGTGATGTCCCAGAAGTGCGCCCGGCTCACATCAATGCGCACGCGGTCGATCACCTCTTTGTAGTCAAAGGCGTTGATGAAACGCTCTGCGGTGGCAAAAAACACCTGGCCGCTGACCTGGTAGCTGCGCGCTCGGCCCTCGTCTTCGGCCAATGAGCGCACCCGCAGGATCTGCCCCACCTTGTGCGCGAAAAAGAAGCCTGAGAGCAGCACGCCGGTGAGCACGCCCTTGGCCAGGTCGTGGGTGGCCACGGTCACGACGACGGTGGCCAGCATGACCACGCTGGAGCTTGTGGGGTGCTCGCGCAGGTTTTTGATGGAACCCCAGTTGAAGGTGCCGATGGACACCATGATCATCACCGCCACCAGGGCGGCCATGGGGATGCGCGCCACCCAGTCGCTCAGGAACAGCAACAGCAACAGCAGGAACACGCCCGCCGAGAACGTGGACAGGCGCCCGCGCCCTCCCGACTTCACGTTGATGACAGACTGACCGATCATGGCGCAGCCCGCCATGCCGCCCAGAAACCCGGCGGCGATGTTGGCCATGCCCTGCCCACGGCATTCGCGGTCCTTGTCGCTTTTGGTGTCGGTCAGGTCGTCCACGATGGTGGCGGTCATCAGCGACTCCAGCAGGCCCACCACCATCAGCGTGAGCGAATAGGGCAGGATGATCCACAGGGTCTCCAGCGTCAGCGGCACATTGGGCAGCAGGAAGAGCGGCAGGCTGTCGGGCAGCTCGCCCATGTCGCCCACGGTGCGGATGTCCAGGTCGAGGTAGATGGCCACCGCCGTGAGCACCACGATGGTCACCAGCGGCGAGGGCACGGCCTTGGTGATGTAGGGCAGACCATAGATGATGGCCAGGCCCGCGGCAGTCATGGCGTACACATGCCAGCTCACGTTGGTCAGTTCGGGCAACTGGGCCATGAAGATCAGGATGGCCAGCGCGTTGACAAAGCCCGTGACCACCGAGCGCGACACAAAACGCATCAGCTCGGCCAGCTTGACCCAGCCAGCCACGATCTGCAACACGCCGGTGAGCACCGTGGCCGCCAGCAGGTACTCGAGGCCATGCGACTTGACCAGCGTGACCATGACCAGCGCCATGGCACCGGTGGCGGCCGAGATCATGCCCGGGCGCCCGCCCACGACGGCGATCACGACCGCAATGCAGAACGAGGCGTACAGGCCCACTTTGGGGTCAACACCGGCGATGATGGAAAACGCAATCGCCTCGGGAATCAGGGCCAGCGCGACCACCAGGCCGGCGAGCAGATCGTTGCGGACGTTGGACAACCAGTCCTGTCGGAGTGTGTGCAGGTTCATGCGGGAACGCCCCGCTGCAGGGCGGGGAAAATCAAAAAAGGGAGAAGGCGCGGCGAGGCAGGCGTCGGCCAGGCGCGCACAGATCAAGCGCGCGAGAGCGCGCTGCGCGACGTCAAGGCGGCGTGACCGACTGGAAGTGTCCGCGCGGGAGCGCCGAACCACGGAAGTGGACGGGCGAATTCAGGCGGGCTTGCTGTGAAAACATCTCGCCGATTTTAAAGGCCATGGGGTGGCGGCCTGCCGGTGGCCTGCCACCGAGGGCGTTTCAGCCCCACACCACCGAACGCATGGAGATGGACGCCGACTGGTAGCTGGTGTTGAAGAAGCGCAGCGGTTCGCCCGCATCCACCGCGCCGGCGGCGTGCAGCAGCGGCAGGTAGTGTTCCCAGGTCGGGTGGGCCAGGCGGGCGACTTCACCGAACGACTGAAAATCCGCCAGTGCGCCCAGCGCGCCGTCCTGCAACTGGCGCGTCAAGCGCTGGTCAAAGTCCAGCGCCCAGTCGTGGGCCTGCATGGCCGAAGCACCTCGCTGCGTGCGGCGCAGGTTGTGCACGATGTTGCCGCTGCCGACGATGAGCACACCCCGCTCGCGCAAGGCCTTGAGCTCGCGGCCCAGGGCGAAGTGCTCGTGGGGCGGGCGGCTGTAGTCCATGCTGAGCTGGATCACCGGCACGTCGGCGTTGGGGAACATGGGCTTGAGCACCGACCAGGAGCCGTGATCGAAGCCCCACTCGCGGGTGTCCAGGCCAACGGCGGGCGTAGTGATGCCTCGCGCAATCTCGCGCGCGGCCGCCGGTGCGCCGGGCGCGGGAAACCGCTGATCGAACAAGGCCTGCGGAAAACCACCGAAGTCGTGGATGGTCTTGGGTTGGTCCATGCCGGTCAGCCACCAGCCCTGGGTGAGCCAATGCGCCGACACACACAGCACCAGGCTGGGCCGGGGGTACTTGTCCCCAAACGCCGCGCCGAGCGCCTGCCAGCTGCGCCGGTAGGCGTTGTCCTCGATGGCGTTCATGGGGCTGCCATGGCCCAGGAACAGCACCGGCAGGCGCGGGCTCCGGGGCAAGGCTTTGAGGTGGTCCCAGGTGGCGGCAGCGAGCGGGCTGGTGTGGGTGGCCATGGTGGCCATGGCGCTCAGGGCGCCGGCGGACAAGAGGGTTCTGCGTAACACGAATGGGCCTGTGGGGGAGTGAACATTCAGGTGGAGCGCAAGGAAACGGTCAAGTTCCCCGGCGCCTCACTCCAGCGGCAACGCACTGGTGCATTTGAGTTCGTTCAGGCAGATGCTGGAGCGCACGCCGTTGACACCGGGCAGCTGCGCCAGCGTGCCGAGCAGAAAGTTGGACAGGCTCTTGAGGTCGCTGGCCACGACCTTGCAAACGTAGTCGAAGTCGCCGGTGACGGCGTGGCACTCCAGGATTTCGGGCATGCGCTCGATGGTGCGCTGGAATTTGAGCACCTCCTTGAACTGGCCGCGCTCCATGGTGATGTGGACGAAGGCCGTCACGCCCAGGCCCAGGCGGTCGGCGTCCAGCCGCGCCTCGTAGCACTTCACGTAGCCCAGGCGTTCGAGCCGGCGGTGGCGCCGGTTGCATTGCGCCGCCGACAGGTGCACGCTGGCGGCCAGCTCCTGGTTGCTGATGCGGCCATTGGCCTGCAAGGCGGCCAGGATGCGGCGGTCCACGCGGTCCAGTGCACGGTCCTGCAAGGAATCTTCGCTTTTTTCTTCTTTCATGAGAGAAACCTTTGTGTGATTGGGGCAATGTGGCCCAGAACGCAAACAAATTGTCCCCCAATCGGCGCAAACTGCACACCATTGAACAGTCCACGGAGACAGACCATGAGCCCCCTCGATCCCGCCAGCGCACCCGCTTTGCTGGCCACCCTGCCCCTGTGGCGCGCCGACCTTGCCGCCGGCAAGATCACGCGCACCTTCCGCTTCGACGACTTCGCCCAGGCCTTCGGCTTCATGGCCGAAATGGCCACCGTCTCCGAGCGCATGAACCACCACCCCGAGTGGTTCAACGTCTACAACCGCCTGGACGTGACGTTGACCACCCACGACGCCGGTGGCTTGTCCACGCTGGACATCGACTGGGCCTGCCTGGCCGACCAGGCTTTCGCACGCCGCAGCGCCGCTGCCGCCTGAACAGGAGCCCGCGATGCAAGCCGACCTTCAAGTCGAAAAACACGGTCTGGCTGCTGGCGACGCCGGCCGCCCCAACAGCCCTGACTGGACCATTCCCCAGGGCTGGGAACGTTACAGTGCCGCCGACCACGCGACCTGGAAAACCCTGTTCGAACGCCAGAGCAAGCTGTTGCCGGGCCGCGCCTGCGACGAGTTCGTGGCCGGCATGCGCGACCTGCCCATGCGCGCCGACGAAATCCCCAACTTCGCGCAACTCAACGAGGTGTTGCAACAGCGCACCGGCTGGCAGGTGGTGGCCGTGCCCGGCCTCGTGCCCGACGAGGTGTTTTTCGACCACCTGGCGCACCGCCGTTTTCCGTCGGGCAACTTCATACGCAAGCCGCACGAGCTGGACTACCTGGAAGAGCCCGACGTGTTCCACGACGTGTTCGGCCACGTGCCCATGCTGATGAACCCGGCGATTGCCGATTTCATACAGGCCTACGGCCAGGGTGGGCTGCGGGCACAGCAACTGGGCCACCTCACGCAATTGGCACGCGTGTATTGGTACACCATCGAATTTGGCCTGCTGCAGCAGGGCGACGGCCTGCGGCTGTACGGTGCCGGCATCGCGTCCTCGTTCACCGAGTCGCAGTTCTGCCTGGACAGCCCCAGCCCCAACCGCATCCGTTTCGACCTGGAGCGGGTGATGCGCACCCACTACCGCATCGACGATTTCCAGGAGAGCTACTTCGTGATCCGCGACCTGGACGAGTTGCTGGAATTCACCCGCATCGACTTCGCGCCGTTGTACGAACGCACCCAGGCCGCCGCCGCACACCAACCCGGCGACGTGCTGCCCACCGACCAGGTGTTCAGCCGGGGCACCGGCGCCTACCACGCCGCCAAACGGCAGAAAGCCTGACATGACCGCACCCACCGTTCTGATCACCGGCGCCGCCGGTCACCTGGGCCGCGCCGTGGCCGCCGCCTTTGCCGCCCAGGGGGCGCGCCGGGTGCTGCTCGACCGCAACCCGGAGGCACTGCGCCAGGCCTTTGGCGCCGACTCGGCACAACAGCTCTGCCTGACGGCCGATTTGCTGGACGCCACCAGCACCGGCCAGGCCGTGCAAACCGCCATCGGCCAGATGGGCCGCATCGACGTCTTGTGCCACCTGGCCGGCGGTTTTGGCATGGGCGAACCGGTGCACGCCACCAGCGAACAAACGCTGGAGCGCATGCTGGACCTCAACGTGTGGGCCTTTCTGCGCATCGGCGAAGCGGTGGTGCCGCACATGCTGGCGGCTGGGCGCGGACGCATCGTCACCGTGGGCGCCTTCGGGGCGCAACGCGGCGGCGCGCACATGGGTGCCTACGCGGCCAGCAAGGCCGCGTTGCAACGCCTGACCGAATCGATGTCTGCCGAGCTCAAGGGCCAGGGCATCAACGTCAACTGCGTCTTGCCCTCCATCATCGACACCGCCGACAACCGCGCCGCCATGCCGGACGCCGACCCCGGCCAGTGGGTGGCACCGGCCGCCCTGGCCGAGGTGATCACCTTCCTCGGCTCCGACGGCGCACGCGCCATCCACGGCGCGTCCATCCCGGTCACCGGCCTGGTCTGAACACGGTCGCACCTGGGACTTGCGTTTTTTGCAAGTACCGGTTCGCGAAGTCGCACTGGCCAGACCACGCCAGGCTCCGTACAGTGTTGGGTTGACACCTGATCAGTTGAACGGAGACACATGAAAGCAACAGTAGGCATCATCGGCGTGGGCATGATGGGGCATGGCATCGCGCGCAACGTGCTCAAGCACGGCTTCGCCCTCACCGCGCTCGAACACCCCGGCAACCAGCCGCTGACCGAACTGCTGGCCGGCGGCGCCACCACCCAGGCCAGCGCCCGGGCCGTGGCCCAGGCCAGCGATGTGCTCATCCTGTGTGTCACCGGCTCGCCCGAAGTGGAAGCGGTGCTGACCGGCGACGATGGTGTGCTCGCGGGCTTGCGCCCGGGCGCCATCGTGGTCGATTGCTCGACCGCCATCCCCACCTCCAGCGAACGCATGGCAGCCCTGGTGCACGAGCGCGGCGGCCGCTTTGTGGACGCGCCCATGACCCGCTCAGTGCAACACGCGCACGACGGCAAGCTCAACCTGCTGGTGGGCGGCGCCGATGCCGACATCACCGAGGTCTTGCCGGTGCTGCAATGTTTCGCTGAGAACATCGTGCGCACCGGCGGCACCGGCTCGGGCCACCGCATGAAGCTGCTGCACAACTTCGTCTCGCTGGGCTCGGTGGCCCTGCTGGCCGAGGCCGCCGCCTGCGCCCAGCGCGGCGGCATTGCCATGCCGGTGCTGGTGGAGGTGCTGGCCACCGGCGGCGGTGCCGGCATCGCGCTGGAGCGCCTCAAACCCTACCTGCTCAACGAAGACCCGAGCGGCCTGCAGTTTTTCATGAGCAACGCGCTCAAGGACCTGGGCTACTACGTCAACATGGCCACCGACGCCTCGGCGCAACACGCCATCGCCGACGCCGTGGCCGGCACCTACGACCACGCCGTTCAACAAGGCGGCCCGCGCAAGCTGGTGCCCGAGTTGGTGGGCCTGCTGGCCCAAGGCTGATCTTCTTTTTCATCAGCCCAGCGCCCTGGACCGCCAGGGTGGTGGTCTGGCTCACCCCCACGTTTTTCAGGAGTTCCCATGCCCACCCATCGCATCGCCGTCATTCCCGGCGACGGCATCGGCCCCGAAGTCATGCCCGAAGGCCTGCGCGTGCTCGAAGCCGCCGGCAAGAAGTTCGGCATCAGCTTCCAGTTCGATCACTTCAACGACTGGTGCACCCCGCACTACCTCAAGCACGGCACCATGATGCCGGACAACTGGCAGGCACAGATCGGCGGCCACGACGCCATCTTCTTCGGCGCCGTGGGCACGCCCGACATCGTGCCCGACCACGAAGCGGTGTGGGGCTCCATCATCAAGATCCGCCGCGACTTCGACCAGTACGTCAACCTGCGCCCCGTGCGCCTGATGCGCGGCGTGCCCGCGCCGCTGGCCCACCGCCAACCGGGTGACATCGACTTCCTGGTGGTGCGTGAGAACACCGAGGGCGAATACTCGTCGGTGGGCGGGCGCATGTTCGAAGGCAGCGAGAACGAGATGGCGATTCAGGAGTCCATCTTCACCCGCCGGGGCGTGGACCGCATCCTGCAGTTCGCCTTCGAGCAGGCGCGCAGCCGCCCGCGCAAGTCGCTGACTGCCGCCACCAAAAGCAACGGCATCTCCATCACCATGCCCTACTGGGACGAGCGCCTGGCCGAGATGGCCAAGCGCTACCCCGACGTGAGCGTGAAAAAATTCCACATCGACATCCTGTGCGCCCACTTCGTCCAGCACCCGGACTGGTTCGACGTGGTGGTGGCCAGCAACCTGTTTGGCGACATCCTCTCCGACCTGGGCCCGGCCTGCACCGGCACCATCGGCATCGCGCCCTCGGCCAACCTCAACCCCACGCGCCGTTTTCCGTCGCTGTTCGAGCCGGTGCACGGCTCGGCGCCCGACATCGCCGGTCAAGGCATCGCCAACCCCATCGGCCAGATCTGGTCGGCCGCGCTGATGCTGCAGCACCTGGGCCGGGGCGACGCACAACACGAGGCCGCCGCCGCGTGCATCGTGCAGTGCATCGAAGACGTGATCGCCACCGGCCCGCGCACGCGGGACATGGGCGGCACGGCCAACACCGTGGAGGTGGGCCAGGCCATCGCGGCGGCCGTGGCGGCCAGCCGCACAGACGGCCTCACAAGCGCTGCATGACGCGCACCAGGCGGTCGCTCTCGCCCGGCTGGGGCACCGCAATCAAGCGCGCCGCCACGTAGCTGCTCTGCGAATCGGGCTCGAGCGCGGCCGTGACCAGCCCAGACAGCGGCTGCGCCAGGCTCACGTACCAGCCGCCTGCGGGCAGGCGCTGACGCGTGGCCTGCAAGCTGACCTTCGCCTTCACGATACCGCCAGCGTCCTGAATGGCGCCGCGCCCATCCTGCCGCTGCGAGGCTTCGATGTTTTCAAAAACGTAGCGTTCGACAGCCACCGTGTGTTGGCTGGCCAGCGGCTTGACCTGCACGCCCAGCGCACGCAGCGTCTGAACAGCGCGCAGCTCTGTGGGCGCCAACCAGTAGCCGCAGGGGCGCGGCCGGGTTTGCGCCACCTTCAGCGTCAGCGACGAACGCCAGTCCACCAACTCCGCGCGGTCGACACCGGTCTGGGCGTCCACCAAGCTCAGCTCACGCCGCTCCGGTGTCTGCTGCGCGGCCACCACGATGTCGCCCTGGCAGGCCCGGGCCGAGACGTCGCGGTCGGCTCGCCGCGCCAGATCCACCAACGATGGGCCGCGCGCTGCCACGCGTTGCACCAGCGCTTCGGCCGCCACCACATGGGCATGGACACGCCGCGCCAGGTTCTGTTTGCCTATGCCCACGCCGCGCGTTTCGTGCAGGATGCTCACCGCATTGCGCAAGCCGCCGATGTTGCGCCAGGTGTCGGGTTGCACGCCGCCCATCGCCACCGGCGCTTTCGGATCGGCCGTGGTGGTGTGGTACCACGATTCGCTCAAACCGGCCGCCGCCACGGCCTGTCGGATCGCTGGCAAAAAGTCATCCATGCCGGCCTGGTAAACACCGCTGTCGAGGTTGCCGGTGGTGGCCGCCTGCAACAGCACATCGTGCTTGGACCAGGCCCCATAGCGGGTGACCCAGCGGTCGCCCGCGGTGAACTCGTGCATGTCCAGCACCACCTGCGGACGAAAGCGCGCCGCCGTCGTGGCCAGTGCGCGTGCTTCGGGCGTGCGCAACAGCAGGTGGTCCCGGTTGAGGTCCACGTCGTGGGCGTTGGCGCGCTTGAACAAAGCCGCCCCGTCCGGGTTGGCGCGAGGCAGTGCAACGACATTGACCTGCCGCAGCAGCTGCGCACGCTCGGGCGCACTCCAGCGCTCCAGCAGCACCAGAACGGCCTCGCCCGGCGCCGGTTCGTTGCCGTGCTGTTGGGCCACCAGCATCAAGGTCGGCTTGGCGGCATCAAAGCGCGCGCCGTGCGCCAGCAAGACCAGCGGCAGCGCCCGGCCCTGCTCGCTGGTGCCCACGGTCTCCAGCCGAACGTTGGGTCGCGTCTGCAAGGCCTGCAAGCGCGCCATCATTTGTTCGTAGCTCGTGAAGCCGACCTGCGGCGCATCAAAGGCGGGCGTGTCGTAGATCACGGCCGGAGGCGGAAAGCGCGCCTCCACCGGCGGTGGCTGCAGCCTGACCTTGGCGGGGTCGAACTGCGCATGGGCCTGGAGCACAAAAAGGCAGGCGCTCGCAGCGGCCAGTCGGAAGAATCCGGATGTGGTGTTCATCGTGTGTTTCCCTTGTGACGAACGCCCCAATGTGGCGCCCTGC
Organism: Hydrogenophaga sp.; assembly: GCA_030696525.1. Classification (GTDB taxonomy): domain Bacteria; phylum Pseudomonadota; class Gammaproteobacteria; order Burkholderiales; family Burkholderiaceae_C; genus Hydrogenophaga. The sequence goes on along the minus strand of JAUYSB010000187.1, from coordinate 49,448 downwards.
CGCCAGCGTACACGCTTGGCCGGCCGGTGAGTCAAGTGGCCCCTTGTGCCACCCCGGTCAGAAACCGCAGCAGGCGCCGCGTGGGTGCCTGCAACACGCCGGGCTTGACACACACGTGCATGGGCCGGTCGGCCCAGCCATCGGTCAGCCGCATGAAGCGCAGCTTCAACGGCACGCGGAACGCCTCGACCGCGCCTTCGGGCAACACCGCAATGCCCTGCCCCGCCGCCACCAGGCGGCACACACCCTCGAAGGACTGCACCTGGATGCGGAGCCGCAGGAACTTGCCCGCCGCTTCGGCCGCCTGCTTCATGGCCTGGGTCAGCGCGGCCGAGTTGTCCAGGCCCACGAACTCGTGTTCCAGCAGCGCTTCAAAGGCGACCGAGCGCGCCTTGAGCGGGTGGCGCTGCGACACCACCACACACAGGCGGTCGTGGCCATAAGGTTCAAAGCGCAGGTCGGGCACGGGTGCGGTGGTGACGATGCCGATGTCGGCCAAGCCTTCGCGCACCGCGTCCACGATGCGCCCGCTGCGCACCTCCTGCACATCGACCTTGATGTCGGGGTGTTGGGTGGTCCATTGCGCCAGCCGCTCCGGCAAGTCCTGGCTCAGGGCCGAGGTGTTGACGTAGAGGCGCACGCGCCCCACGGTGCCACGCGCGTAGTCCGACAGATCGCCTTGCATCAGGTCCACATCGCGCATCAGCGTCTGGGCATGGCGGGCCAGCGCCTCGCCGGCCGGCGTGGGCGCCACACCGTTGTGGGCGCGCTCCAGCAGCGGCGTGTGGAAGTGGTGCTCAAGTGCGGCGATGCGCCGGCTCGCGGCCGACAGCGACAGGTGGCACAGTGCGGCCGCCCGCGACAGGCTGCGCAGTTCGACCGTGCGTTGGAACAGCTGAAGGGAAACGAGATCGGGGAGCATGGCGGCGGAACAGGTGGTGCGGCATTGTGCACCGCCCCTCCCGCGCCCCCTGCCGCGCCCCCTGCCGCGCCCTCACATCCCAAGCATCTTCTTGGCTTCGGCCAGCGCCGCCATCGACTCGGTGTGTTTGCCTTCCTTGTGCAACTTCTCGCCCTGGGCGCGCAAGCCCTTGACCTTGGTCATGTTGTCGGCGCTGAGCTGCACGCTGGGCAGCTTGGCGTCGATGGCCTTCATTTCGTTGGGGCAGTTGTGGGCCAGGGCCCATGACGACACCAGCGTGGCCGCGATGGCCACCAGCAACTTTTTCATGGTGAAACTCCGTCGGAAAAAAGGAACGCCGCGCGGCAACCCAGCCGCCGACAGCACACTACACCCACCGGCCCCCGGTGTGTGTTGCCCCTGCCACCGACAGGGGCAAGGCCTCAGCCACGCGGGTGGTGCTGCGCATGCAGGTCTTTGAGCCGTTCGCGCGCCACGTGGGTGTAGATGGTGGTGGTGGAAATGTCGGCGTGGCCCAGCAGCAGTTGCACGGCGCGCAAATCGGCACCGTGGTTGAGCAGGTGGGTGGCAAACGCGTGGCGCAAGGTGTGTGGCGACAAGGGGCTGCGGATGTCGGCGGTCAGCGCGTGTTTTTTCACCAGGGTCCAGAACATCACGCGCGTCATGCCGGCGCCGCGCGCGGTCACGAACAAGTCCTCGGTCTGCTGCCCGCCCAAAATGGCGCTGCGGGCTTCTGCCAGATAGCGCTGCAGCCACTCGCCCGCCAGCAGGCCAAAGGGCACCAGGCGTTCCTTGTTGCCTTTGCCGGTCACGCGCAGCACGTGTTCGCTCTGGCTGACCTGGAAGGTGCGCAGCTCCACCAGATCGCTCACGCGCAGGCCGCTGGCGTACATCAGCTCCAGCATGGCGCGGTCGCGCAGGCCCAGCGGCGTGCCCACGTCGGGCGCGTTGAGCAAGGCCTCGACCTGGGCTTCGGTCAGGGTCTTGGGCACGCGCATAGGCTGCTTGGCGGCCTGCAGGCGCAAGGTGGGGTCGGCGGTGATGAGGCGCTCGCGCAGCGCCCAGCGGAAGTAGCGCTTGAAGACGGTGAGGCGCCGATTGGCGGTGGTGGCGCGGGTCTGGGCGTGGCGGGCGGCGAAGTAGCCGTTCAGATCGGCCTCACGGCAATCCTGCAGCCGTTTGCCCTGCCCGGCCAGCCACTGGCCCAGCAGGACCAGATCGCGCCGGTAGGCATCGAGCGTGTTGCGCGACAAGCCCTCTTCCAGCCAGAGGGCGTCGACAAAGGCGCTGGCGTCCGCGTCCACCGCAGACAGGGTGGCGGCCACCAGCGCCGGGTCAGGCTCAGTCAAGCTTGAGCTTCTGCTTGTCCACCACCTGCTTGTAGACAGCGAGTTCGGCCTTGATCTGCTCAGAGAACTGGGCTGGCGTGTTGGCCACGATCAGCGAACCCGTGTCTTCGATGCGCTTGCGCACCGCCGGATCGGCCAGGGCCTTCATGGCGGCGCCGTGCACCTTGTTCACGATGTCGGCGGGCGTGCCCTTGGGCGCCAGCAGGCCGTAGTAGGCCATGCGGTTGACCGGCTCCAGGCCCACGTCCTTGAAGGTGGGCACGTTGGGCAGCGCGGCCAGACGCTGGGGCGCAGCCACCACGATGGGCACCAGCTTGCCGGTGTTGATGAAGGGCAGTGCAGACGGCAGGTTGTCGAAAATGATGGGCACCTGGCCGGCCACGGTGTCGTTGAGGGCCGGGCCCGCACCGCGGTAGGGGATGTGCGTCATGAAGACGCCGGCCAGGCTCTTGAACAGCTCGGTCTGCAGGTGGCCAATGCCGCCGGTGCCCGACGATGCGTAGGAGTATTTGCCCGGGTTCTTCTTCAGCTCGGCAATGAAGCCGGCGTAGTCCTTGGCCGGAAAGCTGGGGTGCACCGCGATCACGTTGGGCGTGGCCGCGATGTTGGTGATGGCGATGAAATCGGTCAGCGGGTTGTAGCTGATCTTGGCGTTGATGGCCGGGTTGGCCGCCGTGGTGGACACGGTGGCCATGCCCAGCAGATAACCGTCGGGCGCGGCACGGGCGAGTTCGGTGGCGCCCACCACACCGCCGCCACCGGCCTTGTTTTCCACCACCACCGACTGGCCCAGCTCCTTGCCCAGCGGCTCGGACATCACACGCGCGATGATGTCGGTGGTGCCGCCGGGCGCGAATGGCACCTGCAGCTTGACGGGGCGGTTCGGGTAAGCCTGGGCAAACGCGGCGCCACTGAGGGTGGCCAGGGCGGCAAGGGTCAGCACTTCACGGCGAAACATCATGTCGGGGTCTCCTGATGAGATGAAAAAACAGCACGCGGCGCCCAATCTGCTGCACCGCAACCAGCTGCGAATATAAATGAAGGGTGAAGGTTCCCGACCGCATGGAATCCCCCACGGGCAAACCCTTGTATCCTCGCGCCGGTGAACTTTGCCCAACTGCTGTTTCCCGACTTCTCGCTGATCCTGATCGGCTACCTGCTGTGCCGCCTGACCGCCCTCAACCGCAAGGTCTGGGAGCAGGTGGACAGCCTGGTGTATCTCTTCCTGTTCCCGGTCCTGCTGTTCCGCTCCATCGTCAAGAGCCCGCTGGACCTGAGTGCCACCTCGGGGCTGATCGGCGCCGGCATCTCGATGGCGCTGGTGGCGATCGCGCTGTCGTATTCGCTGCCGCGCTGGCCGGGGCTGGGCAAGCATCTGGACCCGCGCCTGCACGCCGCCAGTGCCCAGGTGGGCTTTCGTTTCAACTCCTTCATCGCCCTGGCCCTGGCCGACAAGGTGGTCGGTCCCCAGGGCCTGCAGCTGATCGCCGTGCTGATCGGTTTTTGTGTGCCGCTGTTCAACATGGGCGCGGTCTGGCCCATGGCCCGCCATGCGCAGCGCGGCTTTGGGCGCGAGCTGCTGCGCAACCCGCTGATCATTGCCACCGCCAGCGGCCTGACGGCCAACCTGATGGGTTTGCAGATCCCGCCCTGGCTGGATCCCACGGTCAACCGCATCGGCCAGGCCTCGCTGGCGCTGGGCCTGATGGCCGCCGGCGCCGGCATGCAGCTGGGCAGCCTGGCCAGCGCCAAGGCGCTGGGCGTGGCGGTGCTGTCGCTCAAGCACTTTGTGCTGCCGCTGGTGGCCTTTGGCATGTCGCGCCTGTTCGCGCTCGACGCCACCCAAACCTTGGTGCTGCTGATGTTTTCGGCCGTGCCCACCGCCTCCAGCTGCTATGTGCTGGCCGCGCGCATGGGCTACAACGGCGCCTACGTGGCCGGGCTGGTCACGCTGTCCACGCTGCTGGGCATGCTGAGCCTGCCGTTTGCGCTGGGCGTGCTGGGCTCATTGGGCCGGGGCTGAGGCCCCACCGGCGCGCCCGCCCCGCGTCACCAGTTCAAGCCGCCGCTGCAGGCGCGCCGCTTCCTCCGTCTGCCCGGCCGCCTGGGCGCGCTGCTGCGCCAGCTGCAGCCAGGCCAGCAAGGGGCGGCGCCAGCCTTGTGCACTGGCGGTGTCCACGGCCACTGTGAACACACCCGGCGTGGCGCGTTCGGCACGCAAGAGCACGCCCGCAGCCACCAGGCGCGACAGCGGGTCGGCGATGGCGGCCAGCCGCGCAGGCGCATCGGCCGGCGCCAAAGCAAGGAGGGCGCGGTGCGCCTCGGGCAATTGCGCCGCATCAGCGGGTGCAGCCTGCGCCAGCAGGTAGCGGGCGTAGGCCTGTTCGGGCGCGGCGGCGTCCGGAGCCAGCGCCCGGTAATTGGGGCAGGCATTGAATTCCAGGCTGGCCACCTCGGCCGCGCAGTGCACCAGTTCCAGGCGCGCCAGCCGCTCGGGCGCGCCGGTGCGGGCCACCTCGGCGCGGGCGCGCTCCAGCTCCAGTGTGGCCACGCGCGCGTTGCCGCTGAGGTAGGCGTCCACCGAACGCGCGAGCGAGCCCTGTGCGTTCACCGCCCAGTCGGGCGGGGGTGGGGTGCTGCTGCACGCGGTCAACGCAGCGGCCAGCAAAGGCAGGATGAAACGTGTCATGGCAATTTGATGTCGGTGTCGCGCGCGAACGGCCATTTGCGGTTGACCTCGTTGACCAGGGCTTCGACCTTGCGCAAGCTGGCCTCCACCTCGGTGCGCAGGGCGCCCAGGTCCACGGTGGCTTCGCGGGTGTTGCTGGCAATGCCTTGGGCCTCCACCAGCACCGCATCGACCTTCTTCAAGCTCTGCCGGGCCTCGCCCAAGGCGGTGTTCATCTGCTGCACCAGGGCCTGCACGTCGGTCACCAGGCCGCCCTCGCCCAGCACGCGGCGGTCGGCGTTGGCCACCAGTCCCTCGGTGCGTTGGGTCAGGCTGTTGAGGCGCTTCATCAGCGTGTCCGCCTGGGCCAGTGTGGCGGCCAGGCGCTGGCGGTCGGCGTCGTTGCCGGCCAGCACGCCCAGCGCGCCTTGTGGGCCGTTGAGCTTTTCGGTCAGCAGCTGCGTCTGCTGCAGTGTGGTGTTGAGCGCCGACTGCGCGTTGGTCATGGTGGTGAGGTTGTTGAGCAGCTCGCGCGCGGTGGCCACCACCTGCGGGATCTCGGCGGTGGCGTCGCCCAGCAGCACGCGGCGCTCGGCGCCATCGGGCAGCGGCGGGTCGTCGAGCACGCCGCTGAAGGCGCGCAGGCGCACGCTGCCCACCACGCTGCGCTCCATGGTGAAGATGCTGCTTTGGCGCAGCCAGCGGGCATCGCGCACGGGCACAGCGATCAGGATGCGCGCGTTGCCCTCTTCGGACAGCTCGATGCGGCGCACGCGCCCTATCGGGAAACCCGAAAAGGTCAGGTCCATGCCGACGGTCACGCCCTCGGAGTCGTCGGCCACCAGCACCACGGTTTGCTGGGCCTCGAAGGCGCCGCGCGCGTAGAGCAGGTACAGGCCAGAGCCCACGACCAACAGCACGAACAGCAGCATGAGCAAGGCGGCCTTGAACTCGATGCGCGACAGGCCGGGTGGTGCCTTGCCGGGTGAAGGGGAGGATGAGGAAGCCACGTGTTGCCCAGGCGGTGTCAGGGACTCAATAGTAGTTGCCGAGCAGGGACAGGCCCTCGAACAGCAACAGCATCATGAACATGCGCACCAGGCCCTGCAGCTCGGCGCTGGCGGCCGCACCCTGCGCGGCGCGCCCGGGCGGCGGCGTCCAGGTGGCGGCCGCCATGGGCACCACCGCCACGGCCAGGCTGAACAGCAGCGTCTTGACCACAAACACCAGGGTGACGGCCGGCCCGAACACCTGGCCCACGGTGCGGGTGTAAGGCAGCCAGCCAAAGGGCGTGTAACCGTAGACCACCAGGTAACTCACCACCAGCGTGACCACCGCGCTGAACGCGGTGAACAGCCACACCGCGAACACGCCGGCCACCACACGCGGCAACACCTCCTGGCGCATGGGGTCCACGCCTTGTTTGCTCAAGGTGTCGAAACGGCCACTGGCGCGCAGGGAAGCCACTTCCGAGCCGTAAGGGATGGCACAACGCATGGCCACAAACAGCGCAGCGGCGAGCGGCAGCAGCTCCAGCACCAGCACGCGCACCACCATCTCCAGCGCGTAACGCGACAGACCATAGCTTTGCGCCGACACCACCACGATGCGCACCAGCACCAGGCTGAACAGGCCAAACATGAGCACGTACCACAGCAGCGAGGGCCCGGCCGACTGGTAGAGGTGGCGCGCCATCACCGGTCGCAAGGCGCGCGGGTAGCTGCCCGGCGACAAGGCCCAGGCCATGATCTGCGCCGCCAGCCGTGCGATGTAGACCCACTGCGCGCTCCAGCGCAACGCGGCGCGGCCGAGGTCGCGCAAGGTCAGCAGGGGCAGCGGCTCGGTGCTCATGAACGCATGGTATCGGAGCCCTGCGCCAGCGCCCACGCCACGTGTTCGCGCACCAGCGCGCTGGGGTGGGCGCTGCGGCTGTGCAAGGCGGCCTCCAAGGGCGCGGCCGCCTCGCCCGCCGCCAGCGCGTTGCCCAGCGCCACGGCGATGTTGCGCAGCCAGCGTTCGTGCCCGATGCGGCGGATGGCGCTGCCTTCGGTGCGTTGCAGAAATTCGGCCTCCTCCCAGGCAAACAGGTCCACCAGCGTGGCACCGCTCAAACCGGCGCGCGGCTCGAAATCGGGCAGCGGGCTGCGCTGCGCAAACTTGTTCCAGGGACAGACCAGCTGGCAGTCGTCGCAGCCGTAGATGCGGTTACCCAGCAGCGGACGCAACTCAAGCGGGATGGGGCCGGCGTGTTCGATGGTGAGGTAAGAAATGCAACGGCGTGCATCCAGTTGGTAAGGCGCGACGATGGCGCCCGTGGGGCAGGCCGTGATGCAGGCCGAACACTGGCCGCAGTGCGCGCTGGTGGGCGCGGTGGGCGGCAAGGCCATGTCCACAAACACCTCACCCAAAAAGAACATGGAACCCGCCTCGCGCTGCAGCACCAGCGTGTGTTTGCCCCGCCAGCCCAGGCCACTGCGCACCGCCAGCTCGGCCTCCAGCACCGGGGCCGAGTCGGTGAAAGCGCGGTGGGCCAGGGGTGCGACCGCCTGCGCGATGCGTTCGCCCAGTTTTTGCAGGCGTTGGCGAAAGACCTTGTGGTAGTCGCGGCCCCGGGCGTAGAGCGAAATGACGGCTTCGCCGGGGCGCTGCTGGCGCGCCAGTTCCAGCGCGGGCCAGGCCTCGGGCGTGTGGGTGGGCAGGTAGTCCAGTCGCGCGGTGATCACGCTGAGTGTGCCCGGCAACAGCTCGGCGGGCCGTGCGCGTTTGAGGCCATGCTGGGCCATGTAGCCCATCTCGCCATGGCAACCGGCGGCCAGCCAGGCCAACAAACCAGTCTCGGCGCTCGAAAGATCGACACCCGTCACGCCAATTTGGGAAAATCCCAGTTCCCGGCCCCAGGCCTGTATTTGCGAGACGAGTTGAGCAGCATCGGACACACCAGCATTGTAGGCAGCGCCCCCACACCCGACAGCGTGTGGCGCACGCTGCTGCAGGACGAGACGCAGACCCAGGCGCTGGCGGAAACGCTGGCACGCTCACCCGCGCTGGCCAACGCGGTGCTTGCCCTGCATGGCGACCTGGGTGCGGGCAAGACCACGCTGGTGCGCCACCTGCTGCGTGCACTGGGCGTTCAAGGGCGCATCAAGAGCCCGACCTACACCGTGGTGGAGCCGCATGAGGCGCCCTGGCCGGCCGCCTGGCCGGATGCACCCAGCGCCACACTGAACATCTGGCACTTCGACTTCTACCGCTTCAGCGACCCGCGCGAGTGGGAAGACGCGGGCTTTCGCGAACTTTTCGCCCAGCCCGGTCTCAAGCTCGTGGAGTGGCCCGAAAAGGCCCAGGGCGCGATGCCCCCGCCCGACGCCGACCTGAGCCTGCAACCCATGGACGACCACGAACTGAGCCGCCGCTTCACCTTCATGGCCCGCACGCCGCTGGGCCAACAACTGCTGGAAGCCGTGCGCCCATGAAGCGGCGCGACCTGATCGGCAAGGGTGCGCTGGTGTTGCTCATCGGCGCCCACCAGATCGCGCGCGGCGCCTCGGTGGTGGCGGTGCGCATCTGGCCGGCCCGCGACTACACCCGCGTCACCATCGAATCCGACGGCGCGCTGACCGCTCGCCAGTTTTTTGTCACCGACCCGCCGCGCCTGGCGGTGGACATCGAGGGCATCGACCTGCTGCCCGGCCTGCGCGAGCTGCTGGGCCAGGTGCGCTCCGACGACCCCAACATCGCCGGCCTGCGGGTGGCACAGAACGCGCCCAACGTGGTGCGCCTGGTGATCGATCTCAAGAAGCCCATCACGCCCCAGGTCTTCAGCCTGGAGCCGGTGGCCGCCTACCAGCACCGCCTGGTGTTCGACCTCTACCCCGCCACACCGCCTGACCCGCTGGAAGACTTCATTGCCCAGCGCCTCAAAGACCTGGCGCCCGGCGTGACCGAATCGCCCGCGCCCCAGACCGACCCGCTGGGCGACCTGATCGCGCAAAAGACCGCGCCGGCCAAGACCCCGAGCGCCCCCCCGGCATCCGCGCTTTCGCCCAGCGCCACCCCGCGTGAGCCCGCGCGCGCCGCCGCGACCGACCGCCTGATCATCGTGGCGCTGGACCCCGGCCACGGCGGCGAAGACCCAGGCGCCATCGGCCCCGGCGGCACGTTTGAAAAAGACGTGGTGCTGCAGATCGCGCAGCGCCTGCGCGCGCGCATCAACGGCACCCAGGTCAACGGCAACCAGCTGCGCGCCTTCATGACGCGCGACGCCGACTTCTTTGTGCCGCTGCACGTGCGGGTGGACAAGGCGCGGCGTGTGCAAGCCGATTTGTTTGTGAGCCTGCACGCCGACGCCTTCTACACCCCACGCCCGCAAGGCGCCAGCGTGTACGCGCTGAGCGACCGGGGTGCATCGAGTGCGGCCGCGCGCTGGATGGCCGCGAAAGAAAACAAGGCCGATCTGGTGGGCGGCATCAACCTCGGTGCGCAAGACGCCGGTGTGCGCCGCGTGCTGCTGGACATGAGCACCACGGCCCAGATCAACGACAGCCTCAAATTCGGTAGCGCGGTGCTGGGCGAAATCGGCCGCGTGGGCAAACTGCACAAGCCCCGCGTGGAGCAGGCCGGCTTTGCCGTGCTGCGCGCCCCCGACATCCCCAGCGTGCTGGTGGAAACCGCCTTCATCAGCAACCCCGACGAAGAAAAGCGCCTGCTCGACCCGGCCTACCAGAACCAGCTGGCCGACGCCCTGCTGCGCGGCATCGTGCGCTACTTCGCCAAAAACCCACCGCTGGCGAGGACGCGGCAGGTGTCTTGAACGGCACGGCTGCCGCTCAAAATCAGCGCCATAATCAGCTCTATATTTTTGTTTTTTCAACGCGCCACCATGCAAGCCATACTCGCCGACCATTCCATCAGCATGTCGGAGTTCAAAAAAAACCCCGCTCAGGTGCTCCGGGACGCGGGCGACAAACCCGTGGCAGTCCTCAACCACAACCGCCCGGCGTTCTACATGGTCACGCCAGTGTTGTTCGAGGCCATGCTGGACGAACTGGCGGACAAACAGTTGACCGCGCTGGTGCGCCAGCGCCTGGCCAGCAAACACGAGGCCATCGAAGTGGACATCGACCACATCTGATCAAGTGTCGGGTGTGGCTTACCGCCTGAAATTTGTTCCAGCCGCCTGGGCGGAGTGAAACGCATTGGATGGCAGCGTCAAGACGGTGTTGCGAAAGGCCCTCAAAAAACGGCTGTTACAACCCCGCCTGCCAGGTGCCGAGCTGCATGGCGACCTGAAAGACTGCTACAAGATCAAGCTGCTCAAGCTGCTCAAGCAGGGTTATCGTTTGGTTTACCAAATAGACAACGGCGAATTGGTGGTACTGGTTCTGGCAGTTGACAAACGTGAGGACATGTTGGCCTACCGCTCGGCACTACAGCGCTTGTTGAACCCCAAGTCTTGAAAAGCCACAGAGTTCAGGCCGCCGACTTCGCCTCGGCGCGCCCGGCCCGCCAAGCCCCAAACATGGCAATCAACCCCGGCACGATGATCATGGCCCAGATGATTTTGCTCAGGTTGGCCTGCACCCAGGGCAGGTTGCCGAACAGGTAGCCGGCACCGGTCAGGCCCACCACCCAGATCAGCGCGCCGATCACGTTGTAGAACGTGAAGGTGCTGCGCGTCATCTCGGCCACACCGGCCACAAAAGGCACAAAGGTGCGCACAAAGGGCATGAAGCGGGCCAGGATGACCGTGATGCCACCGTATTTTTCGTAGAAGTTGTGCGCGCGGTCGAAGGCCTTGCGGTTGAACAAGCGCGAGTCCTCCCACTGAAACACCTTGGGGCCGAAGTAGCGGCCTATGGTGTAGTTGAGCTGGTCGCCCAGGATGGCGGCCAGCACCAGCAGCACCATGGCCAGCGGCAGGCTCATGAAACCGGCACCACACAGCGCGCCCACCACAAACAAGAGCGAATCGCCGGGCAGAAAGGGCATGACCACCACGCCGGTTTCCACAAAAATGATGAGAAACAGCAGGGCATAGACCCAGGCGCCGTAGGCTTGCACAAAGGCCTCCAGGTGGGCGTCCACGTGCAGGATGAAGTCGATCAGGGTCGCAATGATGTCCATGGGTGGCGATTATCGCGGCGACCTAAAATTGCCCTGTGAACGCCCCCCATGACCTCCCAGCCCAGCCCGGGCAGCGCTGCCCCATCCTCGAACTCCCCGACGAGCTGATCAGCCAGATTGCGGCCGGCGAGGTGGTGGAGCGCCCCGCCTCGGTGGTGCGCGAGCTGGTGGACAACGCGCTGGACGCCGGCGCGCGCCAGGTGACGGTGCGGCTGCTGGCCGGCGGCGTGCGCCTGATCGCGGTGGAAGACGACGGCCAGGGCATTCCGCGCACCGAGCTGCCGGTGGCCCTCAAACGCCACGCCACCAGCAAGATCCGCTCGCTCGACGACCTCGAATCGGTGGGCACCATGGGGTTTCGGGGCGAGGCGCTGGCTGCAATAGCCTCGGTGGCCGAACTCAGTTTGCTCTCGCGCACGCCCGCCGCAGACGGCATGGACGCCGATCACGCCTGGCTGCTCAACGGCCGCACCGGCGAACTGAGCCCGGCGCCGCGCGGTGTGGGCACCAGCGTGGAGGTGCGCGAGCTGTTCTACGCCACGCCCGCGCGGCGCAAGTTCCTCAAGACCGACGCCACCGAGCTGGCGCATTGCATCGAGGCCGTGCGCCGCCATGCGCTGGCCCGGCCCGATGTGGGTTTTGCCATCTGGCACGAAGGCAAGCTGGTGGAACAGTGGCGTGCCGCGCCCCCCGGCGCCACGCCCGAAGACGGCATGGCGCAACGCCTGGGCGATGTGCTGGGCCGCGAGTTTCTGGACAACAGCCTGCCGGTGGCCTGGCAGAGCAGCAGCGAGCACCCGCACCCCATGCGGGTGTGGGGCCGCGTGGGCCTGCCCGACTTTGCCCGTGCCCGCGCCGACCAGCAGTTTGCCTACGTGAACGGCCGCTTTGTGCGCGACAAGGTGGTGAGCCACGCCGCCCGCGCTGCGTTTGAAGACGTGTTGCACGGCCAGCGCCAGCCGGTGTACGCGCTGTTCATCGAGATCAACCCACGCCGGGTGGACGTGAACGTGCACCCGACCAAAATCGAGGTGCGTTTTCGCGACAGCCGCGAGGTGCACCAGGCGGTGCGCCACGCGGTGGAGGACACGCTGGCCGCGTCCCGTGCCGGCCAGCCCGTGGCGTCCACCTCGGCCGTGGCGCCCGTGGTGAGCCTGACCTCGCCCGCCTGGCAAAGCCCGCTGCCGCTGGCCGAGCGGCCCGCGCCCAGCCCCTTCCTGTACCGGCCCACCCCCTCGCCCGAGGGGGGGCACCGCGTGAGCGATCTGGGCGCCCTGTGGTCGGTTTCAACCCGCACATCAGCCCCTGAAGCGGCTGCGCCCGCCCCCGAAGCGCCGCCCGCCGACACCTGGCCCCTGGGCCGTGCCATCGCGCAGTTGCACGGCGTCTACATCCTGGCCGAAAACGCCCAGGGCCTGGTGCTGGTGGACATGCACGCGGCCCACGAGCGCATCGTCTATGAGCGGCTCAAGCAACAGCTCGACGCCGGCCCCGAGGCCGCGCTGTCCAGCCAGCCGCTGCTGATCCCGGCCACCTTTGCCGCCACCCCGGCCGAGGTGGCCAGCGCCGAAGCCGGTGCCGAGGCGTTGCAACAACTGGGGCTGGAGATCACGCCGTTTTCGCCCCAGACCCTGGCCGTGCGCGCCGTGCCGGCCACCCTGGCCAGCGGTGATGCCGTGGCGCTGGCGCGCAGCGTGTTGGCCGAACTGGGCCAGGTTGATGCCAGCACCGTGGTGCAGCGTGCCCGCAACGAGCTGCTGGCCACCATGGCCTGCCACGGCGCGGTGCGCGCCAACCGCCGGCTCACGCTGGAAGAGATGAACGCCCTGCTGCGCCAGATGGAAGTGACAGACCGCGCCGACCAGTGCAACCACGGGCGGCCCACCTGGCGCCAGCTGTCCATGCGCGAGCTCGATGGCCTCTTTTTGCGCGGGCGCTAGCCGCACCAAAACAAAGCGATATCACCAACTTTTGCACCACTGAAGTGCTTCATGCTCCATTTCGGTTAGCGGAATGCGTGTTTCGCATAATGTCATGCATTGTTTTGGAGCACGACATTGAAGTACGCCTCGGTTCACCCATTTCTTGAGCAGGTTGCCCAGCGCAACCCAGGCCAGCCCGAATTCCACCAGGCCGTCACCGAGGTGATGGAAAGCCTGTGGCCCTTCATCCAGAGCCATCCGAAGTACGCCGAACAAGGCCTGCTGGACCGACTGGTCGAGCCCGAACGCACGGTCATGTTCCGCATCTCGTGGGTCAACGACCACGGCGACGTGCAGGTCAACCGGGGCTACCGCACCCAGCACAGCTCGGCCATCGGCCCCTACAAAGGCGGCATGCGGTTCCACCCCTCCGTCAACCTGTCCATCCTCAAATTCCTGGCCTTTGAGCAGACTTTCAAAAACGCCTTGACCACCCTGCCCATGGGTGGTGGCAAGGGCGGCTCGGACTTCGACCCGAAAGGCAAAAGCCCAGGCGAGGTGATGCGTTTTTGCCAGGCGCTGGTGAGCGAGCTGTTCCGGCACGTGGGCGCCGACACCGACGTGCCTGCCGGTGACATCGGCGTGGGCGGCCGCGAGGTGGGCTACATGGCCGGCATGATGAAAAAGCTCAGCAACCGTGCCGACTGTGTGTTCACCGGCAAGGGGCTGAGTTTTGGTGGCTCGCTGATTCGGCCCGAGGCCACGGGCTACGGCACGGTGTACTTCGCGCAGGAAATGCTGAAACAAAAAGGCATGTCCTTCGACGGCCTGCGCGTGAGCGTCTCGGGGTCGGGCAACGTCGCCCAGTACGCGGTGGAAAAGGCCATGGCCATGGGCGCCAAGGTCGTCACCGTGTCCGATTCCAGCGGCACCCTCATCGACGAAGACGGTTTCACCCCGGTCAAGCTGGCCGAGCTCATGGAAGTCAAAAACCACCTGTACGGCCGCGTGAGCGACTACGCCGCCCGCACCAAAACACGTTTCGAGGCCGGCATCAGGCCATGGAGCGTGCCGGTGGACGTGGCCCTGCCCTGCGCCACGCAGAACGAGCTGGACGCCGCCGACGCCGCGCTGCTGGTCAAGCATGGCGTCAAATGTGTGGCCGAAGGCGCCAACATGCCCACCACCATCGAAGCAGCCAAGCTGTTTGAAAGCGCCGGTGTGCTGTACGCACCTGGCAAGGCCAGCAACGCCGGCGGCGTGGCCACGTCGGGCCTGGAAATGAGCCAGAACGCCATGCGACTCAGTTGGCCGCGCGACGAAGTGGACCAGCGCCTGCACGGCATCATGGTGGGCATCCACCAGGCCTGCCTGCAGCACGGCCAGCGCGCCGACGGCAGCGTCAGCTACGTCGATGGCGCCAACATCGCCGGTTTCGTCAAAGTGGCCGACGCGATGCTGGCTCAAGGTGTGATCTGACGCTGAGCAGTGTGCGGGAGAATGCGAGTCCATGCACCGGTCTCCAACCTCCGCCCCTGCCCCTGCCCCTGCCCCGGTGAGTTTTGCCCAAGCCTTGCGCTTCTGGCTCAAGCTGGGCTTCATCAGCTTTGGCGGCCCGGCCGGGCAGATCGCCATCATGCACACCGAGCTGGTGGAGCGCCGCCGCTGGATCAGCGAGAAGCGCTTTCTGCACGCGCTCAACTACTGCATGTTGTTGCCTGGCCCCGAGGCCCAGCAGCTGGCCACCTACATCGGCTGGCTGCTGCACCGCAGCTGGGGCGGTTTCGTGGCCGGTGCTTTGTTCGTGCTGCCCTCCTTGTTCATCCTGATCGCGCTGTCGTGGATTTACCTGGCGTTTGGCAACGTGCCGGTGGTGGCCGGCCTGTTCTACGGCATCAAGCCGGCCGTGACGGCCCTGGTGTTGCACGCGGCCCACCGCATCGGCACGCGCGCACTCAAGAACGGCTGGATGTGGGCCATCGCGGCAGCGTCCTTCGTGGCTATCTTCGCTTTCGACACACCCTTTCCTGCCATCGTGGCGGTGGCCGCGCTGATCGGCTGGCTGGGCTCGCGCCACGCGCCCGCCGTGTTCGCGCTGGGCGGTGGCCACGGCAGCGCCCACACCGGCTACGGCCCGGCCCTGATCGACGACGACACCCCCACGCCGGACCACGCGCGTTTTTCGCGCGCCCACCTGCTCAAGGTGCTGGCCGCCGGTGCCGGCCTGTGGCTGCTCGCCATGGGCTCGCTGGTGGCCTGGCAGGGTTGGGACACCACGCTGACGCAGATGGGCTGGTTTTTCACCAAGGCCGCGCTGCTGACCTTTGGCGGCGCCTACGCGGTATTGCCCTATGTGTACCAGGGCGCGGTCGAGACCTTCCAGTGGCTCAGCGGCGCGCAGATGATCGACGGCCTGGCTCTGGGCGAAACCACACCGGGGCCGCTGATCATGGTGGTGGCCTTCGTGGGTTTTGTGGGTGGCTGGCAGCAGGCCGTGCTGGGACCCGACGCGCTGTTCGCCGGTGCCGCGCTGGCCGCCACGGTGGTCACCTTCTTCACCTTCCTGCCCTCCTTCGTTTTCATCCTGGCCGGCGGCCCGCTGGTGGAAGCCACCCACGGCAAGCTGGGCTTCACCGCGCCGCTGTCGGCCATCACGGCGGCGGTGGTCGGCGTCATCCTCAACCTGGCGCTGTTTTTTGCGTACCACGTGTGGTGGCCGCAAGGGTTTGGCGGCACCTTCGACCTTGTCTCGGCCCTGATCACCGTGGCCGCCACGGTGGCCTTGTTCCGCTTCAAAACCGGCGTTTTTTCCCTGCTGGGCGCCTGCGCAGCGGCCGGGCTGGCCATCACAATTCTGCGCTGAGCTTGGGGCCTGGACCCAGCCACCGTGGCCGGTCGTGGAACGGTCGGCCTCAGCCTGAGGTCACGCCAACCGCAGGCGCGCCGCCAACGCCTGCAGTTCGGCCAGCGGCGGATCTTTGCGGGGCCAGACCAGGTCGGCGCCGTCATCCGTGTGGCGCGGCAGCACGTGGACATGCACGTGGGGCACGGTCTGCCAGCCGGCGGGCTTGTTGGTCTGCAGCAGGGTCATGCCCTCGGGTTGGAACTCGGCCTGCACCGCCTTGGCCACGCGGGTGGCGATGGCGAACAGGTGAGCCGCCTCGGCTTCGGTCAGCTCCATCACGGTTTCCACCTGGCGTTTGGTGGCCACCAGCACGTGGCCAGGGTTGACCTGGCCGGCGTCCATGAAGGCGATCACCTGTCCGTCTTCGAACACGATGGCGGCAGGGATTTCGCGGCGGACGATGCGGGTGAAGACACTGTCGGTCATGATGCGTGTGCTGTGACTGCGGGCATGGCGGCCATTCTGCCCTGAACTTTTCGCCCGCCAGCGGCTCGGACCTCCCCATGAAACGCCTGCTTTTTGTGTTGATCGCCGCGCTGGGCCTGCTGGCCGGCTGCGCCACGCTGGACGAAAAACAGCGCCAGTGGATCTTCCAGCCGTCCGACCGCAGTTGGTCGCGCGGCGCCGAGGCTGCCACCGGCATGGCCGATGTGTGGATCGACTTCGACTCCCGCGAGAGCGGCCAGCCGGTCAAGCTGCACGGCCTGTGGGCGCCGCACGCTGACTTTGAGCGCCGCGCCGACGCGCCCATCCTGCTCTACCTGCATGGCGCGCGCTGGAACGTGACCGGCTCGGCCTTTCGCATGCAGCGCATGCAGGAGCTGGGCTTTTCGGTGCTGGGCATCGACTACCGGGGCTTCGGCAAGAGCACCGCCGACCTGCCGTCCGAGACCATGGCCTACGAAGACGCCCGCGCCGCCTGGGACTGGCTGGGCAAAACCTACCCCGGCCGGCCGCGCTACATCTTCGGCCATTCGCTGGGTGGGGCCATTGCCATTGAGCTGGCCGCGCAGGTGGGCGACGAGGCTGGCACCCTGGTCGAAGGCACTTTCACCTCCATCCCTGACGTGGTCAGCTCCTTCAAATGGGGCTGGCTGCCGGTCACGCCTTTCATCACGCAGCGCTTCGAGGCGGTCAAGCGCGTGGCCGGCATCGGCTCGCCGCTGCTGGTGGTTCACGGCGGCGCCGACCGGCTGATCCCGCCCACCCTGGGCCAGCGCCTGTTTGACGCTGCCACGGGCAAAAAGGCCTTTGTGCTGGTTGAAGGCGGCTCGCACCACAACACCAACGCCGTGGGCCAGGCGCAGTACCGGGTGGCGATCGCCGATCTGTTTGGCTTGCGTTGAGCGCGCCCGGCGGGGCAATGGTTGCGTCCGCATCTGCTAACCTCAGCCGGATGCCTTCTTTGCCCAATTCAAACGCCATGTCAACGGGTATGGTGGTGCTGGTGCTCACGCTGATGCTGGGCCTGCAGCCCATCACCACCGACCTCTACCTGCCCGCCCTGCCCGCCCTCACCCAGGGGTTTGGCGCCCCGATGTCGCAGGCCCAGCTCACGCTCACGGCGTTGCTGCTCGCCTTTGGTCTGTCGCAGCTGGTCTGGGGCCCGCTGTCTGACCGTTTTGGCCGCCGCCCGGTGCTGCTGGCCGGCATGGCCGCCTATGTGCTGGCCTCGGTGGGCTGCACCATCGCCAACAGCATGGAGCAACTCATCGTCTGGCGCACGGTGCAGGGCGCGGCCATGGGCGCGGGCGTGATGTGCGCTCGCGCCATCGTGCGCGATCTCTATAAGCCGGTTGACGGCGCACGCGCCATGTCCAAGGGCCTGTCGGGCCTGGGCGTGATCGCCTTTCTGAGCCCGCCGCTGGGCGGCCTGCTGTCCGAGGCCTTTGGCTGGCGCGTGGCGCTGCTGGCGCTGGCCATTTTTGGCGCGGCGGGGCTGGCGCTCATCGTCTGGCGCTTTGAAGAAACCCTGCCCGCCAAGAACCCCCGCGCCCTGGAACCGGGCACGCTGCTGCGCACCTGGGCGTTGATCCTGCGCCACCCCGGCTTCTGGGCCTATGCGCTGCTCACCGCCGCATCGTATGGTGGCCTGTTCACCTTCCTGGCCGCGTCCTCCTTTGTGTTCATCCAGGTGCTGGGCCTGAGCAAAACCGCCTACGGCCTGGTGATGAGCACGGTCTCGCTGGCCTACATCGCCGGCACCTTTGTCTGCCGCCGCCTGCTGCCGCACCTGGGCGTGCGTCGCACGGTGGCCGTGGCGGGCGCACTCACCCTCACCGGCGGCACCCTGGTGGGCGTGTTGCCGCTGCTGGACGTGCGCAATGTGTGGGCCGTCGTCCTGCCTTTCTACCTGTTCATGATCGCCCACGGCGTGCACCAGCCCTGCGGCCAGAGTGGCGCCGTGGGGCCGTTCCCGCAAGCGGCGGGTGCGGCGTCGGCGCTCAGCGGCTTTCTCATCACCGTGGTGGCCTTTGCCATGGGCGGCTGGCTGGGTCGCCACATGCAGATGGGCGATGGCGGCTCGGTGTTGCCGCTCACCAACGGCATCTGGTTCTGGGCCGCCACCATCGCCCTCACCGCCTGGACGCTGGTGTGGCGCTTTGGCGAACCCAACGCGCCACCCCAGCGCGTGACCGAGGCGGCCGCACCATGACAAGGCCTTGGCTGGCCCTCACCGGCCCCACCGCCAGCGGCAAAACCGCCGCCGCGCTGGCCATTGCACAGCGCTGGCCGGTGGAAATCATCAGCGTCGATTCGGCCCTGGTCTACCGGGGCATGGACATTGGCACCGCCAAGCCCAGCGCCGCCGAACTGGCGGCCGTGCCGCACCACCTGATCGACATCCGCGACCCGCTGGACGCCTACAGCGCGGCCGAATTCGTGCGCGACGCCACCCGACTGCGCGACGACATCACCGCGCGTGGCCGCGTGCCGCTGCTGGTGGGCGGCACCATGCTCTACCTCAAGGCCTTGTTCGACGGCCTGGACGACATGCCACCGGCCCAGCCCGCCGTGCGCGCCGCCATCGAGGCCGAAGCACAGGCACAAGGCTGGCCGGCGATGCACGCCGCGCTCGCCGTGGTGGACCCCGCCACCGCCGCCCGCCTGGCCCCCAACGATTCGCAGCGCATCTCGCGCGCACTGGAGGTCTTCCGCGTCAGCGGCCAGCCCATCTCGGCCCTGCAACAGGGCGCACGCAAAGGTGCCTGGCCGCTGCCGGCGGGCGCGCTGCTGTCGCTGGAACCCACCGACCGCCCCTGGTTGCACGAGCGCATCGCCCAGCGTTTCGACGCCATGCTGACGGCCGGTTTTCTGGACGAAGTGCGGGCGCTGCGCGCGCGTGGCGACCTGCACCCCGACCTGCCCAGCATGCGCTGCGTGGGCTACCGCCAGGCCTGGGACGCACTGGAGGCCGGCACACCCGCCGCCTTGCAAACGCTGCGCGAACAAGGCATTGCGGCCACGCGCCAGCTGGCCAAACGCCAGATCACGTGGCTGCGCAGCATGCCGCAGCGCAGCGCCATTGCCTGCGAAGCGCCCGACGCGTTGGCGCAGGTGCTGCAACACGCGGCCCAACACCTGGATGGCCATGGCTGAGCCCGTCGTGGACGTGAGCGGCCTGGCCAAACGCTATGGCGAAGGCACGGTGTTTGACAGCGTGAACCTGCGCGTGATGGCCGGAGAGAGTGTGGCCATCGTGGGCGAATCGGGCGTGGGCAAATCCACCCTGCTCAACTGCCTGGCCGGGCTCGACAGCTGGGACGCTGGCGAGGTGCGCCTGTGTGGCCAGCCCTTGAGCGCACTGGACGACACCGCCCGCGCCCTGCTGCGCCGCGACCGCGTGGGCTTCGTCTTCCAGGCCTTTCACGTGCTGCCCCACCTCGACGTGGCACAGAACGTGGCCCTGCCGCTGCTGTTGCAACAGCGCCCCGACGGCGCCCGCGTGGCCGAGGTGCTGCGCGCCGTCGGCCTCGGCGCCTTGGGTGCGCGTCTGCCGCAGCAACTCTCGGGCGGGCAACTGCAGCGCGTGGCCATCGCCCGCGCGCTGGTGCACCGCCCGGCGCTCATACTGGCCGACGAGCCCACCGGCAACCTCGACCCCACCACCGCCACCCAGGTGCTGGACCTGCTGCTGGCCCAGACCCGCGAACACGGTGCCGCCCTGGTGCTGGTCACCCACTCCGACCACGCGGCGACACGCACCAACCGCCTGCTGCGCCTGAGCGCGCAAGGCATCACCGAAAGTTGACCCGACATGCGACACCTGCTGATTGCCACATCCCTGACCCTGGCCCTGTCCACCGCCTGGGCGCAAACCGCCAACGGCTTCGGAAGCTGCCTGAGCGAGCTGCGCGCCCCGGCCCGCGCCGCCGGCGTGAGCGAGGCCAGCTTTGCCCGCCACACCCAGGGCCTGGCGCCCGACATGAGCGTGATCGAGAAGCTGGACAACCAGCCTGAATTCCGCACCCCCATCTGGGACTACATGGCCGGCCTGGTGGACGACGAACGTGTGGAACAAGGCCGAGCCCTGCTGGCCCAGCACCGCGACACGCTGGCCCAGGTCGAGGCCCGCTACGGCGTGGACCCGGCCACCGTGGTGGCGGTGTGGGGCGTGGAGAGCAACTTCGGCCAGAGTTTTGGCAGCTACCCGCTGGTGCAGGCGCTGGGCACGCTGTCGTGTTTCGGCCGGCGCCAGAGTTACTTCAGGGGCGAGTTTTTTGCCACGCTGCGCATCCTGCAGGCCGGCCACATCGCGCCCGAGCGCCTGGTGGGCTCCTGGGCCGGCGCCTTTGGCCACACCCAGTTCATGCCCAGCACCTTCGAGCGCCTGGCGGTGGACTTCGACGGCGACGGCAAACGCGACCTGATGGACAGCACCGCCGACGCGCTGGCCTCCACCGCGAACTTTCTGCAAAAAGCCGGTTGGCAAACGGGGCAGACCTGGGGTTTTGAAGTCAAGCTGCCGGCCGGCTTCAGCACCAGCGGCGAAGGCCGGCGCAGCAAACGCCCCATGGGCGAGTGGGCCGCCAAGGGCCTCAAACGCGTGGACGGCAGCCCCTTGCCGACCCAAGGCAGCGCGGGCCTCATGGCACTGGCGGGCCCCAGCGGCCCGGCCTTCCTGGTCACCCGCAACTTCGATGCCGTCTACAGCTACAACGCGGCCGAGAGCTACGGCCTGGCCATCGCCCACCTGTCCGACCGCCTGCGCGGCGGCGCGCCCTTTGCCACGCCCTGGCCCACCGACGACCCGGGCCTGTCGCGCGCCGAACGCCGCGAAATCCAAAGCCTGTTGCTGCTGCGCGGCCACGACATCGGCACCGTGGACGGCATGCTGGGCGACAAGAGCCGCGCCGCCATCCGGGCCGAACAATCCCGGCTGGGTGTTGAGGCCACGGGCCGCGCCGGGCAAAAGCTCTTGAAAGCCTTGCGCGGATGACCCTGGCGCCACTCAAAAATGGCAAATATGCACGGTTTCGACCCACAATTTCACAATACCTGACAAAGCGCCCAAGCACACCTACACTGTTTTGGCGATACCAAAAACAGTCAGGGGGTCAGGATGAAATCAATCCATGCGGAGCATGGGCCATTGCCGCTGGCCGAACGCCAAGCGCCTGCGCGATGTGACGGCGCAGGCCGTTTGTGGGTGGAAAAACGGGCAGGGCCACAAGCCGAATTTGCGCCGCTGCGCAGGCGCCTGCGCAACCACTACCTGATCACGTCAGGACTGGACCTGTCCGGCGTGGCCAGCCCCTGGGGTCTGGAAAAAGACGGCGACGACCTGGTGCTGCGCCTGCCCTGGCAGCCAGGCACGTCGCTCGCACAAAGCCTGCTGCAGGCGGGCGCCCCGCGCGCTGCGCCGGCCCTGGCGCAGACCATCGCGCTGGGCGTGGCACGGGTGCTGGCGGCCTTGGAGGCACAGAGCATCGCGCACGGCGCGGTCAACGCCGAGCACGTGCTGTGGCACGCCCCCAGCCGTGCGGTGTCGCTGCTGGATTTTGGCGAGGCCCGCTTTGTGCGCTGTGTCGCCATCGCCGGCACAGCGGCCAGCGACAACACCCCACCCGCCACCCCGCTGGGCGACCTGCGTGCCCTGGGTGCGCTGTTCTACCAGCTGTCCACCGGCCAGGCCATGCCGGACCCCAATCCCCGGGCACAGGAGGCCACCAGCGCGTTCTGGCATCCGCAGGCGATTGCCGGCCTGTCGCTCGCCCACCTGGACACCATGGCGCGCCTGTGTTTTGCCGGCCTGCCGGGCGGACACCGCAGCGCGGCCGCAGCGGTGACCGACCTGCAGGCCCTGTGGGGCGGCGGAACCCTGCGCGCCGACGCCCTGGGCGCCCCGCTGGACCTGCCCTTGCCCGCCCACCGGTTGGGGCGCGACAAACAGGTGGCCGACCTGCTGGCCGCCTACGGCGAGGCCAGCGAACGCGGTGCCAACGGCGGCGGCGGCGCACATGGTGCGGGGTTGGCACGCAAGGGCCAGCCGGTGCTGGTGCTCGTCGATGGCCTGGCCGGCAGCGGCAAATCGGCCGTGGTGCAGGACGCCGCCGAAGCCATGCGCCGCCACGGTGCCACCGTAGCCGCCGGCAAATTCAACCAGTTTGGTGACAGCCGCCCCTTGAGCGCGCTGGCGCAGGCACTGGACAGCGTGCTCGCCGGCCTGCTGGCCGACACGCCCGCACAGCGGCAAGCCGCGGTCGAGCGCATCGTGCGGGCGCTGGGCCAACAGGCGGCGGTGCTGTTCGACTTCCTGCCGCGTCTGGCCCTGCTGCTGGGCCAACAGCCCGAGCCGACCCGGCTGCCCGGCGAAGCCAGCCGTGTGCGCTTCGAACTCATGGTGGGCCGGCTCATCGAGGCCCTGGCTACACGCGCCTCGCCGCTGGTGCTGGTGATCGACGACATCCAGTGGGCCGACAACGCCACGCTGCGGCTGCTGCGCGGCCTGGTGCGCAGTCCCAGCATCCACAACCTGCTGGTGGTGGGCGTGTACCGCAGCGAGGCGGTGGACGCGGCCCACGGTGTCACCCACCTGATCCTGGACCTGCAGCACACCCACGCACGCTTGCGGCAGATCACGATGCAGCCTTGGGGCGAAGCCGACATCGCCGCGCTGCTGGCACTGACGGGCGTGCAGGCCAACGACGAGGCGTACGCGCTGGCCCCGGCGCTGGCGCGCGCCACCGCAGGCAACCCCTTTGCCGTGCTGCAGGCCTTGCGCGTGCTGCAGCAGGCCCAGGCCTTGCACTTTGACGCCGCCACCGCCGGCTGGCGCGTGGCCCCGGCGCTGGCACAACACGCCCTGGAGGCCGCCACCCCGGTGGCACTGGCCAGCCAACAACTGCAGCAATTGCCACAAGCCTGCCAGGACCTGCTGGCCGCCGGCGCGCTGCTGGGCGCGGTGATGGACCTGGAGGCGCTGGCGGCCGTGCATGGCCACACGGCCGACGAAACACTGTCCACCCTGCGGCCGGCGCTGCAGGCAGGCCTGCTGGTGCTGCTGGACGAAGGCCTGGCGCCACGCTCGCTGCTGGCCCTGCGCGCCGTGCACGACTTTGTGCAGCAGGCCGCCTTCCGGCAGCTGAGCGACAGCGGCCGCGCCGAGCGCCACATGGGCATAGGCCGCGCGCTGGTGGCCAAATACCGCGACGAAGGCGCCTTGCACGAACATGTGTTCGAGATCGTGCAGCAGTTCCACCTGGCGCCGCCCACGCTGATGGCCGTGCGCGAGCGCAAGCTGCTGCTCAGCCTCACCACCGAGGCCGCACGCAAAGCCCGGCAAAGCGGTGCCGCCCGCGCCGCGCTGGGCCACTTCCGCCATGCCCTGGCGCTGGCCACGTCCCCGACAGGGGGGGCCACCGATGCGCACCACTTCCCGCTGCTGCTGGAGGCGGCCGAGGCGGCCTACCTGGCGGCCGACTTCAGCGCGCTCGACGGCTTGCTGGACCAGCTTGACGCCCTGCCGCTGGACGTGCTGGACCACACCCGCGTGCTGGAGCTGCGCATACAGGGGCTGATGGCGCGCAACCAGATGGCGCCCGCCCTGCAACTGGGCGAACAGGCGCTGGCACGCCTGGACGTGCCCTTGTTGCCGCTGGCCCCGCCCACCGATTGGCCCGCCGTGCCCCGCCTGGGCGAACTGCGGCTGGACGGACAGCCCGACGCGCGCGTGGAAGCCGCCTTGCGCGTGCTGGTCTGGCTCACGCCCTGCGCCTACGTGACCTCGTTCGACAGCTACATCCGCGTCATCCTCACCATGGTCGGGCTGGCCCGTGCCCACCCCGCCTCGCCCCTGACCGCACTGAGCTACACCAACTTCGGGCTGGTGTTGTGTGGCACCGGGCAATGGCAGGCCGGGTTCGACGCCAGCACGCTGGCATTGGCCCTGAGCGAACCCGACACGGATGAAACCCGGCGCTGCAAGGTGCAGACCCTGGCCTACGGCTTTTTGCGCCACTGGTCGCGTCCGGTGACCGAGAGCCTCACACCCCTGCTGGCCACCATCGAAAACTGCCTGCTCAGCGGCGACCAGGAGTACCTGGGCTACGGCGCCTTCCTCTATTGCGACAAGGCCTGGGGCACACAGGCGCTGAACGAACTCGCCAACGTGCACACGGCGCACACCCGTCTGGTCGAGCAGTTCGGTCACGACTTTTCCCTGCGCCATTGCCAGGTCTGGCAGCAGTTCCTGGCCGCCTTGCAAGACCCGGACGCCGACACCGCCTTGCTGTTGCAGGGCGCGCACTTTGACGAGCGCCAGGACATTGCCCGGCTGGAAGCGGCCCACAACAGCTTCTCCCTGTTCACCAGCCACACGCTGCAAGCCGTGCTGGCCTGGCACCGGGGCGACTGGCGTGAGCTGCGGCAGGCCTGCGCCAACGCCGAGCGCCACGCCATGACCGGCAGCGCCACCCTGCTGTCCATGGACCTTCGCCTGTTCAACGCCCTGGGCCAACTGGTGGACTTTCCGGTGGCCGACGTCACCGCCAACTGGCGGGCCATACAGGCCACCACCGACCTGTCCTTGCAGCTCGGGGCCGCCGCCGAGCAGGCACCGGCGAACTACAAACACAAGTTCCTGCTGCTGCAGGCCGAACGCGCGCGCGTCATGGGCGATGTGGCCGCTGCGCTTCAGCGTTATGAGGCGGCCGGCGAGTGGGCGACCCAAAGCGGCGCGCAACACGACCTGGCCTTGATCCGCGAGCGTGCTGGCACCTGCTGCCACCAACTGGGTTTGCGCGACCTCGCGCGGCAACGTCTCACCGAAGCCTGCGAGGGCTACCAGGCCTGGGGCGCCACGGCGGTGGCACAACGCCTGCGCACCCGCATGGTGGCCCTGAATCTGGCGCAAGACACCAACGAACACGCCGCCCACGCCATCACCCTGGGCATGGCACTGGAAGACAAGGGCGAGGCGGCACTCAACGCGCTGCACGCGCGCCGACTGGTGCTCTACCACAAGCCATCAGCCAGTGTGCTGTCCGTCACCCGGCACAACGATGGCGGCACCCATGTGGCGCGGCTGCCAGCCACCCCGGAGGTCGAAAAAACGCTGCCCCTGCGCCTGCTCACTGCCGTGACGGAGCGGGGCGAAGCGGTCGATCTGGCCCACCAGCCCTGGCCCACCTGGGCCACACACGTGCCCTCCCACAGCACCGCCGCAGCGCCAGGTGTGGCCGTGCCGCTGCGGCACGGCGACGTGATGCTGGGCGCCGCCTACCTGGAGCACGTCGGCGCACCCGACCCCTTCGGCCAGTGGCACGCGCAGTGGCCGCGCCACGTGCAGTCCCTGGTCGATGAGATGCGCCTGTCGGACCTGGCGGCCCGACTGGACACCACATCGCTGACCGACGCTCAGACCGGGCTGCCCAACCGAACGGCCCTGCTGGGCATGATCGAGCTGGCCATGGCGCGCAGCCGTGGCGAGGCGCGCGACATGCAGGTGCTGGTGCTGCGCTTTCGCAGCATCGTGGCCCTGGACCAGCAGCCCGAGGACGGCTTTGCCGCCGCCTTGAGCACGGCCGCACGCGCCCTGCTGCGCCTGGACCCACACGTGGCCGGCCTGGCCCGGCTGGACCGCGACGTGCTCGGCCTGGTGCTCACCGGCTGGCGCCGTGACGCGCTGACCAAGCAGGTGCACGCCCTGTTTGCGCGTGTCGCCGCCAGCCTGCCGGCGGCGGCGCAAGGTGTGCTCAGCCTGGACGCGGGCGTGCGCCCAGACGACGGCGCCACGCCAGCTGCCGCCCTGCTGCACGACGCCGAGGCCTCGCTGGCCACGCTGCCCCGGCGCGGTGGCCACGCCCTGGCGGTGTTCGACCCCTCACTGCACGGCCGCCTGTTCGACCGCGAGATGCTGGCACGCGACCTGCGCTGGGCGCTGGCCAACACCGGCCTGCACCTGGTCTACCAGCCGGTGGTGGACATGCGGGACAACCGGCTGCTGGGCGCCGAGGCGCTGGTGCGCTGGCAGCACCCGGCGCGTGGCAACGTGCCCGCCAGCCAGCTGGTGGAGGTGGCCGAAGAATTCGGCCTGATCGACGAGCTCGGCCACTGGCTGGTTGAAGAAGCGCTGCGGGCCATGTCCTCGTGGTCGGGCCTGATGAACAACCGCTCGGTCAGCATCAACGCCTCGCCCATCGAAATCCAGCGCGCCGACTACGCCCAGCGGCTGGCCGACGCCATGAAACGCCATGGCATACGCGCCGAACAGCTGGCGGTGGAAATCACCGAATCGACCGCCATCGAAGACGACCAGGCCACACAGCACAACCTGCAGGCGCTGCGCAACGCGGGCATCATGTTGTGCATCGACGACTTCGGCGTCGGCATGTCATCGCTGCACCGGCTGCACGCCACCCTGGCCAAGCGGCTCAAGATCGACCGCTACTTCGTCGAAGGCATCACCGAAGACGCCGGGCGCCGCACCACCATCGAGATGATCATCAAACTGGCCGAAAGCCTGCAGCTCGACGTGGTGTGCGAAGGCGTGAGCAGCGCCGAACACGTGGACTTCCTGGTCGGCCACGGCCTGCACAAGGCCCAGGGCTACTACTACCCACAACCCGTCGCCAAAGACGCCATGCGCGGGCTGCTGGAGGTGGGGTATGTGCGAGGGCAGACGCCGCTGCACTGAATCTCAGTGCAGCGGGGTCGCGACCAGTTCATCACACGGCACCACCCGCACGCGCGGGCCGAAGCTGGCGATGTTGGTCAGCGTGGCGTTGTGGTGAGCGATCACCTGCTGCGGTGTGAGCGCCGCGTTGCCGGCCGAGGTGTGGGCGTCGGCCACCAGCGTGACGGGGTAGCCCAGGGCCAGCGCGCGGCGCGTGGTGGTGTCCACACAGAACTCGCTGTGCATGCCACACACGATGAGTTCACTCACGCCCCTGGCCGCCAACAAGGCTTGCAAGTCGGTGCGCAAAAAGCTGTCGGGCGTGGTCTTGCGCACACGCAGGTCGCCAGGCTCGGCCAGCAGGCCATCGGCCAGTTGCCATGCGCGGCTGCCGTGACCCAGTTCGGTGACGTCTTCGTGCTGGATAAAGACCACGGGCACCCCGATGCTGCGTGCTTGTGCGGCCACGCGGTTGATGCGGACGATGACGTTGGCGCAATCCCAGGCCGCGCCCTCGCCTTCGCACAGGCCTTGCTGGACGTCGATAACGAGAAGCGCGCGGGTCATCAGAGCTTCACCGCCGTTCCGCTGACGGCCACCATCATCATGCCGTTGGTCTCGCCCAGCACCTCGTAGTCGAAGTCGATACCAATCACGCCATTGGCGCCCATCTCTTTGGCGGCTTCGATCAGGCCTTCAATGGCCGCATCGCGCGCGCCCGACAGCGCGCGCTCGTAACCACCGGCGCGCCCGCCCACCACGTCGCGCACCGAGGCAAACATGTCGCGGAAGATGTTGGCGCCAATCACCGCCTCGCCGTTGACCACGCCCAGGTACTGCCCGCGCGTGATGCCCTCGGGTGTGGTGGTGGACAGGAAAAAGTCTTTGTCGCTCTTGGAAAACCAGCCCATGTGAAACCTCTCTGATCTGTGCACCGCCCGGTGGGTGCGGAGCCATTGTGCCGTGGGGCGGTAGGTGCTGGCGTTCGGAGGCCGTTTGCGGTGGGCTCATGTGAGCCCGCTATCTGGGGCAGCCGAAGGTCGCTTATGCAGCGGGAGCGATCGGTCGAATCACCAGTTGTGAATGGCGGCAGTACGGCTTACAGCGGCCGTTCAATATGCTCCAACAGTTTTGGGGCTTCATTGCCCTTTGACGTGCGTCGAGATCGTCGACCGACGTCACAGACCACTGGTGAAGAAAACTTCACGAAGTCGAGCGACAGCGTCAACTCAGCTCCCAGCTCACACGCGAGAACACTGTGTCGCCATACCGATGATCAAGTGGTCGGTGTCAAGTAGCGGATGGTCCATGTGGGCGTTGCAGCACCGCGTGCTCAGTCGGGATAGTCTGTTTTCCCGCGCAACGGACTTGGCAGTCCGGGCGAACTACCTTCAGGGGGTATTGCCCGCCACCCACAACAAGGCCAGGCGTTTGCCCACGTGGCGGCCGTGGGTCAGGGCAACGGCGTCTAGGCTGAGTGTCGGGCTCAGCTGGCGGGCCCAGGCCAGCGCCGCCCGGGCCTCTGCGGCCTGACCCTGGCGGTCGAGGATGGCCGCCTCCAGCACGCGCGGCAGCGGAAACTGGGGATCGCGGCGGCTCGATGCGCGCGCTTCCGAGAGCGCCTCGTCCAATCGCTCGGCCCGCAGCAAAAAGGTGCCCAACGCCCAGCCCCAGAAGCCCAGGCGGCGGTCGCGCGGGCTGATCTTCATGCCGTAGCGCATCTTCTCGATGCCGGCTTCGAGCTGGCCACTCAGCACCCACGAAGCACCCAGCGCCACATGGGCCTGGGCGTTGCTGGGGTCGATCTCCAGCGCCCGGAGCAACACCTCCACGCCCTGCTCGTGGTGACCCAGGTCGCACAGCGCACAGCCGGCATAGCCCAGCACTTCCGAGCTGCCATCGTCCAGCACCATGGCGTGGCGCGCGGCAAACAGCGCCTCTTGCGCCAGGCCCGGCTCGTTGGGCAGCGCGCCAATGTTCATGGACAAAGCCGTCAGCAGCGCATAGTGCGCGTGGCCCAGGCCAAACGTGGGATCCAGCCCCACACTGGTCTGAAGGCGCTGCCGCGCCTCGGCCAGGGCATCCCGGCTCCAGCCCTGCAGCGCCAGCGAGCCCACCGCCTGGTGGTAATGGGCCCAGACGTCTTGGTTCTCCGGGCGCTGGCGGCGGATGTGCGCCATCTCGGCCCGGGTGAGTTCGGGTTCCAGTTCCGAGAGGATGCCTCGCGCAATGTCCTCCTGCAGATCCACCGCCTCATCGCGCCGCCGATCGAAGCGGCCACTCCACAACACGTGGCCGGTGGCGGCGTCTATCAACTGGGTGGCAATCCGCAGCGCGTCGTTGCGCAGCCGCACGCTGCCCTCCACCACAAACCGGACGCCGAGCTGCTGCGCCACTTCCGGCACCGTGACCGCATGGCCGCGAAAGGCAAAGGACGACGCGCGCGAAATCAGGGTGAAGCCCGGAACCCGCGCCAGCAGCGCAATGACGTCCTCGGCCAGACCGTCGGCCAAGAACGGCAACAACGGATCGCCCGACAACACGCTGAACGGCAGCACCGCGATGGTGGGCCGTGTGGCGATGACCGGGGGGCGATGGGCCTCGTCTTGCAGCGCCACGTTGCCCGGTTTGACGTCGAGCACAAACCGGTAGCCACGCCCGGCAATGGTGGCAATCGCGTGGGGCCCGAGCAGCTTGCGCAGCGCAGACACCTGCACCGACAGGTTGTTCTCCTCCACCACCAGGCCCGGCCAGACCAGGTCCAGCAGCTCGCTTTTGGTCATCACCCGCTCGCGGTTGGCCAGCAGGCACAGCAGAAGGTCAAACGCCCGGGCGCCCACCTCAGCTGGCTGGCCATCGACCAGCAACAGGCGCTCGGTCGGTCGGACTTCGAAGCGGTCAAACGGATAGCGATCCTGCATGTGGGTACCTCAGGGCGAGCGCCCTTGCCATCTTTTAGCCGATTTTTAGGAACTTTAAAGGCCTTGCGCGGGCCCGGTCGATAAGGTGGAGCCACCCCAACCCTTACGGAGAAACGACATGACCCACAGCCTACAAGAAGCCCAGGCCAGCCTGCGCGCCCAGTACAAGGCCAACCCGGCCCTGGCCATGGTCACAGACCATGCCAGCACCCGCAGCACCGACCTGGCCGATCCGTTTCATTCACTGGTCATACCCAAGACCGGCGGCGACACGGCCGTGACCGTGGGCGTGCACAGCGCCGTGGGTGGACCCTACGACGCGCCATGCCCCGGCGATCTGCTGTGCGCCGCACTGGCCGCCTGTCAGGACTCATCCATCCGGCTGGTCGCAGCCAACATGGGCATTGAACTGACCGCGCTGCAGGTCAACGTCCGGGCCACGGTGGACGTGCGCGGCGCCCTGGGTATTCAAAAGGACGTTCCTGTCGGTTTCCAGTCCATCACCTCCGAGGTCCACCTGCAAGCCCGGGCAGGGACACCCCCCGAGATGGTGGAGAAGCTGCGCGTCGCGGCGGAACGCTGCTGCGTGGTCATGAGCACACTGCGAGAGCCGCCCTCGGTACAGACCATCTACCATGCGTGACCAGCGTGGAGTTAGCTGCCGCTCAATCTCTCACTCTGAACGGCAACACTCTGCCTCCAAGAGCCAACCGGTGCAGCACGGCCGCTGGCCGCTCCTAGCCGAAAGTACAGGTTGGCCGCTTTGCCCAATCGCAGTCACCCGTACCGCCGCACTGCGCCTTTCCGCCTTGATGCAGCGCACAACATACCGGTGCTCCAAAAGCGCATGCTCTGGGTCCCTCAACTCGATGGGAGACCATCATGGAAACCTCAGGCAATACTGTTCATCACGAGCCGTGGAACAGGGGCAAGATCGTCGGGCAAAAGGCCCCCTTTAAGGTGAAGGACATCTGGGCCCTGCGCGTACGTCTGCAGATGGAGGGCCGGGTCCGCGAGCTCGCACTCTTCAACCTTGGTATCGACAGCAAGCTGCGCGGATGTGACCTTGTTTCACTCAAGGTCCGAGACGTGTCCCACGGCGATCAGGTGGCTACCCGAGCCATTGTCATGTAGCATAAAACCAAGCGCGGGGATGCACTCGACACTGGAGAGGCCAGCAAACTCGCGGTACAGCGCGTGACCGGGGTTTTGAACACTATCCTTAGCGCGGATTTGAGCTCCAATGATTGCCTGCCTGGCGTGGCTGCCCATTCAAACTTTTCCAAATTTCAACTGACTGAATCACCACTCGATTGCCAGGCTGCGTCGGATCGAATTTTTTCGAAGAGAAGGCCAGTGTCAAAACGGAGGCATCTCTTACACCCTTGATGTAGCCGCGGACCATACCATTCGAAAAGTTTGCACGCGCATCCGCGCAGCCGGCCAAGCTGCCCGTACCTTGAAAGTAAATATTTTCCCCCTCGGCTTTTCGTGTCTGAATCTGCCCGCTCACAGTGCAGCCTTCAATTGTATTCAGTACGAGCGATTCGGGGCAGTGGATCTCTGAGCCATTCACTCCGCAGCGGTAAGTCACGGCGCCGTCAATGCGACCATCTGCATCAACATCTACCTTGAGATAAGTGTAAAAAGTAACATTGTTACCTCTTGGTTCCCAATGCTTCAAGCCCTCCATCAAAAACAGCTTGCCTTGGTAGTTGCCTTGAAGATTCGCCGGCACAACGAGGTCTTGCGCGGCTATCGAGCCGAAAATACAAAATATCCCGAAAATAAAAACCGATATTGAGCGCTTAAGCATAAATATTTTCCCTTTGGGCTGCTTTAAAATGCTGCATATCGCCGGAGTAGCGCGATGCATACACTCTATGTTTTTCGTGAAACACTTATGAGCTTTGACAATGTCGGTGGGATGCATAGTGCCTATCCAAAGATCTAATGCTCGTCTGAAAATCTTTCAAAAACTGTTGAAAGTTGGTATTTTCAGGTTCGGCTTTGGTCAGCCGCTCGGTGATGGCCAGCCCCTTGAGGTAATGTGCGCGCGCCTCTTGTGGTTGACCCAGCGCCTCCTCGGTAGAGCCCAACTGGAAATAAATGAAGGAAATTGAATGTGTGATCTGGGTACTTTCGGGCGCAATGGCGATCAGCCTTTCTGTGATCGAGAGAGCCTTGAGGTAATATGTCTGTGCCTTTTGTGGTTGCCCCAGCGCTTCCTCGATGAGGCCTGATCTGAGGTAAACGGAACACAGTAGGCTGGCAAACTGAGTGTTGTTGGGCGAGGCGGCAACAAGCTGCTCAGATATCGCCAAACTCTTCCAATGGTAATCAAGCGCCTGTTGGATTTGCCCCTCCGCATCTTCAATCTCGAACAGCTTGAAGTAGCTGAGAGACAGATCAAGCGAGAATTCAAGGTTTTCAGGCGCAACTGCTGCCAGGCTCTCCGCAATCGCCAGAGCTTCTCGGTAATACGCCAGCGCCTGCTGAGGTTTCCCTCGCCCAAGTTCAAAGTCCCCCAATTTGTTAAGGGCGAGCTTTAGATTACGGGCATGGTTCTGATTGTGCGGTGCAGCCGCAACAATTTTTTCAAGTTGACTCAGTCCTTGAGCGAAGTGCTCATGAGCTCTGGTAGCTTCACCCAAGCCCAACAATGTACTCCCAATGCGGTCGTGGCAGAACCACAGATCACGCACGTACTCAAGACTTTCTGGCGCAGCTGTTGTCAGACCCTCTGCGATCGGCAGAGCATCTCGGTAATGTGCCAGTGCCTGCTGCGGTTGCCCTTGCCCAACTTCAAAATCGCCCAACTTATTGAGGGCGACCTCCAGATCGCGGGCGTATATCTGATTTTGAGGTGCAGCCGCAACAAGTTTCTCAAGTTGAGCCAGCCCTTGAACGAAGTGCCCATGAGTTCGGGTAGGTTCATCCAAGCGCAACAATGTACTCCCAATGCGGTCGTGACAGAACCACAGATCACGCACGTACTCAAGATTTTCTGGCGCATTGGTTGCCAGTGTCTCCGCAATTGACAGAGCATCTTGGTAATGCACCACTGCACCTTGCGGCTGCCCTTGCCCCGCTTCAAAGTCACCCAACCTGTTGTGGACTGTCTTCAGATCGCCAAGAAAGAGTGTGTTCTCCGGGGACGCCGTGACCAGTCGCTCTGCAATCACAAGTCCTTGTAAAAAGTGGGCTTTTGCCTGCTCTGGTTGAGCGAGCCTGATGTCAACGTCGCCCAGCTTGATGTGGCACACGACGAGGTCGCGTGTGAACTCGGCGTTCGCCTGTGCTAAAGCGTACAGCCGTTCATGTATCTCGAGTGAACATTGGTAATGTGCTTTCGCCTGATGCAGGTCTCCAAGCATCATTTCCACATCACCCAACCGCTCGTAAGCAACTGAATGGTCGCGCAAAAACAATGTGCTTTCTGCAGAGGCTGCGGACAACCGCTCCGCGATTTCAAGCATTCTGAGAAAGTACTCTTGTGCCGTGTGTGGTTGGCCGAGCCTGATTTCACTGTCGACCAACTTGAGATAGGCTACGCACAGGTCGCGCGAGAAATCGGCGTTCTTCGGTTCCAAAACGTAGAGACGCTGGCGTAGGTCAAGTGAAAGCCGGTAATTCGCCTGCGCCTTGTCCAGGTTCCCCAGCGTCATTTCCGTATCACCCAACCGCTCGTAAGCGAGCGCATGTGGGCGCAGGAACTCTTTATTGTCAGATGACGTGGCAGTCAGTCGTTCTGCTACAGCAAGCCCTCGCAGAAAGTACGCTTGTGCGTTATCAGGGTGGCCGAGCCTAACCTCACTGTCGCCCAACTTGAGATAGCTTATGCACAGGTCGGGCGAGTCTGTGGCATTTTCCGGTGACAGTGCGTACTCGCGCTCATGCATCTCTAGTGAACGCTGGTAGTAAGCCTGCGCCCCGCGCACTTGACCCAGTGTCATTTCCGTGTCACCCAGTCGCTCATAGACGATGGCGTGAACGCGTGCAAAGTCTGCGTTTTCTGGAGAGGCGGCCGTCAACCGATCTGCGATCGCAAGTCCATCGCGAAAGTGTTGTCTCGCTCTCTCTGGATTGCCGAACAACACCACAATGTCACCCAGCATGGTGTGACTGAATGCCAGATCACGCAGGTATTCGGTGTTTTCCGGCGCAGCGGCCGCCAGCCGCTCGCTCTGCCTGATTTGCGTTTTCCAAGCCAATTCCGCGTCTTTGAGCCGCATTTTGGGCGCCTGGCTCTTGGCGAGCCGATAAAGCACTTGGCTCGTATCCCAGCGGGGCTCGCCAAACAAGTGGTCTTGGTCGGCCTGCGTCAGTGACGCC
Source organism: Hydrogenophaga sp. (assembly GCA_030696525.1). Taxonomy (GTDB): domain Bacteria; phylum Pseudomonadota; class Gammaproteobacteria; order Burkholderiales; family Burkholderiaceae_C; genus Hydrogenophaga. The sequence continues at coordinate 15,187 of JAUYSB010000187.1, read as the reverse complement.
AGCAAATCGGGCAACACCGCCCAGGCATACGCGTCTTGTTCACCACTCTCCAGGTAGCGTTGCCACACCGCCGCGGTGAGCTTAAATCTGGCGCTTTGGATGCCCACGTAGAAATCTCCTGCGGCGTCTGGGTTTCGCAGCCATTCGCGCACGCTGTAGTGAAATGGCGCCACGAATTCTTCGTCCTCGCTTTCCGGAGTGCCTCTACTGCCCTTGGTATGTTTGACGAGGCTGCCCAAGCTGCGCAGCAGGCTGCTGGCGTCGTACTCGCCCCATTGCAGGATGCGGGCGGCCAAGGGCAGTGGCAAGGGCTCCGGGCTTGCGAGCACCAACGCCAGAAACGGGCGCACCTTGTGTTTGTAGGTCCCAGTATCGTCCCACGCATCGGGGAAGCGGCGCTCAAAGAAGCGCTGGTAGATCCCGGTCAGGCCCGAGGGGAAGCTGTCGGGCTTCGTCAGGTCGAGCATGCCTTCCGCCACGGCAATGCGTGCGTGGCGAAGGTACAGGAACGCACCACGGCTGTCCTTGAGCAGGGTCTGGCTGGCAGCGGTGGCCTGGGCCTGGGTGAGCCTGTCACTCTTGACTTCGTCAGCGAGCCACTTATCGCAGTAGTCCTTGAGGTCGGCAAGGTTGGCAGGATCATCGTCACGCAGCACCAGCGGCTGAAAGCGCGCCAGGCGCTGGGTGAGTTCCGGATCGGGCCGGCCGGTCAGGACCACGCCTATCCACTTGGGAAGTTGGTTGATTTCGCTGGCCAGCAGTTCAACGATGGGGTTCTTGCCATCGACGGTGGCTTCGTCCAGTCCGTCCACGATGATGGCCAAGCGCTGACGATCGATCACGCCCCTGTCGCCGCTGCCTGCCAGCGGGCTGCTGATGAGGTCGCTCCACAACGAGGCAGCATCTTTGCCCTGCATGGTCTCGGGCCGCTGAATGGCCACCGTTTTGAGCAGTCGGACCCGGTAGTCGGGCAACCGCGTGGCCAGTTGGTAGGCCAGGGTGCGCACAAAGCGCAAGGGGTTGCGGCTCTCGCCCTTGTTGTACTGACAAAGGTGCGCGGCCAGCACGCTGCTCTTGGTGCTGTGAGCCAGATAGCTGGCGACGGCGGTCTTGCCCAAGCCGGGGCCGCCCTCAATGCGCAGCACCCGGCTTTTGGCGTCTTCGGCCAACCAATTCCGGTAGCGGTCGATGATCCACTGTCGCCCGGTAAAGTTGGGAATGTGTGGCGCCATCTCGGCATAGAAGCTCATGGGGTCGAGCGCCAGGCGCAAGGTTTCCAACTCCTCGTGCCGCCCCGCATTGCTGGGGTTCTCAATGGCTTGAACGAGCTTGTCGAGCTGACTGCGGTACCAGCCATCGTCCTCCAGGAGCTTTTGTTCCCACTGCTCCATGCGCAACCACTGGATGTGGGTGATGGAGACCGGGGCCTGGACCTCATGTTCGGGTTCGACCAGCACGGTGACCATCGCCTCGCCCTTGTCGGCCAGCGCAATGGCGATTTCATTCAGGCAGACACCCGGATCGCGGACCGAGTGTTTGGACAGGAAAGCGACAACTTGCTGGCTGTCAAGGATCCCTTGGGTGATGCGAGCGCGCCACTCGTCGCCCTCCTTGATCTTCTCTGCATCAAACCAGACTTCGTGCCCGCGGTTTTTCAGATCCACCTTGAGCCGCTTGACCAGCTCAGAGTTGTCGTCGTGCGGGTAACTGAAAAAGATTTTCATGGTTTTGGTGAAGGCGAGAGGCCAAACGACTGCGTTCCAAGGTGGCTCGAAAGCACAGCGTTGCGATTCAACTGGCTGGGGGGCGCAATCCGAACCCATTAAACAAGGCGGGCTGTACTTGAGCTTGGGCCACCGCCGTGCCCAGCATGGCGCAGGCTTCGATCGACGCGGTGTCGTCCAGCGCAAATTGGGTCCGCTTGAGCAAGTCTTCACAACCGTAACGCGCAAGCCCGCGGGGATTGAGCACCGCATTGAAGCGGGCATAGGTGCACAGCGGTGTGTTGCCGATGGCGGGGGTGGCAATGAAATCGCCCACCTCGCTGTCCACCGGTTCGCCGGCCACCACATGCGATACAGAGCGGCACAGCAGATCGGTTTCGGTCGATGCTGAATACATCAGCGCTTCCATCGAGTTCAGCAGCAAGCTGCCAAACTGTTTGTCACGTAGTCGGATGTGCTTAACTTCGCGCGGCACCAGCCCGGTGCCCACGGACACCAGAAGGATGTTTTCCTTGCCCGTGGGCCAGCCCAAGCGGTAGGCGGGCGAAGTGGCCATCTGCAAAAGCTTGAAGGCGGGGTTGTTCAGCGAGGTGAGGGCGCCGTCGTAAAAGACAAAACGCTTATCTCCGATATTGATGATCTCGGGTTCAAAAAAGTAAGGCGCTGCGGTGGTGGCCCGCACCAGTTGCCACAAGGGCAACTTCAAATTGGAATGCTCACCCAATGCGGTGTCGTTGTACATAGCCCGCGGGTTGCTGGACACAGGCCACGGTGAAGCGGTGCTGGCATTCATCAGCACCAACATTAACAATGTCTTGAGCCTGGAGTCACCTAACTCTGTCTTGGCGCCTACGATCTCCTTGATTTTGGCAGTCAGGGGCTCGTAGTCGTATTTGGAGTAAAAAATGCGCTTCACGATGTTGCTCGTCTTGCGAAACATCAATGGCGCTTGAAACTGATAAAAGGCTTCCAACTCCTGGATCGACAGGCCAAGTGAAATGCCAGTGGCGATGATGCCGCCTGTACTGGTGCCCGCCACGTAGTCAAAAAACTCGCTCAGCACCAGCTGATCATTCTGGTGCTTCTCGCGCAGCAGTTGTTCGATCCTGCCCAGCACCTTGAGCGCAAACATGCCCCGCATGCCGCCGCCATCGATGGCTAGTAGGCGCTTTTGTGGCTGTGGTGCTCGGTATTGCTCGGTACTGAATGGACGCGTTGCAGTTGTATTCATTCAAAAACTTAGGTGCTTGAACTTGATCGCATGAAAATATGTTCACGATGAACGAATCAAAAATCACATGCACATTTCCGAAAACTCAGCTTCTGAAACAAACTTCGCTTCTGTTTTGGTGGTTTCAATCGCCTTCCAAACCTTGCCGTTGTTCTCAGTCCTGAAATTAAATGGCTGGATAAAGTAGGACTTTTTGGTTACATCCACAATATTTGGCCCGGCCATGCAAAAAAGGACAAGCTCACCCATGACATCGGTACGTAGTCTGAACGCACCACCAGACTGCTCGATATCGTCGGCAATATTGGCAGACAACCGCTTTTTATTACCGTTGTACGCAGTAAGTCGCATGGTGAGCTTGCGTTCACTCAGAGCTTGTGCAATTGTTGGGTGAAAGGCACCATTTTTTAAGGCATAAATCCATTTTGAACTATTGCTGAACTTTTCTGGGGGGATGATCAAATAGGTTGAAAAGAACAGGTGTGGCGCCTCTTCGCCAGTCAATTGATGGGCGCGGTTGGGAAATTTCTCCGCATCGCCACAAATTTCGGAAAATTTTGCAGTTTCAATGACAGCCAACTCGTTGGCGGCTTGCAACTGAGCACCTTGGCTGCTGGAGCCGTGTGTTACCTGAAAGCTGCGGGTCAAAATAATCTCTCGATTTCTGTGAGTGTCGAAAAGCCTAAAACAAACCATCAGATCGGTTGGTTTGCCTTTGATGTGAACAGCAACTTCCCGCCTCGTTGGTTCGTTTTTGGCGGAAAACTCCTGTGTCAAATCAATGAAATGCTGAGTTGATCCGGATTTCAGTGTCACACTCACCCCCTTCCAGTTTCTGGGAGGCTCGGGTGCTGCCGAAACACGCAGCAACAAAATGTCATTGCCGATATTTTGAGTTGAATCGATGTTGACACCACCCACACGGTTGGGCAGCAATTCGATCTGTTCCATTTGCTTTTTGTATTCTGCCTCCGCATCCTTCTCCATTCGGTGCAAATCCTTGACGGTGGTGTCGATAGAATCAGTTTTGACCTCGATGCTGGACACGCCATCTTTGATGGTGGCGATATTTTTTGCCGAATCAGCTTGTACATATAATGCAGCAAATGACGCAGTCATCAATAGCAAAAATATAACAGCAAAAGTAAGCGCCTTGTGGCGGAATGCCGACTCAAGCCAACGATCAACGCGGGACCATGCGGTCACAACCTCTTCTTTGGGTTTAGGTGCCGCAGCCCCCATTTCGATGGCATGAACAATCTGCGCAATTTCATCGGTTCGACTTTTCAATGGTGTATGAATAGCATCCATCCACTGCGCGTTGGAAACGAAAAACTCTATTTCCTTCTGGGGACGAATATCATCAACCCGAACTGGAACAATCGTTTTTTGGTATGAAAATGCGCGCTCAACCTCGTTTGCCACAGCTGCCGAGATGTTTGACTCCTTGGTCAAGATCAATAAAAAAACAGAGCAGTCTTTGATCGCGTCGACGATGGATGCGCCGTATTGGCCGCCTTTCGGAATGTCACGCGGGGCAATCCAGCATGAAACGCCCTTCTCTTCCAGCCATGCTCGAAATGAATCGGCGAGCTTGAAATTCTTGCTTGCATGGGATATGAATACAGACTTTTTCATTTTCTAGACGTCTAAAAATAGGGTGGTTAGCTGATGCCCGGACCCTCTGCATAGGCAATGATCCGACGTGTCGAAAGAACAATTCTTCTGTCCTTGCGCTGCTCTGCAGAGCCCTTTCCCTCAATAACCCGGTTCAAACCTTTTAGCGATTCATAGGGCATCAAACAAAGATGCTTGTATTGAGAACGATAGGACCGCTTACCAGCGGGCGTGTACCACTCACGTACGACAGCGTATGCTGAGTCTGGGATGGCACCATTCTCAAGTGGCAGAAGCGGGCGCCAGCCACGCAACAAGTGAACGGCGCACCAGCGCCGGTGCTCGATTTTGGCCAGTTCTCTAATGATTGTGCCTGCCACCTTTTTTTGCTTGTTCTTGTGGCCTTGGTCGTTCGAACTCAGCCTTTCGATGATGCTTTCTTTCACCCAGGTGTGCAAGCCACAGAGTCGACTGGACTCTTTGTCCCAAGGGCTCGGTGGAGAAATTGGATTTTCGGCTACCAAGTCGCCCGAGAACCACAAGGTCTCAGGAGTCAATTGCGGCTCACGGTTGTAAACACGGTGGACAGCCATGCCTGCGCGTTCAATGTGGTCGTCAGAGATGCTGTCAATCGAACACTTTCCAAGAAAATCTTGGAATCCGACATCGAGTCCTTCACCCGGATTTCGCAAGTCCAAGTGGTCGCGCAGGCTCTTACTGAGTGCAGCCTCTTGAGTGTTGAGGTAGACCCACCACAAAAGGCCAGCGCCTTCTTCGCGAAGGGGGTATTGTCTTTGAATGGCTGTCCGCAGGGTTTTTGCAACTTGTATGCTTGTTGCCAAATCGTCAAAAACAACCGCCATGGTTGTACATCTTGAAAATTGGTCTTCTTTTGAAAGATGTGATTCTGCCCACTCTATCGGACCACTGATCGCACTTGGCAGTTTGTGAAATTTCACAATTGGCAAGATTTTCTCTGTGACCCAGACTGAGTCAGGAGAGGCAGTGCGTAGCGTGTTTTTCGATGAAGGCTCATCGCAGGGGTTGTGGGTATAGCAAGGATAGCTCTCACAAAATTCGAAGATCGCAGAATCTGGATCTGGATGTACCACGTCAATGCAAGAGTTGACTTTGAACTCAAAAATCTGTGTTACCAGCCACTGCTCTAGCAAGGCTTTTGCCATATTTCCTTGTCCGATAAGCACCAGACGAGAATGAATGTTCTGTTTAAAAGTTCGTGCCGCGACTTGGTTTTCCAACAGCATCCGCGCTGTGGTGTTGTAAATGTTAAAAGTACAAAGCTCGATGGATGATGTTGTTGATCGGCTGCCTGAAATCATGGCTTCAAAAGCCACCGGTGATTCAACGGGTACCACACAACGTAAAGGGTCATCCTTTTGGCGCCCAGTCCATGGATGCTCTTTATTTATTTGCTCATTGACCATCCGCACAACGTGGGAATTTTCCAGATCTGACCCTGTGACGACAAAGAGCTTTTTCACACGATGCCACGGGATCGAAGACAGAAACTTGGATGATGTTCCCGTCGCTTGTCTCCAAATTATTTTTTTTTGCTCACATTCTTGGATCGCCGTATCAGATGGTGCAACGTCGATAAACAGAGTATTTTTCGGTGTTGCTCTTGCCCTCGTAGCGCCCATCTTGGGGTTTGCGTTGGCCTGTTCTGATTGGTCAAAATTGGCGATAAATGTGCGGCCATACCAGCCCATGCCTATGACCACATACAATGGCTGCGAGCCTAAGATTCGTAAACTAAAAAGTAAATGTGCGTAGTTCGCACTGAGCGTGCGGAGCAGTCTTTCCGCCCCAAAAAATACGAAAGCCAAGCCAGCCAGCCTGCTGATTAAAAGAGACAGTTGAGCGTGGTTGAACTCACCGTTATCTGGTCCGGGTTTGTCAAAACCACCCAAGGCCAAGTGCCCGAAGGCGCTGAGGAACGCATTGAGTCCGTCTAACACCACACTGCGGTTTGCGGTGTCATTGCCGCGGTTGAGCCAATAACCCAATGAGCCGCTTGCAAGGGTCAACAGTGCCGACAGAATAAGGAGCTGGGTGCTGTATTTACGAAGAAACTGCATTCTGCATCTCTCGGAATGGTGTTGTCAGTTGTTTTTGTGTGGCTCGTAAGTTTCCTGAAAAATACCATTTGCAACAATCCAGCAATCTCCCTCTGCATCCTGAACCAGCCAATCGCCACGGCTTCCGGCCAAGGTGCCACGGCCACCTCCCAACGGCAAAGACTCATCTTTTTCCAGTTGGCGTGCTTGGACAGAAAAAGATATTCTCTGGTACAAGCCGTCGCTGCCCATTGACATATCGGCTGTAGCGGGTTGATAGGTTGCAAGAAAGCGAGGGCGCTGGATTGGCCAATTTTCGCCTCTGATTCCTGTCACGATGGCATCGCCTTCCACGCATGACACCGGGCCTTCCAGTGTCTGGACGATGGTGTCTTTGGTTGCAAATCGAACGGACAACGTAATTGCTCTGCGTAAGTAGGCGCACATTGATCCATTCCTTGTGGTTCGAACACCATCCTTGGTGATTGTTTCTTGTGCAGACATCAGCGTTGGCTCGTTTTTTTGACTGGGGTGGGTCGATATGCAGTTCGGCGAGATTTTTGTCGCTGTAGGGGTGTTTGCCTGATCGTTGCTGGATGTTCTTTGACAGTGAGGAGCCAGCTTATCTGCGCGCCAGCGCCGTCATTACTGCACCTGCGATGGCCACGGCGAAAAGTGCCACTGCTGCCCAAAACAGCACGTAGGCTGCCAGCCCTGTGGCGGCACCACCCACGATGCCTGTGGCGGGGGCTGCGAGCGCGATTTGTAACGTGTTCCAGCCCTTGCTTTTGAAATAGAAGCGAGCCAGCACGGCGATGCTGATGCCGGCAATCAAGCCGATTAAATGAAAAGGATATTTTCCGATCAATGGCGCCCAGATGTTGTCCGGGTCAATATTGCTTATGCCGTTAAAAAGATAATTGGTTGCCACAATCACAGGATAAGCGTAGGGGTTATTGAACTGTGGTTCGATGTATTTGGCATGCGGCACCAATGTGAGTGTGCCATTCGACAAAATAATGTCGTTAACGACCATAGTTTTGAAGAAGTAATTCTCGCTGAGCGCTTTTCGAGCGGTACCGATCTTGTTTTTGGGTTTTCCAGTGCGATAGCTATTGATCGTATTCTCTTCCCAGGTTTTTGAGTCGTACGTTGGTTCGCTCGTGAACGAGATGCTCGAGTATTCTGCTGGAAACAACCATTCTTGTTTGAGATTCAAGACGCCCCATAGCTTGTTTGACCGGCAGGCCACCAATTGGTAGGTGCCTGCGCTGTTCGCTTGTTCAGTCAAGTTGTTCCATGTGGTCTCGCACACGGGCGGTAGTACTTCTTTGAAGTTCTTGTCAACGACAGTCATTTTTCCTTCTATCGTTGTGCAATCGGGCTCCCAGGTTCGGTATCCCGTCACGCTGATGCTCATCGACTGTTGCCGGTATCTTTGCGTTGTTTGTTTGCAAAGATTGCCTTCCTTTATTTCAAGGGGTTGCGAGAGATGGAAAGCAAGACCATTCGTGAACCGGGATGTGTAGTCGTTTCGCCCGTGGTTTGTTGTCGCCTTGGACTCTGCCTGCGCTCCGCTTACAGTGACAAAAAACAGGATGGCGACCCATAGGCAAAATGCAACGGATTGGTGCACTCCAGCTTGGGCATGGTATTTTGGTCTGTTCATCAAAGTGTTCCTTCTCAATCTCAACGAATACAGCCGATGTCGGTTTCGGTGCCCGGCGCGAGCAGGGACTCTGTCATTTGTCCCTTCTGAAGCGACTGCAGTCCCAAACGCTTGCCCTCTTCCGTGGCCCAATACAGCCACCATTCGCCCAATGGCGTGGGCAGGCTGATCCGGCTTGCGCCAGCGGCCCGTATTTGGATTGCGGCCTCCTGCACAGACACCTGCTCCCCAAAGACCACGCGGGCACGCCATTGCTGTTGGCATGGGGTGGCGATGGAGGCTGGAGTCCCTTCAAGTGCACGACTTTCGGGGTGCGAAGGCGCTTCTACGGTGGGCCACCACAGCATGCCGATAGCCACAGCAAGGCACACGCTGACGATGGCGGGTGCAGGTAACCGCCAGTTCCATAATCGTTGCCACAGTGCTCGGGCTGCCGGTGCCATTTCAACGTTGGCCAGGTGGGGGCGCAGGCTTCGCCACCGGAGTTCGTTGGCACTGGGGTCTTCGGTGACCAGGCTGGCTTGACGTAGTGACACCGCCAACGCCCATTCTTGTTGGGCCTCGGGGTGGTTCTGCAGGTAATCGGTCATCCACGCCGCATCGTTGTCGTCCAGCGTTCCATTCAGCAGGTAGGGCAGCTGATCCGCGAAGCGCTGGGCGGTGTGGATTTCAGCCATGGCTTGTTGTTTGTCGGTGCCAGCCCATCAGACAACGCTTGATGGCGTTGCGCGCTGCGGCATAGCGTGATTTGACTGTGCCCACGGGGCATTGGCAATGTGCGGCCGCTTCGGTTTCGGTGGCTTCCATCTCAAACAGCCAAAACAACACTGCTTGCTGCTCGAGCGAAAGCTTGTCTTTGCAATCTGCAAAGCGTTGGATGGCTTGCGATTGATGGAGCCAAAAAGCGGGGTCTCCGTGTCCCGTCTCCGCATCACCGCTTGGGGTGTCGTCCATCCATTCGCCGGATTCGTCGACCCAGGTCTCAATCTGCCGGCCTTTCTGCCGGTACTTGTCGACGACTTTGCGGTTCATGATGCTGATCAGATAGGTGAAAAAGCCCGATTGAGACTGGTACGCGGTGGGGTTGTCCCATACGGCCAGCAGGGTGTCATTGATTACGTCGTTGATTTCGTGCGGATCGTTCAGCTTGAATGACGCGTATCGCGTCAATCGGCCGTTATAGCGTTTGACGATGGACTCAAACGCCGCAGCATCCCGTCGGGCCACCCGCTGAAGCAAGTTGCGCAGCTCGTCGGGGGTGGGGTCGATAGACTTCACGTGGGGTGAAGGGGTAGTGGTTGTGTGAAGAGCGAACGTTGGATTCGCGATGTTGGACAAGCAATATACTGAATTCAACTTCGCGAGTTTGTTCGCATGAAATTCGACGTTGCAAAAATGCCGTATCCCATATCCATGGTATGGTGCCTTTGGATAGAACTTGCGCTATTTTGGGTCATGGGGACGGCGAGGGCCACCACCGTGTCTCCGCCTATCGCTTCGCCAGCGGCTGCAAGCCAGGCATATCACGCACTGGTGATTGGTAACGCGGATTACTCGGGGCGCGCTCGCGATTTGCTCAATCCAGTTCGCGATGCAGCCTTGATGGCTCAGACACTGCGCAATCTTGGCTTTGTGGTCACGCAGAAAACCGACATGTCGAGACAAGACATGCGTCAAGCGGTAGAGAAGTTTGGTCTGGGACTGCCCAAAGACTCGGTGGCACTGGTTTACTACGCGGGGCATGGTGTGCAGGTGCAAGGCAAAAACTACCTGATGCCGGTGGACACACCGATGGACCGTGAGCAGTCAGTTCCCCTCAACGCCTATGCTTTGTCCACTTTGTTGGAGCACTTGTCGCTGTCAAAGTCGGCGTTGAACATCGTAGTGATGGATGCTTGCCGCAACAACCCGTTCGAGCCAGAAAAACCGGTTCGTTACCGTAACTGGAGGGTGGAGGGCTGGGCGCCCGTGCAATCCCCCCGCGGCACGTTGATTGCGTATTCCACTGCGCCGGGTGAACTCGCCGCCGATGGCAGTGGAGAAAACAGTCTCTACACCCGGACCTTGGCAGATGCCCTGAAACAGCCCGGTCTGCCGCTGGAGGTGGTGTTCAAGCGGGTGAGCGAAACGGTGCGCAAAGCCACCAAAGACGATCAAATCCCATGGTTTGAGTCGTCCGTGAACGAAGAATTTTTCTTCGTTCCACCCCATGGGGTCAAGGTGGCTCCCAGTGGGTGGCCCTCGGGGAAACCGGTCGCGGTGGCTAGCAGCCGGTCTCTGCAGAGTGAGCCCCAATGGTTCGATCGACTGACCGTCCAGGAGTGGAACGAACTGGACTGGGAGCTTCAACAGCGCACCAAGCACTTTACCCGTGACGAAGTTCCGTTGATCGAGCGCAAGGCTCAGGCGGGCAATGTCTTGGCCATGACCACCTTGGGTTTGGCATACCGTCAGGGCCTGGACAAAACCACCGGGCCAAGTACCCAGGTGCGACGCAGTGGTGCCAACAACACCATGGCTGTGCGGTGGCTGCAGCGCGCCGCAGCGTCGGGTTTTGCGATCGCGCAGACGGAGTTGGGCGAGATGTATTACGGCGGCCGGGGTGTAGACAGAGATGTTGCGCGAGCCCGCAGCTTGTTCGAAGCCGCTGCACAAACGGGCTACACCCGCGCTCGGCTCAATCTGGCCCAAGTGAGCCTGGAACAGGGCAGATCACAAGAAGACTTGCAGAGGGTCGGGAAGGATTTGCTGGATGCTTTGATGAAAGGCATGCCAACCGTTCCTCAGCGTTGACCCGCGGCCGGCAGCAGGCTGCGCAGCGCCAGAATTGCGTTGAAAGCCGCGCCATTGCGTTCGAACAGGAGAGCCATGGCCAAGGCGCTCTCGGCAGTGGTGGGCGCATCGAGCAAACCATTGGCAGACAGCTCGTTAGCCACTTGCTTCGATGCATCGGTTGGCAGCGGCATCAACACCCAGCGCTGTCCGGGTCCACCGGATTGCTGCCAATACAGCACGCGACCTTGTTCGGGCGGTAGCCATTGGCTTGCAATCGCGGCGGGTGTGCCTGTGGGGAAATGGGCTTCCCAAACGGGGCGACCGTACTGGGTGGTGAGCTTCAAATGGTGCTCGGCCTCCAACGGCAAGCCCAAGCGCAGCGACCCTGGCGGCACGTAGACGTGCATGGGCGCCTCCAGCATCAGCTGGGAGCGCAATGCGCCGTCGAGTGTGCTGCGCCTCTCACCCACGAGTGACGCCCACCACTGGCGAAGGCGTTGAGTCGATCCGTTGTGGCGACGCGCTTCGCTTGGGTAGCCGACCGGTGGGCTGTCTGCAAGCACAGGGCCGGAGGCACCGTGCCCGGTATCGGTGGTCCACACGGCTCGTGCTTGCCCCGCCACCAGGCGCAGATCGGCACAGTGATCCACCCAGGCCACAGGCGCGAGCAGGCGGTCGCCGTATCGAACCCGGGCGTCGCTGGTGCCTGTCACCACACAAAACGCCCGTGCGGGGCCGCCAAGGGCCACCGCCAGCACGACGGAAAGCGACACTTGCAGGTACGGACAGCTGAAATGCATAGTTTTCAATGGGTGCTCAGGTAGATGATGGCACCCAGAGGGAGCAACATCCTGCCTGTGACAAAGGCGAGCAGCAGCAAGATACGGCGCCAGCCGGCCGGTGCCCCTGGCGCGGGCGCAGAAAAAGCAGCTCGGACGGGTGCCCAAAACTCCGCCTTCCAATTGAACTTGATCGCCGGAGCCACTGGTGGCGGGGTGTCCTGCAAATCACGTGTGATGTCGCTGACCCATGCGCCCACCACCGACAGCAGTGAAAACCCCAGCAGCATCAGGCTGGACAAGCCCCAGCCCAGGTGGCGCAGCAAAGCGGTGACCAGCAACAATGCCACCAGGCAAAGCAGAACCACCGCTACGACGCACAGGCGCCTGAGTTGACTGCGGGCGAACTGAGTCAGTGGATCGTTGGCTGGCAATCCACCGGCTGGCACAAGTCGGCGCGCTGCACGGCGCGCCACCGTCACGCAGATGGCAGCTGCGAGGATGGCCGCCAGCACTTGCACCAGCGAAGGCAGGGTATGCCTTGCATTCAGGTAGCCTGCCAGTTTGGCGGCATGCACCACGGCGCCATTTCTGGGCCCAAAAGGTGTGTCGAAGATGTCGGCACCGGGCCACATGCCGCCGAACACCACCGCTCGCGGTTGTAGCGCGCTGAGCGTGTCGAGGTCAAATCCGCCCAGGGGCAGCACCACAGGGGCGGCAAGCAGGGCCGGGGTCAATGCACTTCGATTGGTGGACTTCGGTGGCTTTAGGTTGCCCTTTGCCCCCTCAGCGTGAAGCCGCCGAACAGCGACTTCGCTCAAGGATCCGGCGTAGTCGTGTCCAGGGTCAAGCAGCCCAAATGAGCGCTCTATCGCAGGCGAGCCAAACACCACGCCCTGGTGTTCCAACAGACGCTGCCATTCAGAAGTGGCGCTGCCAGGGTTGAGTACAGGCTGTGAGAGCACAACGCGCCCGGCGTTGGCGACCCAGAGGCGGTCCAGTGCATCACCTTGCTCAGAAGGGATGTTGAGCGATGGGCTAACGTCAAGATCGATCACCAGCAGGGTGCGGGTCGGCAGAGCGGCCAGCAGGGATTGGACGTGGCGCGCCAGCACATGCCTGTCCAAAGGGGATTGGCCGCCAAATTCAGTTTGGTACGCATCGGTGCCGATCCCTACCGTGATGACCTCTGTGGGTGGAGGCCGGCGAACCACGGAAGCCACCCAGGCGCTGGCGGCCATATCGGCATGGGCCATGGCGATGGACGCCGCTTTCCAGGCGCTGCTGGTGAGCAGCAGCCAGACAAACACCGCGCCCACCACCGATCCCAGCCAGATTCGGCGAAGACATTCGCGCAGGATTTGCGCCAACAATTCGGTCCAAAAAGTCATGTCGCGCTGTGCGGCCAGGGTGCCGAAGGTGGCACCGAGGCAGATCATAGCGGCGCATATCCGCGCGCTTTAGCCCCCCGCCAGCGAGCAGGTCTCAGTAAAAACCCATGCGTGGACGCGGCGGTGCCCCTGCCTCAAAGTCACACACACGCAGTTCAATCAGCCCTTGGCGGGCCAGGCGTGCGCGCAGAGCAGCGCGACCGGCTGCCATGCTCAACGCGCTGGCGGCAGCGCGAGGTGTCAACTGGCACAGGCGATCCAATGCCTCAGACGGGACGTCGTGAGACAGTGCCGGGGCGTCATGACGCAAGGTCTGCAAGAGTCCATCCACCACCGGGCGCATCTGTTGCGGGGTGGGCGTGTTGACTTCGAACACACGCAGGCGGGAGACGATGGCCGGAGGCAATTTGTCGATGGTGTTGGCAGTGGCCACCCAAGTGATCAGCCCCGCGTTGACCGGCACCTGTACGTACTCATCCACAAAGCGGCGCGCGGTGCTGGTTTCCAGCAACTGGTACATCGGCGCCAAGGGGTCGTACTTGCCGTCATGTTGGGCCTTTTCGAGCTCGTCGAGCAACACCACCGGATTGACGCAGCGGTGGTTCATGAGCATGTCGAACACCATACCCGGTTTGGCGCCGCTCCATGAGCGGTCCAGTCCAGAGAGCAGAAAGCCGCCCGTGGCCGTGTTCATGGGCACCACGGTGAAGGGGACAGCCAGCGCCGTGGCGAGATCGTGCACAAAGCGGGTTTTGCCAATACCCGGATTGCCCAGCAGCAGCAGGGGCGTCAAACGGCGTGGCCGCGCACCCGACGAAGCCAGCAGAGCCAACTCGCCCAGCACGTGGTCAATCACCTCCACAAAGTGGGGAAAACGCTGGTGCAGCGCATGAACGGCATTGAGTGAAGGCGCCTTGACAAAGCGGCTGCCACCTTGCCCGCGCTTGACCAGTTGTTGAAGCAGCTCATTGCGGCGCTTGTCGTCATCACTCGGGCTCACCATGTCCTAGCCCACGATGCGCATCAAGGCTTTCCAGTCTATCCAGGCGACGACTTTTTCGTTCGGGTCGGTGTTGTCTTTGTAGGGGGCAACCATTGGAGCGAGGGCAAAGGCGTGTGACATCTGGGTGGCCATCCTTGAACTGAAGGTGCCGGTAAGTCGCACGCAGCGCTCAAAGCGTTCGACTTGTCTCTACTGCTCCTCGCCTCTATCAACGTCACAGTGCCGTTGACACGACCTCGATGAGGTCAGGCTGTACGCCACCAACTGTATGTATGTGTGTGTACAACTATGAACTCCCAACCATGGTCTTGGGTGGCAGGTCATTACCCCAAAAAAACTGTTGGCGATGGCCGCATGAATCTACCTCTCTGACCGAGGTTTTTCGGGCGTATTACCCTAGAAGTTCTCTTTCAAATCGGTGTCACCGCTGGAACCGAGCAAAAAATGATCAAAAGCAAAAAAATCACGTGCGACTCGCCACTTCCCACGCTAACAGCGGAGGAGGAAAAAGAGTATGGAATCATGAGTCTAGAGTGCATTTTGGCGCCGCTGAGCCAGGAAGAACGCATCCAGCTCGGCGAGGAAATCTTCGCCCCCCGGGAAGACGGCATCCATTCGCCTCCGAACCAATAACCGCCGCAGACCTGGACTTCTCGACATCGTCTACGCGCGACAGCCGGCTTGATCGAGTATTGACTCAAGTGTCTGCTTGCGCACGGAGAGCGGACGTTTTTGTGGGCTCGTACGACTGACTTATGTTGTTAAGGCGTGTGTGACACCTGCCCAGCCGCACAGGCGATAGAGCGCCCGTACTGCTGTCGGGCAGGTGTTGCATAAGCCTCGAGGGAGGAAACCGCGGCGACCGCCACGGCAGATGTCGAGCGCGGTGACTATGGCGATTGCTCTACGCGCGGGTCGCG
>JAUYSB010000178.1 GCA_030696525.1 Hydrogenophaga sp. | reverse complement strand
GATGAAGTGCAGGACGTGTACCGCCTCCAGGGTGTGAAGATCAACGACAAGCACATCGAGGTGATCGTTCGCCAGATGCTGCGCCGTGTCGTGGTCGAGAACGTGGGTGACTCCAGCTACATCGCCGGTGAACAGGTCGAGCGTTCGGAAATCCTGGACACCAACGACGCGCTGCGTGCGGCCGACAAGATCCCGCCGACCTACAGCAACCTGTTGCTGGGTATTACCAAGGCGTCCCTGTCGACCGACTCGTTCATCTCCGCGGCTTCCTTCCAGGAAACCACGCGCGTGCTGACCGAAGCGGCCATCATGGGCAAGCGCGATCCGCTGCGTGGCCTGAAGGAAAACGTGATCGTGGGTCGCCTGATCCCGGCCGGTACCGGCATGGCCTACCACGAGGCACGCAAGGCGCGCGAGAAGATGGACGACGAAGAGCGCCGCGCCATCGCCGAGGCTGACGCGATGCAGCTGGCGGCTGACCAGGCCGACGCTGCAGCCGCTGCTGAAGGCGCCACCGGCGAATAAAGCCGCGTGTTGCCGCGAAAGCGCCCCGGCCCGGGTTCGGCCCGGGGCGTTTTTCTTGTTGCCCCTGCGTGTGTGTTCCACCGTGTTTGCGAGGAAAGCTGTTCATGACTTCCGGCCTCTGGGTTTTGATCGCTGCCAGCGCCGTCCTGGTGTTCTGGGTCGTGGGCGCCTACAACCGCCTGGTGCGGCTCAAGAACGCCATCGGCGCGGCCTTTGGCCAGCTCGACGAGCAGCTGCGCCGCCGGCATGAGCTGGTCGACCGGCTGATGGCGGTGGTGGCCTCGCCGCTGGCACATGAGACGGGCGCGCTCGAGGCCTTGCTGGCGGCCGCAACTCAGGCCCGCGAATCGGCCGAACGTGCGCGCGCCACCCCCTTGCTGGCCGGCCCGCTGGGGGCGCTGGCCGGTGCCGAACAAATGCTGGCCGGCAGCCTGCAGCGTGTGCTGGCCCTGGTGGAGCACCATGCCGAACTGCAGCACGACGGCGCGGTGCGCGAGGTGGCCGATGCCCTGACCGAGACGCGGCACCGCATCGGTTTTGCGCGCCTGGCATACAACGACCAGGTGCAGGCCTTCAACGACGCCAGCGCCCAGTTCCCCACCGTGGTGCTGGCGCGGGTGTTCGGGTTTTTTCCGCTGGAACCTCTGGTGGCGCTGCCATGACATCTCACTTTTCCCACGCTCACCCCGCTTCAGCCCCCAGCCTGGCCGAACAGTTGCAACACGCGGCCCAGTGCCTGCGCGGTGTGCAGGCCGGCCGCTCGCTCACCGAGCTGGTGGCGGCAGTGCCCACGACACTGCGCCCAGGCGTGCAGGCGATTGCCTTTCATGCCCTGCGTCAGGCGGGGCTGAGTGCGGCGCTGGTCCGCCTGCTGGCAGCCCGCGCGCCGTCGCCGGCGGTGCGCACCCTGATGCAGGTGGCCTTGTCGCTGATGCCCGCCGTGTGTGTGGCCGAGGCCGACCCCCACTACGACGCCCACACCTTGGTGAACCAGGCCGTGCAGGCGGCCAAGGCCGACCGCGACACCCAGGCGCAGGCCGGCTTTGTCAACGCCTGTCTGCGCCGTTTTCTGCGCGAGGCCGAGGCCTTGCTGAGCGAAGCCCGGCGTGACCCGGTGGCCTTGTGGAACCACCCGGCGTGGTGGATTCGGCGTGTGCAGCAAGACCACCCCCAGGCTTGGCAGGCCATTCTGCGGGCCAACAACCAGCCCGGCGGCATGGCCTTGCGTGTCAACCGCCGCCATGGCAGCCGCGATGCCTACCTGCAGCGCCTGGTGGAGGCCGGTATGCCGGCGCGCCCGGTGGGCGACGACGGCCTGGTGCTGGCCCACGCGGTGCCGGTGGACCGCCTGCCTGGCTTTGCCGCTGGTGATGTGTCGGTGCAAGACCTGGCGGCCCAGCTGGCCGCGCCCCTGCTGCTGGCCGGGCGCAGCGGCACGCAGCCGTTGCGTGTGCTCGACGCCTGTGCCGCGCCGGGCGGCAAGACCGCCCACCTGTTGGAATACGCCGATGCTGGCATGGATGTGCTGGCGCTGGACAAGGACGCCCAGCGTTGCACCCGCATCAACGACAACCTGCAACGCCTGCGCCTGTCGGCCCGCGTGCAGCACGCCGACGCCGCGCGAGCGGCCGAGTGGTGGGACGGACAAGCCTTCGACGCCATTTTGCTGGACGCGCCCTGCACCGCCTCGGGCATCGTGCGGCGCCACCCCGATGTGCGCTGGCTGCGGCGCGACAACGACGTGCCCCAGCTCTCGCAACAGCAGCGTGTGCTGCTCGACACCTTGTGGCCCCTGCTCAAGCCGGGCGGACGCCTGCTGTACGCCACCTGTTCGGTGTTCCGTGCCGAAGGCAGCGACCAGGTCAAAGCGTTTCTTGAGCGCCACAGTGACGCCCGCGCTGGCGCCGCACCTGGCCATTTGTTGCCCGGGCTGGCTGGGCTGGGCGGGCAGTTCAACGACAATGATCCGGGTGAGCACGACGGCTTTTTTTATGCCTGCCTGGACAAGTCCACGCCTTGACCGCCTGGCCGCCTGGGGGCGGCTGCTGCTGCTGTGCTGGGCCTGTCTGTGGGGGGCAGCCACGAGCCGGGCCCAGGAGTCCGGCGCCGAAGCGGCCGTGGCCGTGCAGCGCAGCGCCGATGGTCTGTTCATCACCGCCCGCCTGCCGCTGGAGCTGGGGCCGGCGGTGGAGGAAGCCTTGTTCAAGGCGGTGCCGGTCTACTTCGTCTACCAGGCCGATGTGTTTGAGCCCCGCTGGTACTGGACCGACAAGCGCATTGCCAGCGCCACCCGCACCCTGCGCCTGGCCTACCAGCCGCTGACCCGGCGGTGGCGCCTGAGCGCGGCGGCCGGGTCGGGTGGCGCCAACAACCAGCAATACGCGCTGCACCAGAATTTTGAAACCTTGTCCGAGGCCGTTGCGGCGCTCGGTCGCCTGGCGCGCTGGCGCATTGCCGATGCCGCTCGGCTGGAGGACGGCGAACGCTACAGCGTGGCCTTCCGCTTCCGTCTGGATCTGTCGCTGCTGCCCCGGCCGTTCCAGATCGGCATGGCCAACCAGCCCGACTGGAACATCGACGTGCTGCGCCAGCTGCGCACCACGGCCAACGCCGAAGGGGGCGACGCACCCGCGCCCGCCGAGCCGACCGTGGACGCGCTGCGCTGAGCCCCATGGACACGCCCGCCCCGTCTGCCTCGCGCACCCACTGGCGTCAGTCGGCGCCGCTGCGTTGGGCCCTGGGCACCGGTCTGGTGTTCGTGGCCGGTGTGGTGATGGTGCTGCTGTTCCTGCTGACCGTGGCCACCAACAACCGCGTCTTGTACGAAACCTATTTCGGCTGGCTGGTGGGCGTCAACATCGCGGTGGCGGCGGTGCTGCTGGCGGTCATCGGCTGGGTGGCGGTGCGGCTGACCATGCGCATGCGGCGCAAGAAGTTCGGCAGCCAGCTGCTGGTCAAGCTGGCCCTCATCTTCGGCCTGGTGGGTTTTCTGCCGGGGCTGCTGATCTACACCGTGTCCTACCAGTTCGTGTCGCGCTCCATCGAGAGCTGGTTCGACGTGCGGGTGGAGAGTGCGCTCAACGCCGGCCTCAACCTGGGGCGCACCACCCTGGATGTGCTCAGCGACGACCTGGCCACCAAAACGCGCGCGGCCGCCAACGGCCTGTCTGACGTCAGCAACGCCGGCGCCGGCCTGGCGCTGGAGCGCATCCGCGAGCAGCTCGGCGTGAAGGATGTGATCCTCTGGAACGCCAGCGGGCAGGCCATTGCCGCGGCTGGCGACTCACGCTTTGCCCTCAAGCCCGAACGCCCGCCCGTTGCCTTGTTGCGCAATGTGAGGGCGCAGCGCGCGCTCGCCTCCATCGAAGGCCTGGACGAGGGCGGCAACGGCGCCGTCGCGGGCGACATCCCGGTGGCACCGGCGCCGCCCTCCGAGGTGGCCCGCATCCGAGCGCTGGCGGTGGTCAACGTGTCCTTGCTGGGCCTGTCCAACGAATTGCGCTACCTGGAGGTCGTGTCGCCCCTGTCGCCGCTGCTGGTGGCCGATGCCCTGGCGGTGCAGGTCGCGCACCGCGAGTACCAGGAGCGTGCGCTGGCGCGCCAGGGTCTGCGCCGCATGTACATCGGCACCCTGACGCTGGCGCTGTTTCTGGCCGTGTTTGGCGCCGTGCTGCTGGCGGTGCTGCTGGGCAACCAGTTGGTGCGCCCGCTGCTGGTGCTGGCCGAGGGCATGCGCGAGGTGGCCAAGGGCGACTTGCGGCCCAAGGCCGCGCTGACCGCCCGCGACGAGCTCGCCGGCCTGACCCGCACCTTCGCCCACATGACGCAGGACCTCGCCGACGCCCGCGCCGAGGTGCAGCGCGGCATGGAGCAGGTGGACGCTGCCCGCGCCAACCTGCAGACCATTCGGGACAACCTGACCGCTGGCGTGGTGGTGCAGGACGAACAGGGCGCCATGCTCAGCGTCAACCCTGGGGCGGCGCGCATCCTGCACCGCTCGCTGTCCTTGCACCTGGGGCAACCGGTGGCGGCCGTGCCCGGGCTGGAAGTGTTTGGTCAGGGCGTGATGGCGCAGTTCGACCGTTTCCTGTCGGAGCAGACGCCCCACGAAGGTGGCCACTGGCAGCAGTCTTTCGAACTGGCGGTGGACGGCGCCGAGGCCTCGCTGACCGAAGACCTGCGCAGCAACCTCACCCTGATCGCGCGCGGCGCCATCCTGCCCAACAACGAGCGCCTGCTGGTGTTCGACGACGTGTCGGACATGATCTCGGCCCAGCGCTCCAAGGCCTGGGGCGAGGTCGCGCGGCGGCTGGCGCACGAGATCAAGAACCCGCTGACACCCATACAGCTGTCGGCCGAGCGGCTGGCCATGAAGCTGGAGCACAAGGTCAGCGGCCCCGAGCTGGTGGTGCTCAACAAGTCGGTCAAGACCATCGTCGATCAGGTCGATGCCATGAAGCGCCTGGTCAACGAATTCCGCGACTACGCTCGCCTGCCGGCCGCGCAGCTGGCACCGCTGGACCTCAACGCCCTGGTGCTCGACATCCTCTCGCTCTACGACCAGGCGGCCGTGCCGGTGCAACACGAGCTCGACCCGCGCTGCCCGCCCGTGATGGCCGATGCGCAGCAGGTGCGGCAGGTGATACACAACCTGGTGCAGAACGCGCAAGACGCCACACCGCCCGGCAGCGGCGGCGTGGTGCAGCTGCGCACGCGCTGGTCGGACTCGGGGCGCTGGGTGCGCCTCATCGTCACCGACGAGGGCAGCGGTTTTGCCGAACACATCCTCCAGCGCGCCTTCGAGCCCTACGTCACCACCAAGACCAAGGGCACGGGCCTGGGCCTGGCGGTGGTGAAAAAAATCATGGACGAACACGGCGGCCGCATCGACCTGAGCAACCGCACGAGCGAGGGCCGGACAGTGGGTGCGCAAGTGTCGGTATCATTCGCAGTTGCAAATTGACAACATCAGCGAGGACATCCGCGCGCGGCCATGGCAAACATACTGGTGGTAGACGACGAGTTGGGCATACGCGACTTGTTGTTCGAAATTTTGAACGACGAAGGCCACAGCGTGGACCTGGCGGAGAACGCGGCCCAGGCCCGTGCGCTGCGAGGCGCCCAGCGGCCCGATCTGGTGCTGCTCGACATCTGGATGCCCGACACCGACGGCGTCACCCTGCTCAAGGAGTGGTCCAGCAGCGGCCTGCTCAACATGCCCGTGATCATGATGAGCGGGCACGCCACCATCGACACGGCTGTCGAGGCCACGCGCATCGGCGCCATGGCCTTTCTCGAAAAGCCCATCACCCTGCAGAAGCTGCTCAAGGCGGTGGAGCTGGGGCTGAACAAGACGGTGGCCAAACCCGCGCCCACCCGGGCGGTGTTGCCTGGACCGCAGGACGCCACGGGCGTGCCCGTGGTGCAGCACCCGGTGTACGTGGAGCCGGTGCTGCCCAGCGGCCCGCAGGGTGTGCAAAGTTTCGAGCTCGACGCGCCGCTGCGCGAGGCGCGCGACGGCTTCGAGAAAGCCTATTTCGAATTCCACCTCGCCAAGGAAGGCGGCTCCATGACCCGCGTGGCCGAAAAAACCGGCCTGGAGCGCACCCACCTCTACCGCAAGCTCAAGCAGCTGGGTGTCGATCTGTCGCGTGGCAAACGCAACGGGCACTGAGTGCGGCGAAGGTCAAAATCTTCGTGCTATAATCTCGGTCTTGCTGGCCCGGTAGCTCAGTTGGTAGAGCAGCGGATTGAAAATCCGCGTGTCGATGGTTCGATTCCGTCCCAGGCCACCAAATTGTTTCGAGAAAAGCCCATCCGCTGGTGGGCTTTTTCTTTGACCGCCGATGTGGTCAGAATGCGGGAATAGCTCAGTTGGTAGAGCGCAACCTTGCCAAGGTTGAGGTCGCGAGTTCGAGTCTCGTTTCCCGCTCCATCCTTTTCGATGGATGGCCCTTGTGGCTCAGTGGTAGAGCACTCCCTTGGTAAGGGAGAGG
>JAUYSB010000155.1 GCA_030696525.1 Hydrogenophaga sp. | reverse complement strand
CTTTCTTGAGTTGGGCAGCGGTGATGGCCGCGCGCAGGTTGGTGTCACTCCACATAGGTCACCCACTTTTGCAGCCGGGCGAAGGACAGGTCCAGCAACATGCCCACCACACCGATCATGAGGATGGCGAAGATCACGTTGGTAAGCGAGAGGTTGTTCCACTCGTTCCAGACGAAGTAGCCGATGCCGGTGCCGCCCACCAGCATCTCGGCCGCCACGATCACCAGCCAGGCGATGCCCATGCTGATGCGCATGCCCGTGAGGATGGTGGGTGCGGCCGCCGGCAGGATGACGCGGAACGCCCGGCGCAGGGTGCCCACCTCCAGCGTGGCGGCGACGTTGAGCCACTCACGCCGCACATTGGCCACACCGAAGGCGGTGTTGAGCAGCATGGGCCAGACCGAGCAGATGAAGATGACAAAGATGCCCGAGATCGACGAGTCCTTGATGGTGTAGAGCGCCAGCGGCATCCAGGCCAGCGGGCTGATGGGCTTGAGCACCTGAATGAAGGGGTCCAGTGCCTTGTGCAGCAGCGGCGACATGCCGATCACAAAACCCAGCGGCACCGCCACCAGGCAGGCCAGCGCAAAGCCCAGGCCCACCCGCGCCAGCGAGTGGCCAAGCTGGATCAGAATGCCCTTGTCGTTGGGACCGTTGTCGTAGAAGGGGTTGGACAGGTGTTGCCACACCGTCTCGCCCATCTGCATGGGCGTGGGGAAGCCGGCGGCCTTGTTGCCGCCTCCGGCCTCGGCGGTGGGGTCTTTGCCGAGCATCTTCTGGTACTCGATCTGCTCGGCCGTGAGCGTGGACGCCGCTGCCGCCTGGGGCGCGCTGCTGTGGGTGGCGAGTTGCCACACCAGCAGCATGAGGCCGAAGATCAGCAGCGAGACCAGCGCCGACTTGACGTTGAGGCTTTTGCTCATGGTGGTGAGGTGCTTAGGCGCTGCGCTGGATGGCGAAGCCCTTGAGGTAGGCCTCGGGCTGGGCCGGGTCGAACTCTTTGCCCATGACCTTGAACTTGGGGTAGGCGCCGTCGGGCACTTTCTGGCCCAGGTCCTTCATGTGCTTCTTGGCGTCGGTCAGCAGGAACACGCGCTCGGCGACCTGCTTGTAGTTGACTTCGCCCTTGAGGTAGCCCCAGCGCTTCATCTGCGTCAGCATCCACACGGCCATGCTCTGCCACGGAATGGGGTCGAAGTCGGCGCGGTCGGGCACCGTCTGGATGCCGCCCAGGCCGTCGGCAAAGCGGCCGGTCAGCACCTGCGTCAGCACGGTTTCGGGCTGGTTGAGGTAGGCCTGGGGCGCAATCACCTTGGCGATCAGCTCGCGGTTCTTCGGGTCGCGGGCCATGGCCGCGGCCGTCAGCACCGAGCGGTACAGCGCCGCAAAGGTGTTGGGGTTCTGGCGGATGAACTCGGCCGAGGTGCCGAAGGCGCAGCAGGGGTGGCCTGGCCAGAGGTCCTTGGTCAGCAAGTGCAGGAAGCCGATTTCTTCATAGACGGCACGCTGATTGAAGGGGTCGGGGCCGAGGTAGCCGTCGATGTTGCCGGCGCGCAGGTTGGCCACCATTTCGGGCGGCGGCACCACGCGGATCTGGATGTCCGTATCGGGGTTCAGCCCGGCTTCGGCCACGTAGTAGCGCAGCAGGAAGTTGTGCATCGAGTATTCGAACGGCACCGCAAACTTGAAGCCCTTCCACTGCTTGGGGTCGCGCTTGTCCTTGTGCTTGTTGGCCAGCGTGATGGCCTGGCCGTTGGTGTTCTGTATGGTGGCCACGTTCATGGGCATGGCGTTGGAGCCCAGGCCCATAGAGATCGCCAGCGGCATGGGCGACAGGAAGTGCGTGGCGTCGTACTCCTTGTTCATCATCTTGTCGCGGATCAGCGCCCAGCCCGCCGTCTTGATGACCTCCACGTCCAGGCCTTCGCGTTTGTAGAAGCCCAGCGGGTGCGCCATGATCAGCGGCGTGGCACAGGTGATCGGAATGAAGCCGATCTTGAGGTTCTTCTTCTCCAGTGCACCGCGCTCCTGGGCCATGGCCTGCAGGCTGGCCACCGGCAGCACGCTGGAGATGGCGGCCATGGCCGTGCCCTTGCCCACGGCGCGCAGGAAGCGCCGCCGCACCTCGTCTTGCGGAAACAGGGCCTTGACCAGCGTGGCCTCGATGAACTCGTTGCTGTAGGCCTCGAACTCGGCGGTCTCGCTGCGCCGCTTCAGTTCGGTGGTGGCGCCCTCGGCGTTCAGCGCCGCCTGGTGGGCCTGTTCGCTGTCATGACGGCCGCAGCTGCAGCGCATCATCAGGGGGCGGTCGGCGTCGAACGGATCAAAAAATCGGCTCATGGTGCACCTCGTTGGTCAGGATGCGATCAACTGAGCAAGTGGCGGGCCTGATCGCGTGCCAACGCCCCCTGAAACCGCTGCCGTCACCCGCAAGACCACATTTGGTTGAGACTTGTGCGGGGTGTTGTAGGGCTGGCCCTACAAATCGGGCGTCGGCGTCAGCGCCGCGGGCTGCTTTGCGCCAGGCGCTCGGCGTACAGCGCCAATTCCACGTCGTTGCGGGTGCCGGTTTTTTCCAGGATGCGTGCACGGTAAGTGCTCACGGTGTTGGGCGCCAGGCGCAGTTGTGCACCAATCTGGCCCACGGTCTGCCCCGTCACGAGCAGCCTGAACACCTGATGCTCGCGGTGCGACAAGGCATCGGCCCCGGCCCGCGTGCCCGCCGCGCCCACGGCCTGCGCCAGCGCCTCGGCGGCAGCGGCACTCACAAACACACCGCCGGCCGCGACCTTGCGCACCGCCATCACCATGTCGTCGGGGTCGGCGCTTTTGTGCAGGTAGCCGGCCGCGCCCAGCTGCATGCAGCGGGCCGCAAACTGGCGCTCGGGGTAGGTGCTGAGCATCAGCACCGGCAGGCGCGGGTGCTCGCGCTTGATGGCCTGCAGCACGTCCAGGCCGTCAAGTTCGGGCATGGCGATGTCCAGCAGCACCACGTCCAGACCCGGCCCGCCGTCGGCACACAGGCTGCGCACGCGCGCCAGCACCTCGGTGCCGGTCTGCGCCTCGGCCACCACCTGCAGGTCGGGCGCATCGGCCAGCATCTGTTTGAGGCCTTCGCGCACGATGCGGTGGTCGTCGCCAATGAGCACGCGCCGGGTGGTCACGGGGGTGTTGGCATTCATGGGTGGGCTCCGGTGGTTTTGGCGCCCTCCAGCGGCAGCGTCATCAGCACCCGGCAGCCCTGGCCGGGTGCGCTGGTGATGTGCAGGGTGCCGCCCAGGTGGCGTGCGCGCTCGCGCATGCCCATCACGCCGTAGGCGTCGGTGGCCTCGAAGGCGCGGGGTGCTGCGCCCATGCCGTTGTCGCGCAGGTCCAGGGTCAGCATGCCAGCAGCCTGGGTGATGACGATCTCGATGGCGCTGGCTTGGGCGTGCCGACCCACGTTGCTGAGCATTTCCTGGAAGATGCGGAACACCGCCATCGCGGCCGGCTCGGGCAGTTCCAGCTGCTCGTCCACGTTCATGCGCAGCGTCAGCTGCAGTTCGGCCGAACGCACGAACTCCTGCGCCTGCCATTCGAGCGCGGCCCACAGGCCCTGGTGGTCCAGAATGCTGGGCCGCAGGTCGGTGATGATGCGGCCGACGTTGTCCACCGCGTTTTCGATCTGCCGGCTCATGTCCTGGCACTTGCTGCGCAGGCGCTGGCGCATGGCCTCGGCGGCCAGCGGTTCGCGCTGCCCCTGTTCCGACAGGCGCTTGTCCAGCCAGTTCACATCCATCTTGAGGGCCACCAGCAGGCTGCCCAGTTCGTCGTGCACCTCGCGCGCAATGCGGGTGCGCTCCTCTTCACGCACCGACTCCGAATAGGCCGCCAGCTCGCGGGTCTGCTGCAGCGCGTTCTGCAGTTCCAGGGTGCGTTCGCGCACCCGCAGCTCCAGTTCGTCCTTGGCGCGCTGCAGGGCCTCGGCGGCGCGGCGGCGTTCGGTGATGTCCACAAAGGTGATCACCGCGCCCAGCACCTGGGTGCCGTCCAGAATGGGGTAGCTTGAATACTCCACCGGCAGTGCCGCCCCGCTGCGGTGCCAGAACACCTCGCTGTCGATGCGGCAGGGCAGACCCTGGCGGAAGGCGTTGAAGATGGGGCAGTGGTCGACGGGATAGTGGCGGCCGTCGCTGTGCGAGTGGTGCGTCAGCTCATGCATGTTCAGGCCCAGCACCTCGTGCGGCTCAAAGCCCAGCAGGCGCGCACCGGCGCGGTTGATGAACACACACAGGCCGTCAAGGTCGATGCCAAAAATGCCCTCGCCAGTCGATTCCAGCAACAGGCCGAGGCGGTCGTACCACTTGGGCGCGCCCGCATCGGCGCTGTGCAACAGATCGTCTGGCGTGGTCATGCCTGGGCCCCATGCAAGCCACATGCCACGGCCCGACCAGCCTGCGCTGGAGGCCGGTTCAGGCGAGGGTCATTTCGCCGTCCTGACCCGCCGCACCGGCTTGGATGGCCTGGCCGCCACCGGCCGTTGGCCCAGGTCCTCCAGCCACATCAAGGTGTCGAGCTGGGTGAGGAAACGCTGCAGGTAGTCGGGCGAGAGCTCGCGCATCAGCGCCAGCGAGCGCAGCACCAGCGCGTGTGAATTGAGCGGGCCGGCGTTGTCCGGCGTGCGCGAGATCGCCTGCGCCACCTGGTCTTCGGCCGCGATCCGCGACCAGCTGGCGCGAAAGCGCCGCAGGCTGGCCAGTTCCGACGGGTCGATGGCCTCGCCGGCCAGGGCGGCGTCGCGCGCCGTGCGCTCGTGTTGCTGGCGCAGGTGCTGGTTGAGCGCGGTCAGCGCCGCGTGGCGTGGTGGTGGCACAGCGCGGGGTTTCTTTGCCGGGCTGGGTGCGTTGGTCATTTCTTGCTCGCAGGCCAGCAGCGCCCGTTCAACAGGGCCTTCCAGCTGGGCCGCCACATCGGGCGGAAGCGCCGCCAGCCGAGCCTGCAATCGCTCCAGGTGGTGCCAGCGCAGCGGCGCACGCTGCGGCGCGCCGGCCTCCCGCAAGCTTTGCAGGCGGGCGCCCATGTCGCGCGTGGTGTGGCTTGCCGGTTCGCTCACTGCGTGGGCGTGGGGTTGGCCTTGGGCACCGGCGCCATTTCCACCCGGCGGTTGAGGGCGCGGCCGGCTTCGCTGCTGTTGGCGGCCACCGGCTGCTCGGCGCCGAAGGCGGCGGCAAACACACGCGAGGACGGCATGCCTTCGTCGATCAGGGCACGCGTCACGGTCAGCGCGCGCTGGGCCGAGAGTTCGAGGTTGTCGTCGAAGCGGCGGTTGCCTTCCTGGATGCGCTTGTTGTCGGTGAAGCCGCTGACCATCAGCATCTCGTCGCGTTCGCCCAGGTACACCTTGAGCGGCGGCACCAAGCTTTGCAGCAGCTGGCGGCCTTCGGGGCGCAGCTCGTCGGAGTTGACCGGAAACAACACGCTGCCACTGATGCCGATGCGGCCGTTGTTGAGCGTGACCCGGCCCGACTGCAGCGGAATTGCCAAGGCCTTTTCCAGCGCCATGCGGCGCTGTTCTTCGACGCGGCGCTTCTGCACCTCGGATTCGAGGTTGGCCACCAGGTCCATCTGCACCACCAGCACGCCCACCAGAATCAGCACAAAGGCGCCCAGCAGGCCGGCCATGAGGTCGCCGAACACCGCCCACACCGGCGCGGTCTGTTCGATGCCGTCGTCCACGCCATCGGCGTGGTGTTGGCCGATCATGCAGCGCTCCCTTCGGGCACCGCGTGGCGCAGGCGGCGCAGGTCTTCCACCAGGCCTTGTTGCGAGCTGATGCTCAGGTCGATCACCTCGCGCGCCTGTGCCACGTAGTAGGCCAGCTGCTCGTCGCTGCGGGCCATGGCCTGCTGCAACGTGCCTTCGATGTGTTGCAGCGTGTCCATCAGCTGCTGGTTGCTGCTGCTGAACAGCGACACGCCGTGGCCAAAGGTCTCACCCAGGCTGGCCAGTTCCACCGCGCTGGCATTGACGCGTGCAGCCACTTGTGACACCTGTTCGGCCTGTGCGCCCAGGGTGGCGCCCACCTGTTGCCCGGTCTGGGCCAGCGTGGCGGCGGCGCGGTCCACCAGCGACTCGATGGCCGCGCGCTGTTCGGTGGTGGTCTGCTGCACGGCCAGCAGCAGCGTGCCCAGCTGCTGCACCAGGGCGTTGCGTTCTTCCAGTGCGGCGTTGTCGCGCTCGGACAAGCGGGTCATTTCGCCGCGCATCTGCGCGATCACCTCGGCCGCCGCCTGCGGCACCTCGGACGCGGTCTGCAGCAAGCGGGTCATGGGCGTTTCCAGCGCGGCGCCCAGGGTGGCCAGCTGACGTGCCACGGCGTCCTGCAGTTCGCCCAGGCGGGCCACGGCGGCATCGCCACGCGTGGCTTCCTCGTTGCGCAGCGTGGCCAGTTCGGCGCGCCACAGGCCGGTCAGTTGCTCGGTGCGTTCCGCTTGTTGTTGTGCCCAGGCGGCTTCGGCTTGCAGGCGGGCTTGCACCAGCGCGTCGGACTGGCCCAGCAGGCGGGCCATGTCGTCCGCCGTCTGACGGGCCTGCTCGCGGCCCTGGCTGCTGATCTCGGCAGCGGTGCGCGCCAGCGCGTCGCACACGGCCTGCTGTTGCGCGAGCGTCTGCGCGCCCGCCTGTTGCCATTCGGTTTGCAAGGTGCCGGTCACGGCCTGCAGGGCCTGAGCCCATTGCTGGCGCTGCGCGTCGTCGGTGCGGGCCTGCGCGGCCAGGGTGGTGCGCCAGCCCTCTGCGGCTTCGCGCGCGGTGGCGCCAATGTCCCTGACCAGGCCGTGCAACTGGGCCTGGGTGGCGTCCATCTGGCGCTGGTGGCTCATCTGCGACTCGCGCGCGATCTCGGCCATGGTGGCTTCGACCACCGGGCGAATGCTGTCGCCGGCCGCGCGCGCGCCTGCCGTCAGGGCCTCTTGCAAGGTGTTGCCCACGGTGTGGGCCAGCTCGGTGTAGGCCACGCCCACCTCGCGGTGGAACTGCGCCTGCTGGCCCAGCAGCTGCTCGTTCAATTGCTGGCTGCGGCGCTCCAGCCCGTCCATCATCGCCTGCAGGTGGCCCACCACCTCGGGCAGGGCTTGTGCCTGCTGCTGCAGGGCCTTGAAGGTTTCCTGGCGCTGGTGCACCAGCGAGAAGGGGCGCAGCTCGCTGGCCACGTGGGCATCGAGCTGGCGCGCCACGTCGGCGCGCTCGCGCCGTGCGATGGCCGACATCAGGCCCAGCGCCGCCGATGCCGCCACACCCGCTACCGAGGTGCCGAAGGACAGGCCCAGGCCCTTGATGGGGGCGGCCAGCGCCGAGCGTATGGCCTGCAGGTCGGCCGAACCTTCGAGCGCGAACACCGCGCCCTGAAAGGTCAGCACCATGCCCACGAAGGTGCCCAGCATGCCCAGCATCACCAGCAAGCCCACCAGGTAGGGCGTGAGCGCCGGGCCGGGCAGGGCCACGCGTTCGCCTTCGATGCGCGAGCGCACGGCCGCACGCAGGCCGGCGGGCACCTGGCCCAGCCAGGCGGCCATGTCGGCCGGGGCGGTGCCGAGCTGGCCCAATGCGCCAGACAAGGCGGCGCTGGCGCTGCGGTAGCTGCGCAGCTCGTGCGCACCCAGCAGGTAGGTGGCGGCGATCAGCAGCGTCATGGCCAGCGCCAGCGGGCTGTGGCCCACAAAACCCAGGCCAATCCAGCCCACGGTCAACAGGCCGGCCCCGAAGGCGGCCCCAAAAGCGAATCGGTTCATTGTGTTGTCTGGGGGCTTGCGCCCCATGCTTCCATCAATCCGACGACCGGTTGCAGGCGCAGATTCAACTCCGCCAGCACGATCGCCTCCCATTCCCTGCCAAACACGGCCGGCCCGGCGCCCGGTGTGTCGCGCAGTTGTTCAAAGCGTTTTTCCAGCAGCGCCGGCACCTGGGCCAGCAGCTTGTGTTCGCGCCCGCCCAGGGTCTGCTCCATCAGCGCGTCCAGCGCGGCCAGTGGCCGCAGCTGCGGCGCGCTGCGCGCCAGCACCTGGCGCGCCTGGGCGCGCAGCGGCGCAATTTTCAGCGCCATGTCGCGCTGCAACGCCAGGTGGCGCTTGAAAAACACGCTGTAGTCGGCAGCAGGTTCTTCGGGCACGGGTGCGGGCGTGCGCTGCAACGTGGCTGCGCGTGCCTTGGGCACCGGCACTGGTGGGCGCCCGTGCGCCGTGATGGCCGCGATCAGCGCCGCCCGCGTGCGCTGGAACAGCTCGGTCACGGCCTGTTGGGCGGTGTCGGCCGCCGCACTGGGTGCCTGGGCGGCCGGCGCGGCCGTGGCCACCGATTGGTGGATGCCGTGCAGCGCCACCGCGTCGAAGGCGTTGAGCCACTGGCTCAACCGCTCGGCCACGTCCTGGCGGGGCGCACCCGCACCCACGCCGGTGGCTTGCGCCAACAGACGGACCAGGGTTGAACTGCTGAAGTTCGTGCGCGACAACATGCCTCCAAGGGGGTGTGGCGCCCTGCGCCCAAACGGGCCGGGCGGTGGCGCTGGAACAGCGCCGGGTCGCCGCAAGCCTTTGCCAGAAACATCGATTTCATCAAATGAATCGGTTCATGGCGGCGCGGCGACAACCCTCCATTAGAAACCATCCGGGCCGAGGCCCGGAAAGCGCCGACTCAACGCGTGGCGGGCGTGTTCTCGTCCAGGCAGCTGAAATACGCGTCCACCGGCGGCCGGGGGCGCGGCTTGCGGGCTTCACGCACATGGCCGATGTTGATGAAACACAGGGCGTCTTCGTCGGGTTGCAGGCCGAACAGCGCGCGCAGCGGCGCAGACGACAAGGCCTTGCCGCTGGTCAGGCCCGAGCCCAGCCCCATGGCCGTGGCCAGCAGCATCATGTTCTGGATGGCGGCACCGGCCGACAACACGCGCTCCTGTGCCGGCACCTCGGGGTCGCCGCCACGCGCGCGGCACACCGCCAGCAGCAGCCAGGGCGCGCGGTGGGCTTTTTCGCGGGCCTGTTCCAGGTCTTCGGCGCTGGCCGCCGCGTCGCGCGCCAGCAGGGCGTCGGCAAAGGCTTGGGCCAGTCGGGCGCGTTGGGTGTCGGGCACCTCGATGAAACGCCAGGGCAGCAGCTGGCCGTGGTCGGGCGCGGCGGCCGCGGCGGCCAGTATGGCCGTGCGCTGGGCGCCGTCAGGCCCCGGCCCGCACAGGCGCTTGGGCAGCGTGGTGCGGCGGCTGTGGATGAGGGCGTCGGCCCAGGCGGGGGCGTCGGGGTGGGGCAGGGCCAGTTCGTTCATCGATTGCTTGTTTTATCCGGGACGGCCATCACGGCGGGGGCGTCCCCACCAGCGCATCAAATGCCACGACCACGGCACCACGGTCAGTGCCCAGGCGGTGGCTGCCGCCACGGTGAGTATGACGGAGCCGTTGCCGCCCACTGCCGCGGCCAGGCGCAGCAGGGTGGCAAGTTGCAGCAGGCAGAACAGCGACCAGATCAGGCCGTCGGCCACCAGTGGCCGACCGCTGTGCCCACACGACACCCGCGTGACCATGGCCAGCATCAGCGAACCCAGAAAACCCATGGTGCTGGCGTGCAGCGCGCCCAGGTAGAGGGCGTCGGTGCCGGTCAGCGCGGCCCACAGGTGGCTCAAGCCGTCGATCAGCAGGCCCAGGCCCAGCCACACAAAACCCAGGTGCAACATGGCCAGCAGCTTGATGCGCAGGCTTTGCATCAGCCCCCACACCACCGCCAGCCACAGCAGCAAGAGGCCACTCACCAGCATCCAGAAGCCATGCGCCAGCGCCCAGGTGCCGGAAGTCAGGCCGGCCCAGGCGGTCCACACCGAGAGCGTTTTCATGCCCAGCGCAAACAGCATCAGTGCCAGCACCCAGTGGGGCCGCCAGACGCTGACCATGGGCAAGGCGCTGGCGGTGAAAAACGGGATCATGCGGTGCGCCACCACCACAAAGGTGCTGGCCACAAAACCCCACAGGCCGGTGAGCAGGCACGCGCGGGCAATCTCGTGTCGCCCAGCGGCCACGGCCAGGCCCAGCCCCAGCAAGGCGAGCACCCCCACACAGGCGGCCAGCCACGCCAGGGTGGCGTGCTGGCGCTCGGGCGCGGGGCTGCGCCACAGCAGGCGGCCGAACAAGGCGGCCGACCACGCCAGCCCCAGCGCCGCCGCGGCGGCGCCGGCCAGGGCCAGTGGCGTGCCGCCCACGGCAGCGCCCAGCCACAGCAGCCAGCCCAGGCCTTGCAACAGCACGGCCGGGGCGACGTCCTGCGCCGAGGGGGCGGGCATGTCCAGCCACTTGGGGCCGGCGGTGAACAGGAATCCGGCAAAAAACAGCGGCATGAAGCCATAGGTCATGAGCGTGCCGTGGAGCAGGCCGGGGTCAAAGGCTTGGGGCCAGGGGGCGATGGCGCCCGCGCGCGCCAGCTGCACGCCCAGCCACCACAGGGCGCTGAGCACCAGCAGCAGTGCCGCTGTGGCAAAGGCCAGCCGGTGTGGTGCCCACCACAGGTGGGACAGGCGCCAGCCACCGCCGGCCGGCGCGCGGGGGCCGGGGCGGGGACCAGGGTGGGGCAGCGACACGGCGGCTTTCTGAAGAACATGCATGGCAGCGTCACTGTCCCGCATCGCGGGCCGCTGCGCCATCCTTCTTTGGGCCCTGCCGGGTTTTCCAGAAATAGGAGCCGGCGCACCGCCATCGTCCGAAAGAACGATGGCCCCACACGCGGCGGCGGGATGGACAGCCCTTTGGCGATGCCTTGACAATTGGGTGGCACTTTTGCGCTGACTTTTCCCCACCGAACTGATACCCATGCGTTGGCGCCGCCAGCTTTCCACCAAATTCCTGGCCACCGGCGTGTTGCTGCTGGTGCTGGCGCTCGTCTCCATCGGCCTGACCATGTGGGTGACGCGCCAGCTCGACGGCGGCGCGGCGGCCGTCAACGAAGCGGGGCGCATGCGCATGCAGGCCTGGCGCCTGGCCAGCACGCTGCTGGCCGAACAGCCCGATGCCCAGGTGGCCGTGCGCGTGGCCGAGTTCGAGGCCAGCCTGGCGCTGTTGCGCGACGGCGATCCGCAGCGCCCGCTGTTCGTGCCCTGGAACGAGGCTTCGCGCGAGCAGTTCGACGCCTTGCAACAGGCTTGGCTGCGCCTGCAGCCGGCCTGGGCAACACCCGTTCAGACCGATGCCACCGCGCTGGTTGCCCAGATCGAGGCCTTTGTGCCCAAAGTGGACAACCTGGTCAGCACCATCGAAAACACCATGGCCCGGCTGACCGCCGTGCTCAACCTGTTCCAGTTCGTGATGATGGCGCTGGCGGTGGCCGCCGCCGTCTTGTCCATCTACATCGGCTACCTGTTCGTCATCCACCCGCTGCAACGCTTGCGCCAGGCCTTGCAGCGTGTGGAGGCGGGCGATTTTTCCACCCGTGTGGCGGTGGACGCCCCCGATGAATTTGGTGAGCTCGCGGCCGGCTTCAACCACATGACACAAACCCTGCAGTCGCTTTACCACGACCTGGAGGGACAGGTGCTGGCCAAGACACGCGACCTGGAGGCCAAACGCGCGCGCCTGGCGGCGCTGTACGAGGTCAGCACCTTTCTGGTGGAGGCCCACACGCTGGAGGAACTGGCCAAGGGCTTTGCGCAAAAGGTGCGGCGGCTCAGCGGCGCCGATGCGGTGGCGGTGCGCTGGTCCGACGAAGCCACCCAGCGCTACCTGATGCTGGCCAGCGACTGCCTGCCCGAAGAACTGGTGGCCGAGGAACGCTGCCTGGAGGCCGGCCTGTGCGCCTGTGGCCAGCCGCAGGCCACGGCGCGCACGCGTGTGATCCCCATCATCCCCTCCGACGACCGCCTGCTGGGCAACTGCGTGAAGGCCGGCTACAGCGCGCTGGTGAGCGTGCCCATCCGCCTGCAGAACCGCATCCTGGGCGAGATCGACCTGTTCTACCGCCACGAAACCACGCTGCGCGAGGACGACCGCGCCTTGTACGATGCCCTGGCCGGCCACCTGGCCAACGCCATCGAGAACCTGCGCACCGACGCGCTGGTGCGCGAGGCGGCCGTGAGCGAGGAGCGCACCATGCTCGCGCGCGAGCTGCACGACTCCATCGCGCAGTCGCTGGCTTTTCTGAAGATCCAGATCAGCCTGCTGCGCTCGGCCGTGGCACGTGGCGACATCCAGGCCCAGCAACCCATCATCGACGAGCTCGACGCCGGCGTGCGCGAGAGCACCAACGACGTGCGCGAACTGCTGGTGCACTTTCGCACCCGCACCAACAGCGACGACATCGAACAGGCGCTGCGCACCACGCTCAAGAAGTTTGAACACCAGAGCGGCCTGCGCACCCACCTGGAGCTGCATGGCCACGGCGTCTCGTTGCCGTCCGACGTGCAGTTGCAGGTGCTGCACGTGGTGCAGGAAGCGCTGTCCAACGTGCGCAAACACGCGGGCGCCAGCGAGGTCACCCTCAAGGTGGACAAGGCCCCGCGCTGGCGCTTTGAAGTGCGTGACAATGGCCAGGGCTTTGCGCCGCGCGCCGCCTCGGCCAGCGACACCCACGTGGGCCTGCACATCATGCGCGAGCGTGCCGAGCGCATCGGCGCGCAGGTGCATGTCCAGTCCGCGCCCGGCGAGGGCACGGCCGTCCTTCTTGAACTGACCCAGTAGGGTTCACACACGCCACGCATGTCCTCTGAACGCACCGCCCCCATCCGCCTGCTTGTGGTGGACGACCACAACCTGTTCCGCCGCGGCCTGGTGGCGCTGCTGTCGCAAGACCGCCGCCTGAGCGTGGTGGGTGAAGCCGGCGACGCCAGCGCCGCGCAGGTCAGCGCCGCCAAGCTCGCACCCGATCTCATCCTGCTCGACAACCACCTGCCCGGCGTCTCGGGCATAGACGCCATCGCCGGCCTCAAACAGGCCGCGCCCGGCGCACGCATCGTGATGCTGACCGTGAGCGAAAACGTGGACGACCTGGCCGCCGGCCTGCGGGCGGGTGCCGATGGCTACCTGCTCAAGACCATAGACACCGAAGACCTGGCCGACTCCATCGAACGCATCTGGGACGGCGACTCCGTCGTCAGCCCCGAGATGATGGGCAAGCTCGTGGGCCTGCTGCGCGAAACGCCGGCCGTGGTGGCCCCTGCGGCCACCGTGCCCGCCCCGCCAGCGGCCGGTTTGGCGCTCACGCGCAACACGCCAACGCTGGACAGCCGCGACCCCATCCACACCCTGTCACCGCGCGAAACCGAAATCCTCAAGCTGATCGCGCGCGGCGACAGCAACAAACTCATCGCCCGCGCCCTCGACATCGCCGAAACCACCGTCAAGATCCACGTGCAGCACATCCTGCGCAAGCTGGACCTCGCCAACCGCGTGCATGCGGCGGTGTATGCGACGGAGAGGGGGATGGTGTAGCGCGCTGGCTGCCAGCCGGCGCCGACCCTGGACGACGCTCAGGGGCGATACAAGGCGCAGAGTTTGTTCCCGTCGGGGTCGCGCACATAGGCGAGGTGCAGAACGCCCGCAGGGCCGGAGCGAGGGCCCGGCGGTTCCTCGATGGACGTGCCCCCATGGGTGACGGCAACGTCGTGAAACTCGCGGACCTGCTCCGCTGAGGTGCACTTGAAGCCCACGGTGCCACCGTTGCCAACCGTGGCGGGTTTGCCATCGATGGGTTCGCTCACCCCAAAAGAATAGCCATCGTGTCTGTAGAACAGGCGGCGCTGGCCGGTCTTGTTCGCGTTCTCGATGGCGGGTCCCACACCGATGACATTCAATAGGGCGTCATAGAAGCGTTTGGATTGCTCGATGTTGTTTGTACCGAGCATGACATGGCTGAACAAAGCGGGTCTCCTGTGTTGTAGGTATGCGCAACTGTAACTGTTGTGTGCCGCCTAGAGGCACCTGAAACCTGGCCTACCGTGTGCCATTGGCCTGCCTCTCGAACGTGCGCCAGCACGTGAACGCGTCTTCGTGTACCTCGACGTCAAGCTCTGCGACGCGTGCCTGTATTCGTACAGTCCGCGGCCATCCCCAGAATATGTGGCACCCCGCTCCCAGCGGTCGCAGCAGCCCGTCAGCCCACCTCCCCAATCCCCCGCCGCACCCGCATCGCAGTCCCCACGCGCGTGATGTCGGCATCGCTCAGCAGCCGCGCCGCCATGGGCAATAGCTCCGTGTCTTCTTTTTCGATGTGGGCCGCGTAGGCGGCCACGAAGGCTTGCACGTCTGATGGGGGCAGGGCCACAGGCTCGCCCTGGGCAATGCGCGCCAGCACCTCGCGCAACCGGTGCCAACGCCCCTCCAGCACCCGGTGTTCCGACACCAGCCCATCGGTGAGCGCACGTATGCACACCGCGTCCGAGCCGGCCATGGCTTCGAGCAACGTGGGGAAGAGGTCTTCTTCTTCGTCGGCGTGGTGGTCGCGCGCGGCGGTGTCGAAGTAGCGCATCACGGCGGTGGCGGCTTGCTGGGCGGCGGTGTCGCTGCCGTGGGTGGGCAGGTGGACGGCCAGGCGGCGCAGGGTTTCGCACTGCTTGTGCACGCGGCCGTGGCAGGCGGCCAGCATTTCCAGCGGTGCCTCGGTGCTGGCACCGGGGCTGTGGAAGCCGGGGAGGGCGATGGGGCTCATGCGGCAATGGTAGGCCTGCCCGCCGTCGTGCGCACCGGACTACTGCTTTGGGAGTAGGCGCTCGCAGCCGCCATCCTTCCATGGCCTGTCTTTTTGGAGGATGCCCAAAAACACGCTGACCCAGCACAGTCTCAACAACTGTTAGGGGTCTTGCCATGGTTTTTCAAAATTTGCGCATTGGCGTGCGCCTGGGTGTCGGTTTTGGCTTGTTGATTGTGTTGACGTTGGCGGCCATTGCGGTGGCTGTGGTGCGCTTCAGCCAGGTGGGTGAGGTCAACACCCGCATCATCGAATCGGACTGGGTCAAGGCCGAAGCCGCCAACACCATCAACGCCACCACCCGCGCCAACGCGCGGCGCACCATGGAGCTGTTGATGGTGAGCGACGCAGGCCAATTGGCCCGCGTTCGCGCCAGCATCGCCGAGAACAAGAAGACCATCGATGACGCGCTGGTCACGCTCGATCGCCTGATCTACCTGCCCGAAGGCAAGCGGCTGCTGGCCGATCTGAAAACCCGGCGCGGCCAGTACGTGACCTCGTTTGGCAAGGTGGGCCAGCTGGTGGACGCCGGCGACCGCGAGGGCGCCGCCCGCCTGATGATGAGCGAAACCCTGCCCGCGCTGGACGCGCTGCAAGGCCCCATCGACCAGCTGACCACCTTGCAAAAACGGCTCGTGATGGACAGCAGCGCCGAGCT
Organism: Hydrogenophaga sp.; assembly: GCA_030696525.1. Lineage (GTDB taxonomy): Bacteria > Pseudomonadota > Gammaproteobacteria > Burkholderiales > Burkholderiaceae_C > Hydrogenophaga. The sequence goes on along the minus strand of JAUYSB010000155.1, from coordinate 4,853 downwards.
GCAGACCAGCATCGGCACCTCGCGCCTGCTGCTGGTGCTGCTGGCGGGCGTCAGCCTGGTGGTGGCGGTGGGTTTTGCCTGGTGGGTCACGCGCTCCATCACCCGGCCCATGGCCGAAGCGGTGGCGATTGCCAAGCGGGTGGCCGCCGGTGATCTGGACGTGCAGGTGACGGTGCGCACACAGGATGAATGTGGCCAGTTGCTCCAGGCCCTGGGCGACATGAACGAGAGCCTGACCCACATCGTGGGCCGCGTGCGGCAGGGCGCCGACAGCATGGCCACGGCCACCAGCCAGATCGCTGCTGGCAACCTGGATTTGTCGTCGCGCACCGAAGAACAGGCCAGCGCCTTGGAGCAGACCTCGGCCTCGATGCAGGAAATCGCGGGCACGGTGAAGCAGAACTTCGAGAGCGGCCAACACGCCAGCCAGTTGGCCGAGTCGGCCTCGGCCGTGGCGGTCAAGGGGGGCTCGGTGGTGAGCCAGGTGGTGCAGACCATGGAAGCCATCAACGACTCCTCGCGCCGCATTGCCGACATCATTGGCGTCATCGATGGCATCGCGTTCCAGACCAACATCCTGGCGCTCAATGCCGCCGTGGAAGCCGCGCGGGCGGGCGAGCAGGGCCGGGGCTTTGCGGTGGTGGCCAGCGAGGTGCGCAACCTGGCCGGGCGCTCGGCCACGGCGGCCAAAGAGATCAAGGGCCTGATCAACGATTCGGTGTCCAACGTCAGCGAAGGCTGCAAGCTGGTGGAGCAGGCCGGCAGCACCATGGATGAAATTGTGGTGCATGTGCGCCGCGTGGCCGACCTGATGCGTGAGATCACGGAAGCCAGCCAGGACCAGACCTCGGGCATCGAGCAGATCAGCCAGGCCGTGGGCCAGATGGACCAGGTGACGCAGCAGAACGCGGCGCTGGTGGAGGAGTCGGCGGCAGCGGCCCAGTCCCTGGAACACCAGGCCAAGCAACTGCAGGACACCGTGAGCGTGTTTCGCTTGCGCGGTGGTTTGCCCACCCCCTTGCGCCTGAGCGCGAGCTGATCCGACAGGAGCACAGCCATGGCTTATTTCGACTGGGCAGAGGACATGGTGATCGATGGCGGCGCCATCGACGCCGACCACCAGCACCTGGTGCAACTCGTCAACGAGCTGCACACCGCCACCACCGAAGGCCGAGGCCGCGACGTGGTGGGCGGCATCCTGGAGCAGCTGATCCGCTACACCGCCGACCACCTGCACCGCGAAGAGGCGCAGATGGCAGCCGCGCACTTTCCCAACCTCGAAGGCCACCGCAAAGGCCATGCCGCGTTTGTGGCGCAGCTGACCGCGTTGCAGCAACGCTACGAGGCCGGGCAGATCACGGTGGCCGCGCAGCTGTCGACCGTGTTGCGCGACTGGCTGTCGCTGCACATCCGCCGCTCCGACAAGGCCTTGCAGGCCTTTCTGCGACAGCACAAGCGCTGAAAGCCTAGTCATTTGGGTGTAGTCCCGGCCGGCGCCTCATCCCTCTGCCGCGTCCGACATTGACCTTCTGAGGGATGGTCCGAATCCGCCCCGCCCAGCACAGTGTGGCGAGCAGCAAGAAAGAGCCAGGAGCAAACAACATGACAAGCGACATCCAACACAAACGCCAGGCCTGGTCGGTGCTCATCGTCAGCACCTGGGCCTTCACCGTGTGTTTCATGGTCTGGATGATGTTCGGCGTGATCGGCATCCCGATCAAGAAGATGCTGGACCTCAATGCCACCCAGTTCGGCCTGCTCACGGCCACGCCGGTGCTCACCGGTTCCCTGATCCGTGTGCCCCTGGGCATCTGGACCGACCGCTACGGCGGCCGCATCGTGATGACCATTCTGATGGCCATCACCGTGCCCGCCATCTGGATGATGGGCTACGCCACCGAGTTCTGGCACTTCCTGTTCATCGGTCTGTTTGTTGGCCTGGCCGGCGGCTCGTTCTCGGTGGGCACACCCTACGTGGCGCGCTGGTTCCCCAAGCAGCAACAGGGCATGGCCATGGGCGTGTACGGCGCCGGCAACTCGGGCTCGGCGGTCAACAAGATCGTGGCGCCGGTCATCCTGGTGGCCTTTGGCTGGGCGGCCGTGCCGCAGGTGTACGCGGCCATCATGGCCGGCACGGTGCTGCTGTTCTGGCTGTTCAGCCACAGCGACCCCAGCCACCTGGTGGCCAGCAACGTCAAGTTCAGCGACCAGCTCAAGGCCCTCAAAGACCCCAAGGTCCTGAAGTACTGCCAGTACTACAGCATCGTGTTCGGCGGCTACGTGGCGCTGGCGCTGTGGATGGTGCAGTACTACATCGGCGAGTACGGCCTGGACATCCGCGTGGCCGCGCTGCTGGCCGCGTGTTTCTCGCTGCCGGGCGGTGTGTTGCGTGCCATCGGTGGCGTGCTGAGCGACAAGTACGGCGCCCACAGCGTCACCTGGTGGGTGATGTGGGTGAGCTGGATCTGCCTGTTCCTGTTGAGCTACCCGCAGACCGATTTCACCATCACCACCATCAACGGTCCGCAGACCTTTCACATCGGCCTCAACGTTTACACCTTCACCGCGCTGATGTTTGTGCTGGGTGTGGCCTGGGCCTTTGGCAAGGCCAGCGTGTTCAAGTACATCGCCAACGACTACCCCGACAACATCGGCACCATCAGCGGCATCGTCGGCCTGGCCGGCGGCCTGGGCGGTTTTGTGCTGCCCATCCTGTTCGGCGCGCTGGTGGACCTCACCGGCATCCGCTCCAGTGCCTTCATGTTGATGTACGGCGTGGTCTGGGTCTCGCTGATCTGGATGTACTGGACCGAGGTGCGCCAGACCGAAGTCATGGGCGAACACGCCAAACCCTTTTCCCTTCAGAACTGAGCCGCTCCAGCGGACCCCACCATGAACACCTCCAACCCTGCCCGCATCGGCACCGGCGCCACCCTTGAAGACTGGCGCCCCGAGGACGAGACCTTCTGGGAAAACACCGGCAAGAAGATCGCCTACCGCAACCTCTGGCTCTCGGTGCCGGCACTGCTCTGTGGCTTTGCCATCTGGGGGATGTGGGGCATCATCACCGTGCAGATGCTCAACCTGGGCTTTCCCTTCACCCAGGCCGAGCTGTTCTCGCTCACCGCCATCGCGGGCCTGGCCGGCGCCACCATGCGCATCCCGGCCTCCTTCCTCATCCGCCTGGCGGGCGGGCGCAACACCATCTTCCTCACCACGGCCATGCTGCTGGCGCCAGCCATCGGCACCGGCATCGTGCTGCAGCACAAGGACTGGCCGCTGTGGGCCTTCCAGCTCATGGCGCTGTGGTCGGGTGTGGGCGGCGGCAACTTCGCCTCCAGCATGTCCAACATCAGCACCTTCTTTCCCAAGCGGCTGCAGGGCACGGCCTTGGGGCTGAACGCCGGCCTGGGCAACTTCGGCGTCACCACCATGCAGATCGTGATCCCGCTGGTGATGACCATGCCACTGCTCGGCGCGTTGGGCGGTGAATCGATGACGCTGGTGAAAGACAGCGGCTGGATCTTTGGCAAGATTTTGGCCGGCACGCCCACCTGGATTCAGAACGCGGGCTTCGCCTGGCTGCTGTCGCTGGTGCCCCTGTCCATCCTGTGCTGGTTCGGCATGAACAACCTCAAGACGGTCACGCCCGGCGTGGACAGCAGCATGGGCAGCACCATCGCCGCCTTCGTCAAGATCGTCTGGCTCTACACCCTGTCGTTCCTGCCGGCCGGTGTGGGCCTCTACCTGTACCTGCCCGCGCCCACCGGCCTGGGCCTGCTCAACATGTGGCTGGCCATGCCGCTGATCATCGTGAGCACGCTGATGGTGATGAAGTTCACCGCCTTCGGCACCATGAAGGACAACATCGCCAAGCAGTTCGCCATCTTCGGCAACAAGCACACCTGGTCGATGACGGCGCTCTACATCGTCACCTTCGGCTCCTTCATCGGCTTCTCCATGGCCCTGCCGCTGGCGATGAAGGTGATCTTCGGTATCAGTCACGTGACCGATGCCAATGGCGTGATGCAGCACACGCTGAACAACCCGAACGCTCCCACCGTGCTGGCCTACGCGTGGATCGGCCCCTTCGTTGGCGCAGCGGTGCGGCCCATTGGAGGCTGGATCTCCGACAAGGTGGGTGGCTCGATCGTCACGCAGATCATCTCGGCCATCATGGTGGTTGCTTCGGTCGCCGTGGGCTACGTGATGATGCGGGCCTACGCCTCGCCCACACCCGAGCAGCACTTCCCCGCATTCCTCGGACTTTTCATCGTGCTGTTCGCCGCCAGCGGTATCGGCAACGGATCGACCTTCCGCACCATTGGCGTGATCTTCGACCGCACGCAGGCCGGCCCTGTACTGGGCTGGACATCGGCAGTCGCCGCGTACGGCGCCTTCGTCGCACCCATCGTCATCGGTGACCAGATCAAGGCCGGCACACCGCAGTACGCGATGTACGGGTTTGCGGTCTTCTATGCGCTGTGCCTTGTATTGAACTGGTGGTTCTACCTGCGCAAGAACGCCTACGTGAAAAATCCCTGAAGCCTCCGGCCCACTGACGCCCCAGCAGCCGTCCAACCCAAGGAAGAAGAAAAACACCATGAGCCATTTTCTCGACCGTCTCACTTACTTCCAGCAACCGCGCGAGCCGTTCTCTGGCAGCCACGGCCAGACCACCGGCGAAGACCGGACCTGGGAAGACGCCTACCGCAACCGCTGGGCGCATGACAAGATCGTGCGAAGCACCCACGGCGTGAACTGCACGGGTTCGTGCTCGTGGAAGATCTACGTCAAGGGCGGCATCGTCACCTGGGAAACCCAGCAGACCGACTACCCGCGCACCCGCTGGG